>JASJDS010000045.1 GCA_030065055.1 Calothrix sp. MO_192.B10
CCAAGGGGGCGTTTTTCCTCCTTTCCGGGTTTGGGTATCCAAACTCGTCTTGTGGGTTTTGCCTTACCGTTGATTCGCAAGTTTTTGGCGAGTTTTAACCTCTGGAGGAAGCTGCTAAATTAAAATTGTCACTAGAAGTAGCTGTATTGGCTCCAAAAGGTAATTGAGCGAATTGACTGCCGGTAAAACTGGTAATATTGTTGGTTGAACCAGGTTGAGGGGAATAATAATGGGCATAGCTGAAAACAATACCCAATCGGTCAGAGGGTGTAAATGTGATTTGACCTAAAGCTGTATAATCACCATTGAATAAACCTTTTCCTGGCTCGGGACTGGCATTAGAACTAGTATAATAAGTTAATCCAGCACCAATTTCATCGGTTAATTGATAGTAAACTCCCCCACCAGCACCAAAACCAAGATCGTAGATAGGATTGTAAAAACCAAATACGGATATAGTTGAGGCGGGATTCAGAGCGGGAACAAAATCACTAGAGGACTGACGGGCTGCTGCCAGATAAACTAAAGTCTTGTCCCCTAGAGGAAAGCGATAAAATAATTTGCCAAGTCTGACATTATTACCTGTATTGGTAGCACCAGCTATCTGCGTCATTGCTGTGCCAGTGACACTGCTGCCTAACCCGTTTATACTTCCGGCTTCCAGTCTGGTACGTAATAGGTCTTTGCCTGTAAAACTGGTATCCAAGTTTAATGCTACTCTACCAGCAAAGGTGACATTAGAATCCAAATCTTCTGTCGGACTTTCCCCAGAAGAAACAGCTTTGTTCCCGCCAAATACACTGGCAGCTAAAAAAGAGACTTGTCCCCGTAAAATTGTAGTAGGAGAAAAATTGCGTTCTTCTAGAAAAGATATCTGTCTGTCTTGAGCATCAACTTTAGCTTGTATAGCAGCCAATTCCTCGGCAAATTCTCCTTGCAGCCTTTTTAATGTTGCCAAGTCTTCCTGGCTAGAAAGTTTATTGTTCAAACTATCAAGTGAACGCCTAATTCTTAACAGGCAAGTATTCAACCCCGCAGCAAATTCATAACGGGTCATCGCCCGATTCCCATTAAAAGTTCTTGCACCAGAACCATTAATACAGCGGTATTTTTCTACTAAGTTACGCAGTGCTTCATAAGCCCAATGGTCAGGAGTGACATCCTCTAACTGATTTACATCAATGACTCGGTCACCCAGTCTGTTGGATGGCAAGCGATTGCGTTTGTAAGGATCTAAAGAATCAGGAGGTTGGTTATATTGTTCGATTTGTGCTTGTAGTTTGTCATTAATAAGAATTTCTTTAACTTTAGATTCTGAATTCCCAGGGGATAATTGAGAACCCAAGGTGATAGGAATTAAATTGGAATTACTGAGAGAATTTGATTTAAAATTTATTACAGATGATGGACGCAGATATTGATTTCTGGTACTAACTTCGTTAATTGGTTTAATCTGCTTAACAGCAGTGTTTTCCGAATCAACTATTTGCTGCGCCTTCTCTATATCACTCTCTGATAAGTTTGGAGTTATTTGAGACTTTAAGACTGGATTATGACCAGGAACTGCTTGCCCTAAGACTGGAGGTACAATTAGCAATTTACAACCCAGTATGACTGAAGTTAGGGGCAACGACACTGCCACTTTGTTCATAATTTTTTACTAGCTTCTCCTCGCACAAATATAATCGACTGAAAAATAAAGTTTTCAGGACTAGCATAATAGGCTAATATGATATCTTAATTAAGTAATTTTTAAATATAGCCATATAATTTTTCAATAGGGACGAATCAATAGGGACGAAACTTCAATTCATTATTAGCAGTTTCAATCACTTTTTTAGCAATATCTTGGGGAATTTTTGTGTACTGTAGTTCTTCATTAAATTCTTGACCTTTAGTTAAAATCCATGTCAACAAATCCTTAGTTGCTGTTAACATATCTTGATTAGTATACTTTTTATTAATTAGTAACCAAGTTAAACTGACTAAGGGATAACCATCTTTTGGATCGTTAATATCTTCAGTAGTAAAATCATCTTTAAACTTGACATTAGCTAGGGCTTTTTTGGTTTGTTTTAAAGTTGGTCTCACGTAACGACCAGCTTGATTTTCAATCCTAGCTATAGGCAGATTATTTGCTAGGGCAACGCTTGTTTGCACGTAACCAATAGCTCCATCAATTCGCCGCACTTCTCCAGCCACTCCACTGTCTTGAGGACGAGCAGCAAAAACCTCAAACCCCCATTTAGGTTTTCGACTTGCTGTTATTTTTCCCTTGGTAATCTGACTCAGGTATTTAGTCAACATAAAACTAGTACCGCTACTATCAGAACGAACCACTACCTGAATTCTTTTATCTGGTAAGCGGGGATTAACCTGTCTCCAATTACCAATTTCACCAGTGAATATTTTTGCCAACTTTTTCCGAGATAACTTAATATCAGTAGTTACGTTTTGTAAATTATAAACAATGGCTAATGCACCTCCCCCAGTTGGTACCATCAGTAACCCATCTTCCATTTGATTTTGTTCAATGGGAGTAGGAATTAAAGTAGTAGCACCAAAGTCTACAGATTTATTCGTGAATAAACGAATCCCCCCACCACTACCGATGGCTGTGTATTTAAATTTTTTACCTGTTTCTTGTTCGTATTCTGCTATATAACGCTCGTAAAGAGGTTGAGGAAAAGAAGCACCTGCACCTTTAAGTAATTGAGCAAAAACAGGACTGGTGGTAGAAATAATGGTTGTTGCAGTGACTGTGGCAGCTACAACTGGTTGCCAATTAATAATTGCAAAGGTCTTCATAATCTGATTTTTCATTATGATGATGGATTAATAGTGACCTTTGTAACCTTCTTATCATCAAGATAAATTTCAAACCAGAAACCATTATTCATAACAATTTCATAGACAAATTCACCTAAACGAGTACTTCGCCAGGTACTGACAATTTGGGCATTTGGTGCCCACTGCTTGAGTGCTTTCATGGCATTTTCAGGAACGGCACTACGTTCTATTTCTTCGTCAACTTCAATAATTTTGCCGTCGGGAGTGGCATCTACTAAGAATTTAAAACCTTGTTGGTTTTGACCACCTATTTCATAGACTATAGAACCGTCTGATTTCATCTCTACTCCTGCTTCTTTTGGCTCACCACCAGTCACAAGTTTTACGGAAGCCATAACAGGAAGTGGTACTTCTGAAAGGGATATTTTTCTTTCTATCCCACCAAAGGTTTGAGCTATCAATAAATTTTCTTGCTGAGGTAAAGATTGAGCTTTTGCATCATTCAAATAAATTGAGGAGGCGAGAATAGCCATTCCTGTAGTGGTTAAAATTTTATGCCAAGTATTTGTGAAGAAAATCATTTATTTTGATGATTGATATATTAATTTTTATTAAACTTTGTGCGCCCAACAAGTATAAAATAACATAACCGAGTTTCGTAAATATTTCAAGTCATTACTCTATGCCAAAATTCCGCTCCACCAATACAAGTAGTTAGACAAAATTAATTACATAATTTTTCTTCAAATTATCTCAGAGAATGTTTGTCAAGTCAAAACCACCTCAAGTTATGATATTTTGTCAGTAGATAAAAATACGACAAAGTTGCAATGACTATGTCTAAATCATATCCAACTAGCTTGAGAATAGGGAACAGGGAACAGGGAACAGGGAACAGGGAACAGGGAACAGGTAAGAGATATTTTCATCTGCAGGTTGTGGGATTTGACCGTGGGGGGCTAGTTAAGGTGATCCCCGACTTCTGAATCAATATCCGCACATTGTAGCAATTCCTAGGATAGAAGTCGGGGATCGTTCGCACCCGCGACTCGTCAAAATTAATGGGACAAAGCACTAGCTTGAAAAAACCTCACTCTGACAAGAGCGGACATCCCTCTCCTTAATAAGGAGAGGGAAAGATTTTTGTCTAGCAAAAAGCGAGGGTGAGGTTTTTCATGGGCAGGTTGTGAGATTTTCTCATGGAGGGCTGAGTTGACAGTTTATGAATCCGATGGAGCTGGAGTAAGAAAATTATTCTTGCAAGTAAAGAGTGACACTCTCTCCGTCAATTCGTAAGGATTGACAGGAGATTCTTGTTTCATCCCCACATAGAATTAGGGAAATGACAAATCAGCGTTTGTGCGATCGCTAATTCGAGGTTGGTTTGTATTTAGTTGTATTTAGGTTGATGCAGGCTATCAAGGACAAGGGCTTATTACATGGATTATAGATAGCTATCTAGGACTAAAGCTGCATCTCACAATTGGTGATTGTTGCTTGTTAAGTTCAAATATTCTTGTAGGGTCACCCAACGGCAATACCGCATTTTGCCTTCCCTACAGAAAAGATATGCCAGTTGGTAAGTCTTTGAAGAAAAGTTTAATACTTTCCAACATCCTCTCAGATGGGTGTAAAATGACTCACACAATTCCAGAGTACTCCATAGGAGGCAATTATTCACAGATGTTCACTATTTCAAATACAAATTTTTCCAGCTTTTCATCTGAATCGATTTGCCAATATTGCATCAGCAGCTACTGGAAAAAAAGCATTTTATTTACGTCGAAAAATGAAAGCAATCAGATCGGGAATTGAAAATAGCATTTGTTTAGTAGAACCTTGTTGGCGAACTTCACCATTCACTTCCAGTTTGATTTCCAGTTCTTCTATTTCTTGGCTGTGATTCAACTGACGGAATTTTGACAATGGACAAGCGTTTACAAAACTTTTTGCTAGATCCCAAGGATGCTTTTTAGCCTTCAGTTCACTTTGCTTATCACGAAGAGTCAAATCTAAAGCAATACCAACGTAACTAATTGCCTGCAAAACCTGACTTTGCTTTGCCTGATACAAGTCAGCACCAAGTTGTATGGCAATCTCAGTTTCGTAATCACATCGTCCTAAATTATCAGGTAAAAATATCTTTCCTTCAAATGGGACAATGCAGGCGGGGGATTTTGTGAAAATTATAGGCTCTGTGGGTACTGGATTGTTTAGTTCCTTTGCGTGGTCAGCATAATTACGACCTACACAATAAATTGAACCAATTGTTTTTGGTATATTAGAAGAACTCATTACGCAATTAGCTTTCGAGCAGATAATTTCCCATATTAATGGGATCTAAGTTAAGTCGGCACAAAAAACTCAAAAGATGGCGCGATTGAGCGAATACGGTATCCGATGTTACCGTTATCACCTTGAAATTAACGGTGAAACCTGTATTTAGTGGTAAGCGTGTAAAGCGCGGTTTATATAAAACTTCCACTGATCAAGTAATCAATGCTGATATTAATGGAAGTATGAATATAGCAAGAAAAGTAATTCCCAATGCTTTTGAGGGAATAGAGGGATTGCCGTTGATCCCTGTAGTTTTAGGACTTTGGACTAAGATTACAAACGTAAATGTCTAGATATGTTTATGTATTGGTAGATATGTCCAGATTTATACGAGCGGTTTAAGTCTGGGCAATTGTTTTTGTTAAAATTCTGTAACCACTCTGTATAACCACGGGAAACTGATGTACACTTATTTTCTCAATATGTAAGATATTAAATTGCAATGGAAGCGGTTTGGAAGTTCATTCAAAATTTTGATTTTTCTGGCATACCGGTAGGTAAGATTATTGCCGTTATTGTTGTCCTCACCCTGACACAGATATTTAGGCGAGTTTTCACGGCAATCATGATCAAGACTGTTGAACGCCTAACTCGTAAAACCGAGACCACCCTGGATGATGAATTGGTCAGCGTTCTCAAGCCATCCCTAAGCTTGCTGATTTTTCTGGGTGGACTATGGATAGTAAGGATTATTCTGTCAGATGACCTAGGACCTAAATTGGGTGAAACAGCAGACTCAATTCTTAATATCATCTTTATTTTTATAGTTGCCTATATTATCTACCGTAGTGCTTCAATATTGGGACAGATAGTTGCCAACTCATTGCTACGTACAGATACAGAGCTGGACGAGTTGCTCAGACCCTTCCTGCCCAAGATTTTTCAAGCAATAGCTATTATTGCGATCGCTATCAAGGTAACTGAGATATTCTTAGGGAGATCCATCGGAGCGCTGGTAGGTCTGCTAGGAGGAGCAGGGATTACCTTAGGTTTGTTATTCAAGGATATTGTTTATGACTGGTTCTGTACAGTCATTATCTACTCCGATAATCTGTATAAAGAAGGTGACTGGATAGGAGTGTCAGGAGTAAATGGTTTTGCGGAGGTACTAAAGGTCGGATTCAGAAGTACAACTCTTCATATAGCTGATTGGGGTTCCATCGTCAAAATGCCCAATTCCAAAATGATTACCGGAATTGTGGAAAATTGGTCGCAAAACCCTGGTGAAGAGTTAAAGTGGGGACTGAATTTCACTCTCAAAATTGACGGAATTTCATCACAGCAAACAGCTAGGATTTGTGATGGAATTGAAGAGATTCTCAAGTCTATGGATGGCTTATGGAAGTCATATGCAGTTCGTTTTTCCAGCATTGAAGAGAATGCCCGCGTGATTAAAATGAAGTTATTTGTGAATGATGATAATATCTACTTTGATGTTGAAAAACAATTGAATCTATCAATTTTAGAGCTATTAGAAAAAGAGGGCATCGATTCTCTTCATGTGCTTCTGAGAACTGATCCAGAAAAATATCAACAAAGCATGAAAGGAATCAATAATTAAAAATAAATTTGAGTAGGGTGGGCATTGCCCACCCTACTAATTTAATTATTTTTCAGTTACATTGTTATTCCGTGAGGAACTTTGCCCTGCCCAGTCAGGTTTATCTGTGGTTTCCCCAATAGGAATATAAATTCCTTCGCGATCGAATGCTTCTTTCAAAAGTTTTCTCAAAGTTCGTTTGACTTGCACGTGTCTACCTGGTTTAACCTTTGTGATTGTGAAAATGGATAAGCGAATATCGCCAAATTCTTTAATTCCGTCCACTTTTGTCGGTTCCAGAATATCGCTGTTTTTTTCTTTCAGTTGACGACCAACAGTTTCGATAATTTCCTGAACGCGATTTAGATTGCTATCGTAATCAACACCAACCTCAACATAGGCATAAACAAAACCTTTAGAAAAGTTGGTAACTGAGGCAATATCTCCATTACGCACGATGTAGACTTGTCCGAGGAGATGACGAATGCGTGTTGTTCTCAATTCAATAGCTTCCACATATCCTGATGCTTTATCTGTTTCGATATAATCTCCCACTAAATAATAATTTTCAAATAGGATAAAGAAACCCGATACAATATCATTAATTAGATTTTGCGCTCCCAGACCTACAGCTAAACCCAAAATCCCTGCACCAGCTAAAATTGGTCCTGGATTCATCCCAATTGTTTCCAGCATTAAAACCCCTGCCCCAAAATAAATAAAATATTTGACAATACTTTTGATTAGAGGGGCTATTGTCTCCCGTCTTTGTTGTTGAGCTTCTGTTAAATTTTGCGATTTTATTAATAATTCTTCAACAATTAAGGAAGCAATTGAGATGAGTATTCGACTCAATAAAAAGATTGAAATTAATTTAATTCCAACTACTCCCCAACTAGCAAAATTGGCAATAAAATCAACCTGCTGAACAACAAGAGTTGCCATAAGAACATAAATAATATATTCCAAACAACGCTTGAAAAAAGGAATTATATGTCGGAACTGGTCATAAAATCGCAAGAAATTATCTGGACTGGAATATTTAACGCTGAGGGCATCCAGGCTATCAATAATAACAGCAACTACTTTAAAAATTAGTAGCCCAATGGAGATAATCAGATAAATTCGTAGCAGGACGTATAAATATTTAGTAATAACAGGCGGGAGAATTAGAAATTGAGCGCAAAGAATCGCGACCCCAATCCAAGCTGCACTATTAATATTCTTTTTTAAGGTGTTAAAGAATGTGGCAATGCTCTCATCATTGCCAGCAATTTGATCAAAATTTTGAGCATATCTCGATACTTTATCTAGCAAAGGGTTAAAAATTCGCAACGCAATACTTGTTGCCAGAATTGCCCCTAGACTTTTGACGATACGTAAGCCAAGGGCTGTCCAAAACTTTGTGGGAATTTGATTGATGAGCTGTAAACTATAGTCTCGAACATTTTCGCCTTGATAGACAAGATATCCATTAATTCCAATTATTGCTAACGACAAAATACCACTGAAAAAAAAGAGACAAACACGAAAATTACGACGAATTACTGATGCGCTGTTGTTGAATTTTTTCAGTAAAGGAATTTTAATAATTTGTCGATACAGTTTGTCAAAGCACCAATTAATCAGGAAGAAAAAGATAACAACTAAAATAAGTTCAGCTGCAATTGTAGTAATGTTAATTGTTAAATTATTCATGAATGTATACTGATCTGAAAAATGTTAATTTAGTTTCCTCTTAGTATGGCTTATCAGTCTCCTTGTGTACAACTCGCCGCTATTTTTTAAGTATTTATACTTAGCAGATTGCGAACGGGTCACACCCGGTTTCAAGACATAAACTTGTACTTGATTCAACTATAACCTCAGGGTTGGAGTTAATTAAGTATCAAAAAATTAATCTTCTACCTTGAATGACAAAGCGAGCAGATTGATCATATTTTATTTTATTTCGGCAAATAATTAACAACTGTGTTTTAATCAAACATTACAATCCACAGGGGTAACACCAGCACAAATGCCACTATTGATACAAAAATACTACTAGCGATTAAATCCCGATTGAGGTTGTACTCTTCTGCCAAAATTAAAGCTGCAAAAGCCGAAGGCATCCCCGACATTAATACTATAGCAAAACGTCGATCGCCTGATAAACCAAAACAAAAGGTTGTAAATAAAGCTACTAGCAATGGTGTTAAACCAACTTTCAGAAAAACAGGAACTAGGGATAGTTGCAAACTTTTCCACCCCTGCAACTGACTCAAACGAATACCTGTGAGTATAAAGGCACAGGGAATTACAATATCAATAGATCCTTGCAGACTTGATTCTATTAATTCTGGTAATGGTACTTGCCTAGTTAGATAGCCAATAAAAAACGCCCACAAAGAAGGTACACTCACAATTGCTTGGAGCTGCTTCCACCAGCGATGAGTAGTTTGAGTATGACTGAAATAACTAGCGATCGCAACCCCAAATACATAAGTACCAATAATATTTTGGGTAAGACTATATACTAATGCCCAGGTAATCGCTTCGGAATTTACTAGATGGGGAGCGATCGCTAAACCTATAAACCCTGTATTACCTAATACTGAGGCAAGTACGAAACTACCACGGTTGGATGGTTCATCCCAAATCTGACTTTTGCAGACGAGGCGTTGCCATATCCATAATGCTAAGATTGCAGCGATGGCACCTATAGCTAGTGCCCCTACAGTCAGTATGGGTACTAAAAAGGTAAAACCACCCCCGTCGCTCACCTCATCGAGATGATTTCGCCGGGATAATGCCAATAATTCTAAAGGTATACCTATCCAGTAAAGACAGCGACCTAACAAATGCGGAAACCACTGAGGAAAAAATCTAAATACAAATAATCCTAGGGTTGTCCATAAAATTAGAGGTGTGTAAGCATGAAGTAGGGTTTGTATCATTCAATTTTGGATTTTAGAGTGCAAAAAGCTGGTACAGTAATGTTTGCCAAAATCTACCTGTCCCATTCATTTTTGAAATTGGTATTAGTTTTTTTTAACCAAAATCACCGTCATAATCTCTAAAATATTAATTATAGTTAAGATTAGTAACAAAAATTAGAGTTAGTATCCACCATGATATTTGGATTTGGCAAAAAAAAATTAAGCTTACCTACCCCCTCAGAAGCTTTACCAGGAAGGGCGGAAACTATGCCAGTACCGGCACAGCACTATGTCAATAGTAATCCACTCAAACCCCCTTTTCCCGGAGGTATGGAAAAGGCAATGTTTGGCATGGGGTGTTTTTGGGGTGCGGAACGTAAATTTTGGCAGCTCCAGGGAGTTTATAGCACTGCTGTAGGTTATGCTGCGGGCATTACCCCCAACCCCACTTACCAAGAGGTTTGTACGGGTATGACGGGGCATAATGAGGTGGTACTGGTTGTATTTGATCCTCAGGTAATTAGCTACTCAGAACTACTGAAAGTATTTTGGGAAAACCACAATCCCACCCAAGGAATGCGTCAAGGGAATGATGTTGGTACTCAGTACCGTTCTGGGATTTATGCATATTCCGAAAGTCAAAAACAGGCGGCGCAAGCATCCCAGGAGATTTATCAACAAGCCCTCAAAGATGCGGGTTATGGTGAGATTACCACAGAAATTCTTGACGCTCCGGAGTTTTACTATGCTGAAGGCTATCATCAGCAGTATTTAGCCAAAAATCCTGGTGGATACTGCGGCTTGGGTGGAACCAATGTCAGCTGTCCTGTGGGAGTAGTAGAAGCGTAGTTAAGGATTAGGGAGCAACAAAAAACAAAAAATAAATTATGCCAGGGGCACAACATCAGGTACAATTGCTGTATGATGGCATGAAATTTTAGATGTTGTACCTTTCTATTTTGGAGACGGTTTAGTTGTTGGTTCATCTGCAACTAAGCCGTCTCTAACGTGATAAACAATTTGTTTTGTAATATTCATGTTCTCTTAATTACCTATAACTCCTATTTGACTCACTTCAACCCTCTTTTACCTCACCCTCGCTTTTCGCTGTGCAAAAATCTTTCCCTCTCCTTATTAAGGAGAGGGCGCCATAGGCGGGTGAGGTTTTATAAGTATTCATCCGCACATGATATTATTTTTTATGGATTTAACAACACCAAGGCATCAGTACCCGCCACAATTTCTATAATTTCTTCGGTAATGGCAATTTGACGCTCTTGTTGAAATTGAGCATTAAATTCCGCTAATCTTTCGTCAATATTTTGTTCTGCCATTTGCATGGAAGCTAGACGACTGGCGTTTTCACTCGCCAAAGATTCACCAAAGGCGCGATATAAGGACACAAACAGATATTGGCGGATTAAGGCGGCAAATAATTGCGATCGCTCCATGGTAAAAGTAGGTAAACTACGGGAATCCCACTGTCGTTGTTTTAATTTATGCAACCATGTTTGGTCAATGGGCAAAATTTGTAATTTACGAGGATAAAAGAGACTATTAGAATGAATATGGTTGTAAAATAGGATAATTTGATTTATTTTTTCCTCTTCACGCCAATTTTCTATATATAGCAACAGTTCTTGTACCATAGGGGTAATACCTGCTAGGGAACTAGGCATGGGAAAACTGGCTGTAATTTTTTGTCCAGATGTCTCTAAGGGAGGAATCACCCTAGAACCAATGGTTAATAGACTATAATCTGCGTTTAGTATCGGTTGTTGATTAGTCTGTTCCCATACATAGTGAGCAATCTGCTCGTTAAACTGTCCGCACATCCCTTGCTCTGAACCAAAGACAATTAATCCCCAACGGTTGATACTGCGGCTTCGAGAGGTGGTTATACCGTAGTTGGAGATTTCAGATTTGGGGTGTTCTCTCAAGATAATCTGCAACCCCATCTCTATGGTGTGAGTGTATTGCTTTAATGACTCTACCGCCTGTTCGTACTGACGAATACTCGCAGCAGAAAGCACTTTCATTGTCCTCACTACTGATTGTAATTCTTGAGCGGTGGTAATTTTACGCTGGAGGTAATCAAGAGAGGGCATAATATTTTATTTAGGGGAATAATTTTTTGGGAGAAAGCTATCTGCCCATTCACGCACGCGGTTATGCGCCACTCCGGAACCTTTACGACGGTAGGCTTTGAGGGCTAATTTACTTTGCCGAACCATTTCGGCTTCAGTGAGAGGTTGAAAATTTAATGCTGAGTCTATCTCACCATACTCAAATGATGTTTCTGTGATTTGGGTAGATTGATTTGTCAGTAATTTCTCAAAATCTTCTAAGTTCCCAGATGAATTCGTTAGCCATGTTAAGAGGAGAGTTTTTACTTGTTCTCCGGGTAATGCCTCAAGATGTTCTAATATCTGCTGTCTAATATTGTTTGCTTTCATAGGTTTTTAAATTTTGTAGTACCTTTGCATAAATATAGTATTCTTTTCCTCCTTCACCAAGATATCTGATTTTAACAAAAATGCAGGTAACATTTTATGTTTTGATTATGTTTGGATGGGATAATATTTGATGTTTTGGTAGCACGGCAATTTTTCCCAAAAATATCGTAAATTTATTTTGGTAATCTTATTTTTTAAAGTGTATTGGTATCAATACCTTGTTGTTGTAATCTTGCTAGAAGTTCTTGAAGTTGTTGTTGAGTTTGCTCTAGTTGCTGTTGTTGTGTCGCAACTATTTCTTCTGGTGTTTGGTATCTATTACCATTTTCGTCATACCAAAACAGCCATTCTCGTATTTTTCCTTGATAGGTTCCCCGTTCACGTCCGATACCTAAACCTATTTCTGGCATCCAAATTTTATCACCCGGTTGTAAAATATATTCACCGTTAACTAAATGATAAACTTCCAATCTTTGACGTTTGCGACGTAGGCGTGTTGGTGCATAGATGACGTAATATAATATTCCTAATTCGGCATAATTTGTTTTCTTTTGCTCGTATTCACCGTTATAGGTTTGGGAAACAATTTCTATAGCTAAAATTGGAGGAATATTATCTTCTTCCCAAAGTACGTAACTAGAACGCCCATTTTCTCCCACAAATCTTTCTACTCCCAAACTCAAAAAACCATCGGGAACAATAGCATCTTGATTTGGTTGGTAATAAACTCCCATGTTAATGCCAAAATACCAATCATCGCGGTTTTGCCAAATTGTTGACAAAATGGCTAATAATAAGTTGGGTATTAATATTTGTAGCTCGCTATCCACGGGTGTATCGTCAGAATCTGGTAATTCTGCAGAGGAAGGTAAACAGTGTAAGGGATTGTATTTATACATGATATTATCCCTTGGTCAAAGGGTGTATTTATATTTTACTGCCGTTGCAATGCTTGGCGATATTTTTTAACTGCTTGTGTTTGATTTGTTTCTTCCACAAAGCTAGATAACAAAACTGGGTCTAAATCTGGTAAAAGCAGACTGCGCGTACTTTTGATGTAATTGCTATCCGGTTGAGGTAAGTAATGAAAAGTGAATTGTTTATTTTCCCAAAACCAAACTTCCTTGACTCCTAAACCCTGATAAACTTTTAATTTATCAATTCCCCCACTGGTGATGACAATTTCTATTGCAATATCTGGAACTTCATTAAGTTCTCCTATACAATAACATTCATCTGGTTCTGCACCTTTTTTAGCTGCTTGGTTGCGAAAGGTGGTATTACCATAACCATTTAAATTAATATTTTTTTCCTCAGCGTAAGCTTCTAATAAGCGAGCAATAATTTTTTTCAGACGTTCGTTTTCGGGGGATGTAGTCATTACTATTTCTAGCGTACCTGCTAAATATGTCATCCTGGGGAATGAATCAACAAACGTATCAGATAACTTCTCGTATTCTTCCCAAGTAACATCATAAATAACTATACGTTGGTCTTCTTTAGGCTGGAGTGTTTTCGGGTCTAAAAGTAACATTTTTGAACTCCATAGTCATTATTGATGCACAGCCCAAATTACAGCCCAATCATCTAAAAAATTAGTTTTTTTTAGTGCTTGACTAATTGATTGGGGTGTTCTTTTATTATATGTAGAAGCTCCAATACAAAGAATTTTATTTGCTGGTTTACTCATATCTTGTATCTATCCGTATAAACAATGAAAAACTTGAAAGCGGCGCAATAAAGCTACATTATTTTAGTTGGCTCTTATCGCTCAATCAAGCTTCGAGTGTTAATACTGAGTGATAAAAAGACATCAATTTTCCTTGGTGTAAGATGTGAGTTCAACTCGATTTTTACGTGTCGAGTACCATTTGTAGGTAAGTGAACCAAAAATCAAAGCAATTACAAATAAAACCGGATTCCAAATGCCCAATACCAACGCCACAATACTTGGTCCGGGACAGTATCCAGCAATACCCCAACCCATACCAAAAATGGCTGCCCCTGCAACCAGAGGTATGTCAATATCTTGTTTGGTGGGTAGATAAAACTGACTACTAAATAACGGATGGGAACGGCGTAGTACAAACCGGAACGTAATTAATGTTACAGCCACAGCTCCAGCTAAGACAAATAAAAGTGTTGGGTCCCACACCCCAGTTACATCCAGAAAGCCAAGGACGCGATCGCGATCTATCATTTGGGAAATACTCAGTCCTAAACCAAATAATAAGCCTGCAATTAAGGCAATTAAATTCTGTTTCATATTTAACCTCTATGTTTCAAGTCAATACCTTTTGACTCTCCACGGATGTAGATTTTCATAAAGATGATATGTAACGCATAACAATAATTGTCATTATGCCAGTTGTCAGGAATGTAATCACCGCGACTAGGGAACGAAGAGATAATCTACCTAATCCACATACTCCATGACCACTAGTACAACCACTACCCATGCGTGTGCCAAAACCTACTAGAAAGCCACCGATAATCATTTCCCAAGGGGAAAATACAGAAGTTGGAGTCGGTTCTGGTGCCAATAAATACTCATAAATTACCCCACCAAGCACCATGCCAATCAGAAACAGCCAACGCCAAGCTTTATCATTGGCAAAGGCGATCGCACCATTGAAAATGCCACTGATACCGGCAATCCGTCCATTGAATAGCAACAATAGGGTAGCACTAAGACCAATGAGTATGCCCCCACATAGGGCTGTAATCCAGTTAAATTCTGTCATGATTTTTCCTCCAAGGACTTACATTAATCAGTAGAGTCCACTACATTGATTTGTAATATTTCCTCGATCACTTCCCTGGCAATATCCAGTATGGCAGTGCGATCATTATCACTAAGCTTTTCCCCAGACTCAATGCGATCGCAAACTTCGGGTAATTTCTGGCTCACTGCTTGGATAATCGCCTTTTCCGCGTCTGCGATTGACCCAATTTCTAGGTTATCAAATAAGCCTGAGGTAACAGCCAATAACACAGCAATCTGTTCTGGTACAGGCATTGGTTGATATTGGTTCTGCTTGAGGATTTCCCGGACTCGTCGCCCCCTTTCCAAAGTCTTGCGCGTAGCTTCATCTAACCGCGTACCAAAGCGGGAGAAAACCTCTAATTCCTCAAACTGGGTGTAAGATAGACGTAAATCTGCCGCGACAGCCCGATAGGCAGGAAGTTGGGTTTTACCCCCCACGCGGGATACTGATTTACCCACATCTACCGCCGGTACAATATTTTTCTGGAACAGGTTGGGAGAAAGATAAATTTGCCCATCAGTAATGGATATCAGATTAGTGGGGATATAGGCAGAAATATTCTGTGCTTCGGTTTCCAGAATTGGTAAAGCTGTCAGGGAACCACCACCCCCTTCGGAATTGAGGTGTGTAGAGCGTTCCAACAACCGGGAATGAATGTAGAAAATATCACCAGGGAAAGCTTCCCGACCAGGAGGGCGACGTAATAGCAAAGATAGTTCCCGATAGGCGCGAGCATGGCTAGTCAGGTCATCATAGATAATTAAAACATCCCGTCCCTGTTCCATAAAATACTCACCCATCGCCGTAGCAGCATAGGGAGCAATGTATTGCAACCCTGGTGGTTCTTCACCCCCAGCTACTACTACCAAAGAGTATTCCATCGCCTCATACTTTTGCAGATCGGCAATTAACTTAGCCACCGCAGAACTACGCTGTCCAATGGCACACCAGATACAAATTACACCTTTACCCTTTTGGTTAATAATTGTATCTAGGGCAATAGAGCTTTTTCCCGTTTGCCGATCGCCCAAAATTAATTCCCGTTGACCCCTACCGATGGGGATCAGGGCATCTATAACCTTGATCCCCGTTTGTAGGGGTACCGTTACCGGGGCGCGATCCATAATTCCCGGTGCTTCTCGTTCCGCCGGACGGCGTTGGGAACTCCGCACAGGTCCCCCTCCATCTAGGGGTCTTCCCAAGGGATCAATCACTCGACCCAGTAAAGTGCGACCTACGGGTACATCTAAAACCCGTCCCGTCCGACGCACCTCGTAACCAGCTTTTAGATGTTCGCTTTTGTCTAGTAGGATTATACCTACTTCATCGGGATCGAGGTTAAAAACCATACCCAGACCATTACCGACAAAGCGCACCACTTCTTCCGATTTAACCTGAGGTAAACCTGCAACCCTAGCGATCCCTTGACCTACAGATTTAACAATACCAATTTCTTGGGAGGCCAGTTGTGGCTGATGGCTGGTGAGTACATCATCAAATGTTGTAAAAGTGTCATTTAAGAAGGATTCTAATAGTTGTTCTTCTTGGCTCATAAGCTTTGGAAAATTCAAGATATTTATATAATCGTTTAGGGTGATGGTTGATGGTTGTTAGTTGTTAGTTGTTAGTTGATGGTTGATGGTTGTTAGTTGTTAGTTGTTAGTTGACAGTCTTTAATTCATCACTCCATCACTCCGAACTCCGAACTCCGAACTCCTAACTCCTAACTCCTAACTTCCTCCTTCTGCCGTTTCTTCTTCAAACACAGCAGATAGATTCTCCTCAAAACTATCTAAATAGTTCTCTAAACTCCAAGCAATCCTCTTGCCTGTGGCACGTAATTCGATACCGCAGATTAAATGGGGGGTAGTTTCAAAATGCAAATCTATATTTTTTAACAAGCGATCGCATATTACCTCAATAATTCTTTGGCGAGACTCTTCGGGAATTTCAAAACCGCTACATATAGCGATCCCAGAGTTATTCTTTTGGTCAGCTATTGCTGTAGACAATTCTTGTCTTTCATCAGCTGATAAATTCTGAATGCGGTTAATAAAGGTATTAATTATTTGCTGTTCCAGTTGGGTATCAGCAATATCACGTAAGGCACGGCGGATGAACGTTTGAATTTGCAACATTGCTCGATAGCGTAATTCTTGCAGAAATGCATCTTGCTGTCTGCTAATTGTAGTTTTCCAAGCAGAACGGGTGGTTTCAACGTCCTCCCGCACTTGCTGCATTAACACCGCACGTTCTGTTTCTACTTCCGCTTTGACATCAGCCAGCATTTCTGTTTGCTTTTGTGCAAACTCCTGCTGCATCTGCTGATATTGTTCTGCTTCCTTTTGGGCGGTTTGGCGTTTTTCATCTGCTTCGAGCAAGCGATCGCAAATTGTTTCCTCCCGTTCATCCATTGCTTGAATGATCGGGCGATACAAAAACCGTTGTAGTAAAGCTACCAGAATCAGGAAATTGACTATCTGGGCAATGAAAGTCAACCAATTGATTTCCACAATACTAGGCTCCTGCCTTTTCTATCACATAATTCCAGAAGGGATTAGCAAAAATTAAAATTAGGGATATCACAAAACAGTAAATAGCCACTGATTCAATAAAGGCTAAACCAACAAACAGGGTGCGGGTGATGGTATTTGCCTCATCTGGTTGTTGAGCTAGAGCAGACAAAGCTTGGGCTACTGCTCGTCCTTCTCCCAGTGATGGTGCAATGGAACCAATGGCAATTGTAAACCCAGCCACAAAAATTGACATCATTCCAATCAGGCTGACACGATCCATTTACTTTTTTCTCTCAAAACTGACTGATCATAAAGTATCAAAGAGTCATCCTCCGGCGCTATAACTCTGGAGATATAACATACAGCAGATTTTATTTGGATCAGAGTTATGAGCGATCGCTAACTTTTGAGGGGATCTAAACAACGGCGATCGCTCACACCGCGACTCGTCAAAGTCTGGGTAAAGTCCCATTGTCTACATCTTTTTTTTCATGGGCTTGAGTTGCAGAAGCAATATAAACAACAGCAAGAATGGCAAAGATATAAGCTTGAATAAAACCAGTTAAAAGTCCCAAAAGTTGTATTGGTATTGGTATCAAGAATGGAGTCAGCAGTAGGAGAATAGCAACTATCAAGCCTCCACTCATCACATTACCAAATAAACGCACCGCCAAGGCAATTGTGCGGGAAAATTCACCAATAATGTTGAAGGGCAACATAATGGGGGTAGGTTTTAGATATTGTCGGAGATAACCTAATACTCCCTGTTGTCGAATGCCGAAGAAGGGAACCGCAAAAAACACACAGACAGCAAGTGCGGCTGTGGTGGAAAGAGAAGCTGTGGGTGGATTATAAAAGGGAATGATGGACAGTAGATTGGACGTAGCAATAAAAATGAATAGAGTTCCAATAAAAGGTAAATAGGGATCAGGATTTTGTCCGCTAGTTTGGCGAATTTGATCCCGCAGTCCAATTACCAAAACTTCCAGTAAATTCTGCCATCGGGAAAGGCTAGTTCCGGTTGAGAGCTTGCGTGTTATTAACCAAGAACCAACTATCAATAGCAACATCACTACCCAACTAAACACAAGGGTGGCATTTAATACCACAGGTCCCAGTTGCCAGGTAATTTGGTCAGTACTTATATGCATAGCCTTCAATAAGTTATAAATTATGAGCACCCTAGGAGGGGAAGTCAAAAGTCATGCATTATTAAACCTCCTTCCCCCCAAGGCGCAAGTCTTGCGCCCCCACTCATTCACTCCTTCCCTCCGGGCGGGGAAACCCCGCCCCTACTCCCTCACTCTGTGGTTGCAAACGCTGTACCATAAGGTTCCGCACCAGAAGGAAGGTAACAATAAATACAAAGGCGTTTAATGGCGCATATGCTTTACCTTCAACAATAATTAGGTATAAGAACGCTAAACAGATACCCAGCCTAGCAATAAAACTTAATAATGTTAGTTGTAGGGGGTTAGATGCTGTGGGTAGTTTATTCACAGTTATCCACAGTCCACCAAAATATAATAATCCCAGCACAATTCCCGCTAATAATGCCACGGCAAGAAGAACTAGATTACCGCTCATGATTCGACTCCTGTTCTGATGGCTGTTGAGACGCTTCCGTGCGAGATGTCTCCATTTGTTTTTGTTCTCCCATTACCCAATACCATGCATTGATACACCCCAGAATTAAACCCCCTAACATTAGTGTTAAAGTCCAGGATATAGTGCTGGGGAACCGCCTATCAAGCCAATTGCCTAATACCATACCTAATAAAGCAGGAACCACAATCGACCAACCCACAAGTCCGAGAATACCCAAGCCAAACCAAATACCCTGTTTTTTTTGTCTTTTAGCTCTCAGCTTGCGAGTTGCTTTGTTTGCCACTTTACCTATAAAATCTAATTGGATTTTTCGATGAGTTTTCCCTGGTAATTTATCACTGTCCATTGCTGCATCTATCCCCCCATACCATTTTGGATTTTAGATTTTGGATTTTAGATTGTAAAACATTTACTGGATAAACTTTTCGCTTCTTCCATCTGTTGCAATGATTTTTCAAAGGGGTATTACTTTCCCTAACCTACATTCCCCAATTTTGAATTTTGAATTGAATTGTCTCCCCTATTCTCCCAGATTTATAAAAGATCGAATACTGCTAATTTCTAATTTTGCCAGAACAGAACGGGTCATTTTTTCCCTTTCATCTAACACGCGAAATTGTTTTTCCACTGTTTGTTGCAAAATCTCCAGTTCATTACCCTGAACTGCGCGTTGGGTAGAAACTAATACTTCTGCTCCTCGCTTGACTAAAATGCCTTCATCTAAAGCTAGAAACTTTTCTTCTCCTGTTACCCCAACAAAAGCAAGTATGCCTGGTACTAAGGTGGTAACAAAGTCAATGTGACGTGGTAAAAGACAGAAGCTACCATTCTCTGCCTCAGCAATGACTTTGCTAACTTCTGACTCTAGCAGAATCTTAGTAGGCAGAATCACTTTCAGCTTCATGACTTTTGCACCTCGTCAATAGAGCCAATCATATAGAGGGCTTTTTCTGGATAATCAGAAAACTCATCATTGAGAATGCGATCGCACCCTTCTAGGGCATCTTCTAACTTTACCAGTTTTCCGGACATCCCGGTAAATTGTTCGGTGGAAAAGAAGGGTTGGGTTAAATATCTCTCTAGCCTCCTCGCCCGGTAAACAATCTGTCTATCCTGTGGAGATAATTCTTCTAACCCCAACATGGCAATAATATCTTTGAGTTCTTCATAGTTTGCCAGTATTTGTCGTACCTGTTGGGCAGTACGGTAGTGTCTTTTACCTACTATACTGGGCATCAGCATTTTAGAACTGGATTGCAACAAATCCACTGCTGGGTAAAATCCTTCACTTGCCCGTTTACGTGATAATACGATGGAAGCGGACAAATGGGAGAATGTATGCACAGCTGCGGGATCGGTAAAGTCATCGGCGGGGATATACACTGCTTGAATCGAGGTAATTGAACCAGTTGCAGTATTGCAGATTCTTTCTTCCAACTGTGCCAACTCCGTGGCTAAACTGGGTTGATAACCTACCCGTGAGGGTAAGTGCCCCATTAAACCAGATACCTCTGCCCCTGCTTGGATAAACCGGAAAATATTATCAATCAACAGCAATACATCTTGTTGAGCCGTATCCCGGAAATACTCGGCCATAGTTAATGCCGCATGACCTACCCGAAAACGAGCGCCGGGGGGTTCATTCATCTGCCCAAACAGCATAACGGTGTTTTCTAATACACCTGCTGCCCGCATTTCTTGGTAGAGTTCCTCCGCTTCCCGACAACGTTCCCCAATGCCGCAAAATAGGCTTACCCCCTGATGTTGTTTCACCATATTGTGAATCATCTCGGTAATTAGCACAGTTTTACCAACACCAGCCCCTCCCAACAATCCCGCTTTACCGCCCCGTTCCAAGGGTGCAAGCACATCAATGGCTTTAATTCCGGTTTTGAGAATCTCTGAGGTTGTCGATCGCCTGACCAAGGATACGGGGTTAGAATGGATAGATTGCCATTGTCCCCCTGTCATTTTACCGTTACCGTCAATGGTTTCGCCAAATAGATTAAACATTCTACCCAGTAGCCGCTTACCTACTGGTACTTGCAAAGTATGACCAGTATCATAAACTACTGAACCACGGGCTAACCCTGTGGTTGGTTTGAGGGCAATTCCCCGTACTACCTGGGAATTGATGTGGGTAACAACCTCAACGGGGATGTTGCCATCTTCCCCGGCTTGTAGTTGGCTATTTAATTCTGGTAAGTGTTGGGCAAATTGGGCATCAATCACGCTTCCCCGCACGGAAAGAACTGAGCCTTGATTACATCCATGAAATTGTGCGTTTGCATTCATATCCGCTTAAATATCCTGAGTGACATCCTCCCCCACCAAATCTTGAGATTGTGGTGGGGGTTTTATAGCTCCCCCAAGCCCCCTCAAAAAGATAAAACTCACGCAAAGACGCAAAGGTTATACGGTTATTTTATTATGGGCTTACTTCCGGACTTGATATCAATTCACCGACGCAACCAATCTTTAATTTCATTTGCTAACCAAATACATTCCATTGGACTTAAGCCTACACCAAATGAGTAACGCTGTTCATCGGTTTGAATTGTCACCATTTCTTTTTCTTCTTTGACATTATTCATCTGAAAGGAGCTTCTATTAGTGATGTACATCACACTCTGAAATACATCTTGAATGGAATCAGTGGCAGCCAATTGACGCTGACGACAAAGGTTAAACAACCATAGTTCAACTGAAAAGTGTTCCGGAGTTATATGTACGCGCTGGTGTCCAAAAGCATTTATTAACAATCCATCGATAAATCGGACAAATACCAAACACACTGGAATCAAGATAATTAAAAACAATAGGGGAACTGATGCAAACAGCGCAGTAATCATCATTAATACCATTATTAGTCCGATAACAGCCATAATTAGCAGAGTACCACCAGAGCATATAATTTCTAATGCAGACTGCGATCGCATTGGTAGTTTAATTAATAACTGTTTGCGATTTTTTTTCAGTTGCACCCGGCTGTCTACTGGCTGGCGAGTGGTATGTAATAAACTGGGGGAGAAGACACGATTGGCTTTGAGGGTTTCTAATGCTTCGCGGGCATTACTGATTCGTCTTTCTACCGATGGTTCGGTGATATCCTCTAACCAATCTGCAAAACTAGGTTTGATATTTACCAAGTCCCGGAACTGAATTTGTAAGTCGCGCACGGGTAATTCTGCTGGGGAGGTACCTGTAAGTAAATGAATCAAGGTTGTTCCTAAAGCATACAAATCTGAGGCTGGAACCGCTTTACCACCAAACTGTTCCATCGGTGCATAACCATAGGTACCAACTACGGTAAATGTAACTCCTTCCTTGGCCGCTTTATCTTGCACCGCGCCAAAATCTACTAAATAAATATGATTATCTTCCCCCCAGATTAAATTACTTGGTTTGATGTCTCGGTGCAGTACGGGGGGATTGAGTTCGTGTAAATGAATGAGAATATTGAGAATTTCAATCGCAACTTTCCTGACTTGTTTTTCTGTAAATCGCTTGCCCTGGGTTAACATCTCTTTCAAAGATGCTCCAGGAATGTATTCTTGCACCAAGCCAAACCACAGACTGCGGTCATCTATGGAAAAATAATCGATATATTGAGGAATGCGGGGATGATTTAACTGCTTGAGGATTTGTACCTCTCTTTCAAACAGTTTCAAATCTTCCCACTGTACTGTACCCCCAAAAGCCAGGAGTTTGACTACTACTTGCTGGCGTTGATCATTATTAGCCTGTAAATCTTTAGCCAACCAAGTTTGCCGAATCCCATTATCACCCAGTTGGCGTTGTAATTGATAACGATTTTGTAATATTTGCTCTGCTTGTAGCATTTTGTATTGCTATCCTCACCAGCCTAACTCCTCTAATCTAGCTACAATTTTTGATTGAGTCATTCAAGACGATTATATTGCTAAGTTTTTTAAAGAAAGCCGCGAGAGCTGGAGGCTGGAGTGAGCGTAAGTGATAAGTGATAAGTATCTTGGCTCTCCCACATATTTTTTCGTTCACTCGGCAGGAGGCAGTCCTGATGAAAAAAATTTTCAGCCCGTGCCCGTAGACCTGTAGCGGCTTGCCATAGGGTAGCTCCCGCTTTTCTGCAAGAGGCAACCAAGCCCTCAAGGGCGCACGCAATGCGCCCCTACTATGCCCTTCTTAACTATTTTCAAGCTAGTCCCCCACGGTCAAATCCCATAACCAAGCATGAAAATAATTTCCTAACTCTGGGCGGGGAAACCCCGCCCCTACTCCTGAACTCCGAACTCCGAACTCCGAACTCCGAACTCCGAACTCCGAACTCCATATTTTCAAGTTAGGGGTGAGTAAAAAGTCAAAATCATTGTATTATCTGTCTTTGATCTTGTATAAATGGTTAGTTTATTTACGTCGATGTAAATTCAGAAACCAAACTGGGTTTCCATATATTGCGATATAGTTCACTTCAGGCTAAACACTAAAACTGGCTTAGGTTGGTTTGCGTTCCTTAACCCAACGTTATCAAAGGTTTGTTGGGTTCCCTATGGCTCAACCCAACCTACCATTATGATTAACTGAACCGTATTGCTATATATTGGGTAACTATTTAGATTGTTGAAATCACGAAAATCGTAGATAAATTTCTGCTAATTGAAACATAATGCTGCATCTCCGAACGTCAAAATCGCAATTAATGTCAAGAATTTCACAAAAATTCAAATCTCCAATAGTTATATTTTTTACGGTTCTCATAGGGATTCTCCTGATATCTGTACCACCAGCCTTTACTAAACAGCCAGTGGTTCTCAATTTGCTGATGACAGCACCGGATGCTCAAACCTGGAAGCAAACAGTAGTCAAGGACTTTGAGGCAAAAAATCCTGGTATTCGTGTGAATGTGATTGAAGGACCTAATGCCACAAATTTAATTGAAGATATGTACACCTCCGCCTTTGTTTTGGGTGATTCTCCATATGACTTGGTGAATATGGATGTGATTTGGACACCCAAATTTGCGGCTGCGGGTTGGTTAATGGATTTGAGCGATCGCATGACCAAGGAGCAATTATCCGTATTTTCACCTAAAGATGTGGATGGGGGGCGTTATGAAGGTAAGTTGTATCGGATTCCCATGCGTTCTGACGTGGGAATGCTTTACTACCGCAAAGATTTACTCAAGTCAGCTGGATTTAATCCCCCAGAAACTTTTGCAGATTTGCTGAAAATATCCAAAGCTTTGAAGGAGAAAGACAAAGTCAACTGGGGTTATTTGTGGCAAGGCAAACAATATGAAGGATTAGCCGCAATGTTTGTCGAAGTCTTGCAAGGTTTTGGCGGATATTGGGTGAATCCCGATACCTTAGAAGTTGGTTTGGATCAACCCGAAAGTATAAAAGCGATCGCTTTTCTCCAAGAAACCATCCAAGAGGGAATTGCACCGGCAGGGGTAACAACCTATCAGGAAGAAGAAACCAGACGCATATTTCAAAACGGAGAAGCAGCATTTGTCCGCAACTGGCCCTATGCATGGCCCCTAGGCAACGCCGATGACTCCCCGGTGAAAGGAAAAATAGCAATTAAACCCATGGTGGGTACTCCTGGTCAAAATGGCGGCGCTTGTTTAGGGGGTTGGGGTTTAGGAATTGCCAAAAACTCCAAACATCCAGAAGAAGCCTGGAAAGCAATTCAATACTTTACCAGTGAAGCAGCACAGCGCAAATTTATTTTACAAGCAGGGTTTGTTCCCAGTCGGCGCTCCCTATTTACAGATCCTCAAATCGTCGCCAAATACCCCCATTATCCAGAAATATTACGAGTAGTGGATCAAGCCGTTTTGCGTCCACCCATTGCTCAATACGCCCAAGCATCAGATATTTTGCAGCGTTATTTGAGTTCCGCCCTCACCAATCGGATGAACCCAGAAAAAGCCATGAAAGCAGCAGCAGCAGAAACCAAGCGACTACTAAAAACCTAAATCAAGTTAAAAGTCAAAAGTGAGCCATTGCGGTGGACGGGTTCCCCGGCATAAAGCAAATGGCGAACTCCGAAGGAGTCAAAAGTCAAAAGAGCTTTATTTTAAACTCTTCCTCTCTGCGCCTCTGCGCCTCTGCGTGAGACAAATCCATATTTCCTACCTCCCAACCAAGAAAACCCATGACGAAACTACAAACAATTAGAAGCCGAGAAATCAGGACAGCAGGGGTTTTCTTACTACCAGCATTACTCTTACTGCTCTTCGTCTTCGCCTATCCCATTCTCCGGGCATTTTGGTTAAGCTTCTTTACTCAGAACCTAGGTACAAAACTACAACCCACATTTTCTGGCATCGATAATTACCTGAGGATGGCGGGGGATGGACGTTTCTGGCATAGTTTATTGACAACATCCATATTTACCACTGCATCAGTATTTGTGGAACTCTTGCTTGGACTAGGAATTGCCCTAATTTTAAATAAACCCTTTGCCGGACGGGGTGCAGTGCGAACCATTGCCATATTGCCTTGGGCATTACCCACAGCCTTGATTGGTCTAGCTTGGGCGTGGATTTTTAACGATCAATTCGGTGTTGCTAACGATCTCTTACTGCGACTGGGAATCCTGGAACAAGGTCAAGTTATTAACTGGTTAGGGGAACCAACCTTAGCAATGATTGCAGTGGTATTTGCAGACGTATGGAAAACTACACCATTTATCAGTATTCTTTTGTTAGCTGGCTTGCAATCAATTTCCCCCGATATGTATGAAGCTCACGCCATTGATGGTGCAACCCCTTGGCAAAGTTTCCGGCAAATCACCCTTCCCCTACTCATGCCGCAAGTCTTGATTGCCATGCTATTTCGATTTGCCCAGGCATTTGGCATATTCGACCTAATTTCTGTCATGACTGGGGGTGGCCCTGGTGGTGCCACGGAGGTCATATCCCTGTACATTTACTCTACTATCATGCGCTACTTAGATTTTGGCTATGGTGCGGCATTAGTAGTAGTCACATTTACCCTCTTGGTGGTAGCAGTGGCTCTTGCCAGTTTCTTGCTGACTAAATTTAACAGCAAAAACGCAGTTCCTAATTAGTGGTCTGTCCCATTAGTTCTGAGAGGTAACAGATCCCCGACTTCTTTAAGGATGCTGCTGGCGAATAGTGGCTATGACCCCTTACTAGGTTAAAAACTAGGGATTATTGGCATAATTTGGACTTGTTTTTTCGGCGTTGCATAAGTGCGGGATGATTTATCTCACGCAGAGTCGCAGAGACGCAGAGAGAAAGGGAGTTGAGAATTTCTATACCTTCAATTTCATCCCATTATTCAGCAACGCCGTTTTTTCTGCCCCCACTCCCCCACTCTCCCACTCCCCCACTCCCAAGAGGGTGATACCCCTGATTCGCCATCGGTATCCTTTAAGAAGTCGGGGATCTAAACACATCATCACCCATTACCCCTACCCCTAACTTTGAGTAAACATGACTACAATCCCAGAAAAATTAACTACCAACCCCCAACCACAGGCTCAAGCCAAGAATCTAGTCACAAACATATTAAAGTGGGCAGCGATCGCCTTTGTGGTAGTATTTTGTTTAGCACCTGTAATGTGGCAAGTACTGACATCATTTAAGGTGAATCAAGATATTTCTAAATTACCCACAATCTACTTTCCTAGCAGGATTACCCTCAACCATTATCTGGAATTATTCGTCCGTCGCCCCTTCTGGCGGTACATTTTGAACAGTGCCCTGGTATCTTTTGTTTCCACGGCTTTAGCCTTAGCTATGGGCGCACCTGCCGCTTATGCCTTAGCTAGATTGCGCCCTTGGGGTAGTAAAGTCATCCTGGCAGGTATTTTAATTGTCACCTTATTCCCCGGAATTTTATTATTCTTGGGACTATTAGAAATTATCCAAAAATTAAACCTGGGTAATAACTACTTGGCTTTGATTATTCCCTACGCTGCCATTAATTTACCATTAACAATTTTGGTGCTGCGGAGCTTTTTTGAACAACTACCAAAAGAATTAGAAGATTCAGCCAGGATGGATGGTTATAATACCTTGCAAATGCTAATTAAAATCCTCCTGCCAATGACTGTCCCCGCATTAGTAACCACAGGTATTTTGACCTTTATTTTTGCATGGAATGAGTTTATTTTTGCCCTCACATTTATTACCCGTGATGAGATGAAAACCATTCCCGTGGCAGCAGCTCAACTCAGTGGAGCTTCCACTTTTGAAATACCCTATGGACCAATTGCAGCGGCAACTGTGGTAGGCACTTTTCCCCTGGTTTTATTAGTATTGTTCTTCCAACGTAAGATTGTTCAAGGTCTAACTGCTGGGGCTGTAAAAGGGTGAGATATGAGTTGATGGTTGTTAGTTGTTAGTTGTTAGTTGATGGTTGTTAGTTGACAGTTGACAGTTAGGAGTATTTGATTTTTTACTCCCTTATTTCTTCAAGCTTGATTCCTAATTAAATAGAAACATCATGGCTAAACTTGAATTAAAGAACTTAAATAAAACCTATTCTTCTAAAGTTGTTCCCGTTAAAGATATCAGTTTAACTGTGGATGACAACGAATTTCTCACCTTACTCGGACCATCTGGTTGCGGGAAATCTACCACCCTACGGATGATAGCTGGCTTAGAAGAACCAACAAGGGGGCAAATTACCCTGGGAGATGAAGATATTACCTTTAGAAGACCAGGCGATCGTAATATGGCTATGGTATTCCAAAGTTACGCTCTTTACCCCCACATGAGTGTATATGAGAACCTAGCTTCGGGATTAAGACTGAAGAAAATACCTAGAATCGAAATCAAAAAGCGAGTTGCAGAAGTTGCCGAAATCCTCGGATTAGAAGAATTATTACAGCGCAAACCAGGACAACTATCCGGGGGACAAAGACAACGGGTAGCAGTTGGTCGAGCCTTGGTACGTCATGCCCAAGTATACTTATTAGATGAACCCCTCAGTAACTTAGATGCCCTATTAAGGGAAAAAGTCCGGGCTGACTTAAAACGAATATTTGCCGCCCAAAAAGCACCCACAGTTTATGTTACCCACGACCAAACCGAGGCAATGACCCTGTCTACCAAAGTGGCGGTACTAAATAACGGTTATGTGCAACAGCTTGATACCCCGGCACGTATATATAATCACCCTGCTAATTTATTTGTGGCTGGATTTGTGGGTAGTCCACAGATGAATTTACTTACCTTACCCTGTCAAGGTAACTGTGCCATGTTAGGGGAGTTTTCCATACCCTTGCCAGTACCCACCGTACCCCCACAAATCATCCTAGGGATTCGTCCAGAGAACGTCTGTATTGCTCAACCAGGGGATATCCATACCTTTACAGGTCAGGTATTTTTAGTGGAAAATTTGGGTATGCACAACCTGGTGAGCGTGAGCGTAAATAGCTCTCACTCAGAACCACTGACAGTAAGAGCTTTGTTACCCACAGACCAATGCTGGAACGAAGAACACATTACCCTGGCATTACAACCCAAGAGTATCCATTGGTTTGACATTACATCCGGCAATGCTGTTTTCCGCAACCAAGCGATCGGTGTAATGTAGTCTTAGGAAACTCTAGGAAATAAGTTATCCCACAAAAATAGTTGATGGTTGTTAGTTGTTAGTTGACAGTTGATGGTTGACAGCTTAAGGCTATTGGCGAAGTTTACAGGTTTTGTTGGCTGATAACTATGGGATATTTTTGATCTGGAGGTTCCTTAGGGTGTCAAATTTTCTGGGATAAATATGCAGACTAGCCAAAAACTCTCCCTACCAATCATGGGTTGTGGAACTTGGGCATGGGGGAACCGACTCCTGTGGGGATACGATGAAAGTATGGATGACCAGTTGCAAGGGGTGTTTAATCTCTGTGTTAATAATGGTGTCACCCTATTTGATACCGGAGATTCCTACGGTACGGGCAAATTAAATGGGCGTAGCGAGCAACTTTTGGGACGCTTCACCAAAGCATATCAAGGCGTAAACCAAGAAAATATTTGCATTGCTACCAAGCTAGCTGCTTATCCCTGGAGATTAACCCGCCAATCGATGGTGAATGCTTGCAAGTCCTCTGCCCAAAGACTGGGGAGAAATGTGGATTTGGTACAGATGCACTGGTCTACAGCTAATTATGCACCTTGGCAGGAAGGAGCATTGTTAGATGGTTTAGCTGACCTTTATCAGCAAGGATTGGTCAAGGGTGTGGGATTATCTAACTATGGACCGAAAAGATTGCAATGGGTACATAGAAAATTTACGGGACGGGGTGTTCCCATTACAACTCTTCAAGTCCAGTATTCATTGTTGTCTACCTATCCCGTGACAGAACTGGGTTTAAAAGAAGTATGCGATGATTTGGGAATACAATTGATTGCCTACAGTCCTCTAGGATTGGGCATTTTAACGGGTAAATATTCAGATCAGAGTCAGTACCCTAAAGGTATTCGTAATTTCCTGTTTAAGCAATTAATACCCAAGGCACGACCTCTATTATCTTGTTTGCAAAAGATAGCAGAATCTAGGCATAAAACCATGTCCCAGGTAGCTATTAACTGGTGTATTTGCAAAGGTACCATTCCTATTCCCGGAGCCAAAAATATAGAACAGGCGCAGCAGAACATCGGCGCGTTGGGTTGGCAATTAGATAGTGGTGAAGTGGAGGAATTAGATAGAGTAGCGGCGAGTTTGGAGAAAAAAATGGTGCAGAATATCTTTCAGACAAAGTGATACGATTTTGGATTTTAGATTGTGAGGCTGGAGCCTCGTGAATAATGCTCCCACGCAGAGCATGGGAGCAAGACAATTGTGAAAGGGCGACTGAATCAGTTTATCGCCCTTGGCATCCTTAAATAAGTCGAGGATCTAAATTTTTACTGCCTTATCATATTAACTGCAATTAGTCAAATATGAAGAAATTGCAGTCTATCTAAAACAGGAATCTAATCTAACGAGAATAATAGTGTTTTAGCTGTCGTTTGAGTAAGTTTCCATAAAATGCCCCTATTTTAAAATACACGAAATGATACAAAAAAATCAAGAGGCTGAAACAACGCAAATTCGTTTAATAAATAGGAATCTATATCAATAAAATTTGGTGATCGACTGCTAAAAAAGTTGTAAATAATTGTATACTTTTAAAATTGGAAACCAAATAGATAAATAAATAGGTTTTGCTGATGAAATCAGCTCATGCACCGGTAACCCTTGATAATCAAGACAGTTGCTACGAGAGATTGCTACAGGAGATTGGCTGTCGCCAAGCGCGAATAGCGACTTCCTTCGCATTTTTTTCTATTAAGTCTCCATGAGAAATTACAATTCTCTCAAAATCCCAACTGAGGATTTTCTTTAAAGTCTTAGAAGCAGCATTTTTGTCTTGCCATCCTAACTGATACTCTGGTGCTGGTTTTGGATTGTTCCACATCCGAAAAACAACTTTAAACCAAAACTGCAATATCCAATTCACATCTTCCGTTTCATCTGTAAAATTTTCAATTAAATCAACCAGAATGAGGGTCTTGGTGATTTTGTGGTAAAAAGCAACCTCCCATATATACTTATTTCCCCGCACAAGAACCTGCTCGAAGTCATTTTCCCATCTTTCGTCAGGTCGATTTCCCAATAGCCAATCAAACTCAAGCTCCGGATTCTTGATTTCAATACCTGGACAAATAAAAGTTTCAGCATTAGGAAACGCCCTCTGGGCTGATTCAACATAAAGATAGTGGTATAAACCAGGAGCTACGATAAATTCAACTTTACCTAATTTTGCGATCGCAATCTTTGTGGGTTCATCTATATTACAAGGTGAATGAATGAATAAATTGCCATTCGATAGGCGAATAATTGTCATTCTGGAATTAAACTTGGTACCGGCATAATGGATAGGATATTCCTTTATCCAAATAGTATTTGTCTGATACTCATATAAATCTTTCATTTTCAAAATCATCCCATTAATCAGCAACGTCAAAAATAGGATTCTGATAGCGTTTGTTATGTCAAGCCAGATAGCATTGTAATTGTATAATCTTACTAATACCAATTTGAAAAAATAATGCAACACATGATTTATTGGTAGGGGCGGGGTTACGGTGGGATACTTGAAAATGAGGTAAATCGTCTTCGTCAAGTTGGAGAAGTAGAGTTGCATCCTCTTTATCCCGCACCCGATATTAATATAAATGGATGGACACGGGATAGTTATTCCGAACAACAATTATTAGCTCGTGTTAAAACAATATATTCTTTGGCAATTGAAGGATATCAACAACTGGTTAATACTTGGTTTCCAAAATTTGCACCCAGATTAGCGACAGCAGTAACGTTGCCTGCACGTCTTGTTGGAGTAGTTACTCCAACACGATTTAATAACACTGAGGTATGTGTACAGTGGTACTTTAAGGCACTTCAGCAAGGACAATCGAGTTACGTTGATTTAAGTTTTGGGGAACCAGGCATTTTGATAGGAAATGACCATCTATACTCACAAGTAAATGAAAAACTGCTGTTTCTAAGAAAAGATGCAGCAGCATGGATTAGGACAAAGATGAGTTCGCAATTATTGAGTATATCTAAACCCAACTCTGCAACTGAGCTAGCTTACGAATGGTTATGGAATGATTTAAAACAGGTTAATTGGGTTGATGGAACTCTTGGTAATGCACCTCTATCTGGCTTTTAAAATTTTCATACCCACTATTCGCCAGCAGCATCCTTAATCAGGAGAGGGAAATATTTTTGCACAACTTGCTGTGTTAACTACCCAAAGCTTTATCCCACTCTAATTGATAAGCTAAACCATACTTAATAAAATCTTCTGCTTTAGCTTTATCGCTTTTCCCAAATACACCGAGGCTGTAAGGGTTATCTTGCATACGCTCGGTAACTAACTCCCGTTCAAACTGGATTACTTCTTCCCTAGGTTTATCAGTTTTAAAGAAGTCCACAACCAACACAGTGCGATCGCAATCAGTATAATTATGGGGACAGTGGGGATAGCTGTGGTCTAAAACCATAAATTCACCTTCATGCCAATACAGTTTGTCATGGCATATTTTCATCGCCACATCCCCTTGGGGAACGATTAACCCCAGATAACCGCGATTCATATGGGGGTTGTAGTTGGTATGCAGTTTAATATCTAAGCCGGGGTGGAATGTCCCATAATATACATTTCTCAGAACATGGTTATCAATGGAGTTTGCTGTAGCGATTGCCTGCGATAAAATTGTAAAATATTTTTCTCTTAATTTAAGTACTTCCCCTGGTACATCCAATGATTGATAATGGGGGTATTGTATGTGATGGGCTTGGATATATTCTTCAATAAACATGCCTTGAAATAACACGCCAAAAGCACTGTATTTAGAACTACCTTTGGTTTTGATAGTTTGACTTTTCGGTCCCATCACGTCATAGGCAAGTTTTAATTCTGACTCAGATGCACTATTGAGGAAGTGGGTAAATTCATCCCTAATGCTTTGCCAATTTTGTTGTAAGTTTTGTAGGAAAGGAAATTGCTGTGGATTCAGGTGATACTCAGTAAAATTTGTCATTGTTTTGTTAATACTCATTAATTTAAAATTTTTTACATAATAATTTACGCATAACTTACATAATTACGTCATGATCGGTGATAACGGCGTAATTAAATAAAATCTTGGTTTTTGTCTCACGCAGAGGAGGACACTTGCGGTGGACGGGTTCCCCGGCATAAGCAAAGTGTCCGTCGCGCAGAGGCGCAGAGAGTGAGAGTTGTGAGCATATCGTTTAATAAATTCATTCCCCATTGGTGCAATGCTCGATTCCTTAATCTTAGTCTAGCGAAATGGTGTGTTAGTGTCCCAATTCTATCTGTAGAACCAATTTCTAAAATTCAAAATAGTTTTACTTGAGGTTTATATATGTCTGAAGGTATATTGTTTGACAAGATTATTAAAAATGTGCGGGTGGTTCGTCCCCATCAAGCATCCGTGGAATCACTGGATTTAGGGATTAAGGATGGTAAATTTATTGAAATTGCTTCTAATATAAGTCCGGAACAGGGGAAAGAAGTATTTGATGCCCAAAATTTGCTTGGTTTCCCAGGGTTAGTTGATGCCCATATGCACATTGGTATTTATCAACCCCTGGATAAGGATGCGGTGACTGAAAGTAAAGCGGCGGCAATGGGGGGTGTAACTAGTAGTATTACTTACATTCGCACGGGTCAATATTATCTTAACAAGGGTGGCCCTTACAAGGATTTTTTCCCAGAAGTTTTGGCACTATCGGCGGGTAATTTTTTTGTTGATTACAGTTACCATATTGCCCCCATTAGCGGCTCCCATATTGATGAGATGCAGATGTTGTTTGAGGAGTATGGTGTTAGCTCCTTCAAAATCTTTATGTTCTATGGTGGCTACGGTTTACATGGACTTTCTGACAAACAAAACCTCTTTTTGATGATTAATAAAGAGGAGAGGTATGACTTTGCCCACTTTGAGTTTATTATGCGGGGTTTGACCAAACTAAGGGAATTGTACCCCGAAGCGAGCGATCGCATCAGTTTAAGTCTCCATTGTGAGGTGGCGGAAATCCTCAATGCTTATACGAAAATTGTCCAAGCAGACTCTAGCTTAACTGGTTTGAAAGCTTACAGTGCAGCTCGTCCCCCCCATTCTGAAGGTTTGGCTATTTGTATTGCTTCTTACTTAGCCCATGAAACCAATTGTGTGAATATTAACCTCTTACACCTGAGTTCCCGCAAGGCAGTGGAAGCAGCTTTAACTATGCAAGCAGCCTTTCCCCATATCAATTTTCGCCGGGAAGTTACGGTGGGACATTTATTATTAGATACAGATGCACCTACGGGTAAATGGGCAAAGGTAAACCCCCCCATTCGTTCCCGTGCAGATGTAGAATATTTATGGCAAGCTGTACTCAATGGTCAAATTGACTGGATTGTCAGTGATCATGCTTGCTGTTCAGCGGAGAAAAAAGCTAGTTTGCAAGATCCCGATAATATCTGGTTGGCTAAATCCGGCTTTGGTGGCACAGAATACCTCCTATCTGGTGTATTTAGCGAGGGAAGTAAGCGGGGTTTGTCCTACAATCGCATGGCTGAGTTATTAAGTTGGAATCCCGCTCGCCGGTTTGGGTTAGATACAAAGGGCGATATTGCCATTGGTTATGATGCAGACTTGGTATTACTAGACCCCAATGAATCCTTTGTTGTCCGTGCCGCTGAATCGGAGTCCCAGCAAGGTTATACGCCCTTTGAGGGAGTGGAATTGACAGGAAAGGTAAAAACCACCTTTCTGCGGGGGAATATAATTTATGACCAAGGACAAGTAGTTGGTACGCCCACCGGACGTTACTTAGAACGCAGATGAAGTAAATCATTTGGCATTGCATAAATGCGGGATGATATCAAGTTCGCTTAATTGCTTACAATAAAAACTTTGCGTATTGGCGTGAGATTTAATCGTAACTATTTATCCGAACATCATATGAATTAAGATTTTGAGCCAAGCTGTAATGTTTCTTCAAGGATAAAAAATGAGCCAACGTATCAAGAGAGCATTTTTAGACACAGAGGATGGACAAATTCTATACCGCATAGGTGGAGAAGGCGAACCCCTACTTTTACTGCATATGAATCCCCGCAGCAGTGATGAATTTCGTGAGGTAATGCCAATTTTTGCCCAGAAAAGGCGTGTAATTGCCATGGATTTCATGGGTTTTGGAGATTCTGACAAGCCACCCAGAATGTACTCAATTGCGGACTACGCCAAAAATGCGATCGCACTTTTAGATGAATTAGACATCAAAAAGACGAGTATCTTTGGTAACCACACAGGTGCTTTCGTGGCAGGAGAGGTAGCAGCAGCCTATCCCGAGCGGGTGGAAAAACTGGTATTATCCAGCGCAGATATTTTTGATGAACAAGGAAAAGCAGCTTTACTAAGCAGATTTGAGAAGGGTTTCCAAATCAAAGCAGATGGCTCTCACCTGATGGAAAGATGGCAAGCACGGGCTGCTTATGTAGGATCTGCCGAATTAAATCACCGTTGGGTTTTAGATGATATGAAATGCTTTGGACATCCTTTGTACGCCGTCTGGGCTGTAGCTGACTACTGTCTGGATGCAAAAGAAAGATTTAGTTTGATTAAGTGTCCAACCCTGATATTTTGGGGAACCGAAGACGCGAAAGAAGTTGAAAAACTGGGTTTATCCAAAGCAAAAGATCGGTATTTGGTATCAGAAGCAATTCCCCATGCCAAAATAGTAGAACTTGAAGGTGGAACAATCTGCATGATGAATCAGATGCCTGAAGAAATATCAAAATTAGTAGTCGATTTTCTCGATGGTATAAGTGATTAAAGTTACATATTTTAGAGCTATAAATCAGTAGAGCGAAAGTTCAGAGGAAACGGACATGGCTAAAAAAAGCGATCGCAACAGTACTTTATCCAACGATAAAGATAATAGGCTTCCCCTCATGCATACCAGTGTTCAAGGAAGCCAAAGTACCCCTATTGGACGCAAACATGTGGAGAGCGAAGAGTCCCTCAACTCAGTCCTCGACTTCCCCAAGCAGGATTTTCAGGTGGAGAACTTTATCACCGGCAAACACGGTATTGCACAGATCCTATCTGCCGACGAAGCAACTGGAGAATCAACCCAGCGAGTGCATTTGTCTAAAGGATGGACTGCTCCCATTGGGCATTTTACTGAGAATATAGAAATATTTGTCCTCAAAGGACGAGTCAAACAAGGGGGCTTTCCTTTGAGAGACCTTTCCTATTCATTTATCCCCGCAGGAGTCCCCACTGGACCCTGGGTAGCAGAGGAAAATACAGTGTTACTCTGGATGCCAGATGCCACTCCAACATATGTAACCGATCCCTACGCCGATTTGCCCCAGATTGGGGAAAGCTCAGTGTATCACCCTTTGGCGCAGACTGCATCAGCAGTGCGGGACTACATCCCCATCAAAGAAATTCGCTCCATGCCTTGGGAATCTACTCGATACGACTACCTGCCTCCAGGTGCTGCCAGACGTAGTCTCCGTACCAACACTGAGACAGGTAGGGATACCTGGATACTGGGATTAGTTCCCATGTTTATTGAAGGTAACTTCCTGGGTGGACATCCGACAACCGAAGAAGCGTACATGCTCACAGGGAATCTTCATGGCCACTGGCCCATGAACGACGATCCCTTTAATCGGCGCTACTGGGAAATGAAGCAGGATGGCTACTTCTGGAGGCCAGCTCATGTGCCCCACGGACCATTCTGGACTGACACAGGCTCACTCCTCCTATTCCGCACCAAGGGTGTTCTTGGGTATAACTGGATGCTTCATAACTCAGATATTGGTCAGCAAAATTTTCAGAAATAATTGTTCGGGTAAGGTTGTGAAGAAGAGGACTTAGATAGATGGATAGATGGGTAGGGGCACGGCATCCAAAATCTTTTGGTTTATAAAACTATCTTACTGATGCCGTGCCCTGACAAACTTTATTTGCGATTGAATTTATATAATTAATTTTATCTAGTTGGTGGATGCCAATTACTCTCAATCCACAATGCTCTAGCTGTTGTCAAATACTCATTATTTAGTCGTAAAGCAATTACGGTTGCTCGACCTATTGGTGTTAAACCAGCAACGTGAGTTCCACCATTTACCCAATTAAAATGTTCCCACCACGACTGTTTTCTTGGATTGAATAATGGAACTAACTGACCGAACAAGGCAAAAGTAAAAAGTAAAAAGGCAAAAGTAAAGAAAAAGAAAAATGGTCACCAAGCCCCTAAATTTATTTATGGAACGAAGTAAAAACATTTGTTTCGATACAGGTAGTGCAAGAAACAATACGT
>JASJDS010000046.1 GCA_030065055.1 Calothrix sp. MO_192.B10
GATTCAGGCAAGGAGGAGAGCGAAAAATTTTGGGGGAGAAGAGGTACATAGTGCGGTAACATAAGCAGATGCTCAATTCCTCTGACCCTCTTATCTACCAATTAAAAATTGTATTGCTTAGCATCAGCCCAATGATTTGGCGGCGCCTACTTGTCAGCAGCGACAGCACAATAGAAGACTTACATTACACAGTTCAACTGGCAATGGGATGGGAAGATCTTCACTTGCACCATTTCATCATTCACGGAAAACAGTACGGAATTACCCAACCAGGTGGCACATTATTTGACGAGCGGGCAAACGAAGTCAGACTCTCGACCTTTGGGTTTAGGGAGAAGGAAAAATTTTTCTACGAATACGACTTCAGCATCTCTCCAGTAATGGGTACATGGCGTTATTGGTGGCGGCATTTAATACGAGTAGAAGCTATCTTAACCCCTGTGCCCAAGAAAATTTATCCAATCTGCACCGGTGGGAAAGGTGTTTGTCCCCCAGAAAACTGTGGTGGACCTTGGGACTTTATGAAAGCAAGAGAAGAATTCTTTATTGGCGATGTAATAGAGCGTTTAGACTCAATGTTGAAAAAGGGAAAATTGGACATGAGTAGAGAGGAAGCCAGGGAACTATTAACTTGGCTTTCAGTTCATCAAAACCATTTCGACCGTCAAAAAGTTAACCAACATTTACTACAGTATGCGAATGGGGGTAAAGAGTCGATCAGAAGATGAGGAGGAGATAGGGTGAAAATCAAAATCCAAGTAGTTGTCGAATCAGAGCATGGCGAACGCCAAATTGTCCAAGAAGTTACGCAAATTAATCGTGATTGCTTGCAACCAGAAAATTTAGGACTTAGCTTAGCAGAAGCCAAAACGTTGTTAAAAAATACTCAACAGGTCTTGGTTAAGCAGCAAATAGCCGAATATGAAAAACAACATTCATCATGCCAGCAGTGTACAAAGAAGCTACGGCATAAAGACAAGCGCACAATTATATACCGGACGCTGTTTGGTAAGTTGAAGTTAAAATGTAATCGTCTATTTCACTGTACTTGTAATCCACAACAGACTCGTAGTTTTAACCCCATAGCCAAGTTACTACCCGAACGCACATCACCGGAACTGCTGTACCTAGAATCAAAGTGGGCCTCTCTGATGTCCTATGGACTTTCCAGTAAAATCTTGCAAGAAGTGCTGCCGATAGAAGGACAAATAAACGCTACATCAATACGCAACAATCTACAAGCATTGGGGAAACGCTTGGAGTCGGAGTTTCCAGAAGAAAAGGGAATATTGATTGAAGGTTGTCAAAGGGTCTGGGATAAGCTTCCCAGACCGGATTTACCAATAGTAATCGGTATGGATGGAGGTTATGTGCGTTTCTATGATAGGAAATCATCTGAATCAGGACATTTTCAAGTGCTCGCAGGCAAGAGTATAAAAGCCGATGGGACATCCAAGTGTTTTGGAATGGTTTATTGCTATGACACTAAGCCCCAACGTCGCGTGTTTGAGGTCTTGAGATCTCAAGGAATGCAGATGAACCAACAAGTTACATTTTTATCAGATGGAGAAGAGAGCATACGTGACCTACAGTATTATCTCAATCCCAATGCGGAACATATACTTGACTGGTTCCACATTACAATGCGAATAACCGTAATGACACAAATTGCCAAGGGCATAACTAAGGAAGATTTGGAAACTGGTATAACGAGCGAATTTCTTCAAGAAAAACTGAACAGGCTAAAGTGGAGTTTATGGCACGGGAATGTCTTTAAAGCCTTAGGCAAAATTGAAGATTTAATTGATAGTGGCAGTGCCTTAGCTTCAGATGATTACGATCGACAACCAAGTCTTGAGGCACAAAAACTTTGCTCCCATTTAGAGGAGTTTGAAACTTACATTTCAAATAACGGAGAGTATATTCCCAATTATGGCGAACGCTACCATAATGGAGAAGTGATTTCAAGTTCATTTGTCGAGTCGGCCGTCAATCAAGTTATCAGTAAGCGATTCGTCAAAAAGCAACAAATGCGATGGACTCCAGAAGGTGCCCATCTTTTAATCCAGGTGCGAGCGCAAGTTTTAAATCAAGAGTGGAGTAGTAAATTTAGGCAATGGTATCCTGGATTGACAGTCAATAGTATTGAAGAGCGGCCAGTGCTTCATGCCGCTTAAATATTTTAGTTAGAATCTTATTTAATTAACTTAAAAAGTACAAATCTCTTTCAGCTTAATTTTTACCAACAAATGAGTGTAAGTTGGTAAAATTAGGTTATACCTCCCAAGCTTTTCAGGAGTTTGGGTTATGACCAAAAAACTAGTCCAACTAACGAAAGTTGGTAAAACAGAAAAACAACAGCGCCAATCTCCTAACTCTCATAAGTATTCCGAGGTGAGAATTAGGGAGCATTTGTTGCCACAAGAAGTTGAGGTGATGCGGTCAGCCATCAAACAATCGAAGGGTCGCCATGCTCACCGAGACTCAACCTTAATTTTGCTCATCTACCGTCACGGATTGCGAGTCTCAGAGGCAGCAGCGTTGCGATGGGAGCAGATAGACTTTAACGGTGGAACGATTTATGTAAAGCGAGTTAAAAAAGGAACCCCTTCGGTTCACCCACTTTATTCTGACGAGATTCGCTCTCTGCGCAAGCTTCAACGAGATTATCCGCCTAGTCCCTATATATTCCAGTCTTCTCGATGTGGACCGTTAGCAAAAGATACAATCAGTGGGCTTGTTGAACGAGCTGGCAAGTTAGCGGCTCTACCTTTTCCCATTCATGCACATATGCTGCGGCATGGAACAGGTTACTATTTGGCGAATAGAGGTACTGATACTCGGACAATTCAGAGCTACCTGGGGCATAACAACATCCAGTACACAGTGCGTTACACCGAACTTGCATCTACCAAGTTTCAAGTGCTTTGGGATGGTTAAGTTGTCCCCAAGCACCGAGCACCCAGCTCCCCCAAAATTTTTCGCTCTCTATATAGTTCCAGGTATGGAATGTGACACTACCACAATCTACCCAATAATATTTGCACAAAAGTGCAAATATATTGGATATTTATTGCAATAATTTCAACCCTAAAGGGCATAGAATATCTACTATATTATCTTTGATGGCTTTAATGTTATATAACTATACATCAATTAATATGCAATTGTTACCTAGAATCCAGTAATGATTTTTCTTGCATCATATGTAGTTATAATTGCTAGTATAGTAATTTTTTTAATAATGAGATGGATAATTATTTCCCGTCAAAAAACACGACAAGCATTAATTTGGTGGTACGGTAGACAACATATAAGAATGTGTCAGGAAGCAGAATTAATAAGAAATAAAACATTACAAGAATTATTTATTATACGCCGAAATTTAGAGTTATCACAATTAAATAATGATGAAAATCTTTTTGATAATAAATGTCTCGATAATATTCAAACAATTCATCATTCTCTCAAAAAATTGAGTGAATATCTTTATCCTGCACATATAGATGATAGTTTACCATTAGCAATTCGCTCACTATTGGAATCATGTAAATTTCGTTTTTCTCTATCCAATCTTAATCTAGAATTGCCAGAAACATGGGAAAATGGATCGGAGGAGAACAGCCGAATAATTTTGGCGGTTATAGAAGAATTATTGCGAATCACTTTATCCAAAACTTCTATCATATCAATTTTTCTAAAATTAGAACAACAGATTGACTCCTGTCAATTAAAAATGCAAATAAGAAATATTGCCAATTTATCACATGATTCTTATCAATTAGAGTTTGATTTTTTAAGTAGTATATTTCAGATTTTTACAGGTGGTAAATGTGATTATTATCAAAGTTTTTGTACGCACACATGGTACTTTTGTTGGAGGAGTAAAATTATTAACGATAGAGAAAAATTGAAGCAATACAATTAATTTTTTATAAATAAGTTATCAATTGTTAATTATTGACTGGGATTTGAAAAATGAATCAAGAAGTTTACCAAGACAACAAATATAAATTCTTAGTAGTTGATGATCAAGAATTAGTATTGTATGCAACTATTAATGTTCTCAAACAACAATACCCTACATCTGAAATTATACAAGCACAAACTTCCCAAGAAGCACTTAATTTAGCAGCACAACAACAGGTGGATTTAGTTGTGGTAGATTTGTCTATGCCAGAAAGTAGTGGACAGTCTGCCAGAACTGATGCAGGAATTGAACTGCTCAAAAAATTAATGGATCAATATCCCACATTAAATATAGTAGTGCAAAGTGCTTATCCTCGTTCTTTAATTCGCTTAAAACCTGCAATTAATATTCATGAAGGAGGTTTTACGGTAGCAGATAAAAGCCTACCAATGAATGAAATGCTAACCAAAGTAGATTGGGCACTTAAGGGAGTAAACTATACGCCAAAAGAAATGCGTTCTGGCTTAGAAATGAAGCCAGAGTGGTTAGAAGTATTGCAGTTAGCCTTTAAGGAAGGATTAACTGACAGAGCCATTTCCGAACAAATGCGAATAGCTGAACGGACGGTAAGACATTACTGGACAAAGATTCAGGATGCACTTTGTGTTTATCCAGAACCAAATAAGAACTTGCGGATTCAAACTGAAAATCGAGCTAGAGAAGAAGGCTTAATTGATTAATCATTAGCCTCCTACTCATAACATTACTTATTAAATTGTTTAATAATTTAGAAGATGAAACACAATGCTGCGAAATTTTTGGAGAGAGCGCGATTTAAATTCTCAAGTTAGACATATTGATATTATTGCTGGAGTATTGACAATAGGCTTTATCATAGCAACTCGTTGGTTCGGAGCTTTTCAATTCCTGGAATTATCTGTTTTTGATAAATTTATGCAATCGCGTCCTCTGGAAAACCCAGATGAAAGGATTTTGATTGTGGGGATTAATGAAGATGATATACGTAATATTGGTCAATATCCAATTCCAGATGGGAAAATTGCTTCACTATTGGAAGAGTTAAAAACTCATCAGCCTATTGCAATTGGGTTAGATATATATAGAGATTTTGCTGTACCACCAGGGACAAGTAAATTAATTAATAGTTTCAAAACGACAAAAAATCTGATTGGAGTTGAAAAAATTATTCCTGATATAAGTGGTAAAACAGTTAATCCTCCTCCAAAATTGCCGTCAGAAAAATTAGGCTTTGCTGATGCAGTAACTGATTCTGATGGTCAGCACAGACGAGCTTTGTTAGGTGCATCTAACTCTAATGATCAATGGCGATTTTCTCTGGCATTAAAATTAGCAAAAAAGTACTTTGAAACAAAAAAAATTAAACTAGATAATGTGAAGGGAGACGACTATGGAATGAAATTTGGAAAGACAAACTTAGAAAGATTTTTATCTAATTCAGGTGGGTATATTCGCGCAGATGCTGGTGGCAGCCAAATATTAATTAATTTTCGCAGCCATCCCCAACCTTTTAACGTAGTTTCTCTTGCAGATATTTTAAATAAGAAAGTTTCTACAGAAAAAATCAACAATAAGATAGTTTTAATAGGAGTGATTAGTCCTAGCGTTAAAGACTATGTATATTCTAATGCTATTAAAACAAAAAGTGATATTACAGATCCCTATAACAAAGTTCCTTATACTTATGGTGTTAAAGTTAAAGCCCATATTGTCAGTCAAATAATTAGTGCTGTAGAAAATGAACGACCATTTATAAAAACTTGGTCGGATGTTGGAGAATATTTATGGATTGCATTTATAGGATTTACAGGGATTATTATAGGACATCATATTTATTCCTCTCAAAAATTAATTTTCACCGTTGGAATTATTAGTATTATTTTAATCGGAAATGCCTACCTATTATTAATGATTGGTTGGTGGATACCGATTGTTCCTTCTATTATTGTATTTCTATGTAATAGTTTAGCGATCGCAGCTTTTTCTAAATATGATGAAGCGTTACGCACTCGCCTTCAAGAACGCCAAATAGTTATTGACCAAGTATTTGAAACAATTCATGGTGGTCCACTGCAAAAGTTAAGTATAATTTTGAGAAATATCGACGGTGATGAAAATTTAGATAAACAAACATTATCTACAGATTTAAGACAACTTAACCAAGAACTGCGACAAGTACATCAACTATTACAGCGAGAAATTTCCACAAACGGTGAAATTTTTTATTTGCGAAGAGAACAACAATTAAACTTACAACAGCCAATTCATGAAGTTCTTCATCAAGTTTATTTTGATGTTTTAGAACGCAGTCATATAGAATTTCAGACTCTCAAAATTAAAGTAGTGGATTTTCAACAACTTGATGAGCGTAATTTGAGCGTTGAGCATAAGCGGGGATTATGTCGTTTTCTAGAAGAGGGATTAACTAACGCAGGAAAGTATGCACAGGGAATTACTCGATTAGATGTTATTTGTAAGCAAGAACAGGGTGTGAATGTAATTCGAGTCAGCGATAATGGTTGCGGTATTCAAGAGTTAAACCAGGAACATCAAGGCTTCGGGACAAAGCAAGCATACAATTTAGCCAAGCAATTAAGAGGTAAATTTCAACGTTTTGCAAATTCTCCAAAGGGGACAGTTTACCAAATTATTTGGGATGCTAGAAAATTAAAATTTTGGCGACTAATCAGCTAAATATTGTGAATAAGCTTAGTTGTAGGTAGAGGTGTTTGAGCAAAATATCTCTACATTTTTTATGTACGAATAAAAAATAAAATTTAGTCATGCAGATTTATGCAATAAAAATGGCACAAATCATGAAAGCGGTATATAGATAGTTAATTTAATATATAAAGTATCGAGAGAAAGATACAATCTAACTTCAATCAAGTATTTGGAGATTATACTTATGCTTTTTAGGAAATTATTATTAGCTTGCACGACGAGTTTCATCAGTCTATCTTTTACTCCTTTACAAGCGAATGCAGATGCATTATCAGATTATTATCTTCGTGGTAGTATTGCTGCTACTCCAGCACAAATACAACATTGGGATTCTTACACACCCAGACAAAAGCAATTAGCAAGAAAAATTGAAGAAATTGCTCGTGCTTACTACCAAAAAAAAGGAAAACCCCTTCCCGTAAATAATCGATCTATTGCAATAGTTATGAATGCTTTAGGAGCAAATCCACAGGAAGCTAGTTTTATTAAAGATAGAATGATTGCAACTAGTAATGCACAAGAAATCATTCCCAGGGTTGATGCACTTATTAATCGAACACAAACCTTGTTGGGTTGTTTGAATAATGGTGGAACTGGTTGTATTCCTTAAATCAATAGTGGGTTTCATTACCCACATGAATAATATTTTGGGTATTCTGAGTCTATTATTAGAATACATTTATTATTCTATAATAACTATAAAGATACATAGATATATAAAATATACTCATAATTTAAAAATCTGTACTAATATATTATCAAATTAATAAAAAAATCAACCTTTAACTACTAAAAATAAAGTCATGAAAGAAAAATTTGCATTCAACTCAAACCAAATGAAAAAACTACTTGTAGTCACGGTTCTTTGCAGCATATTTATAGCTAATGCGGCATTAGCTTCTTATAAACCACCAAAAAAACCATCACGTCCTCGAACAACTACTTCCCATGCCACTAGAAATGGTTTCTGCTTGCAAGATACAACATCAAATTTAACCTTACTTGCTCCTGTTGGTCATATTGGACAGACTACTTCTACACAACCTATATTTGCTTGGTTTTTACCAACAACTAAGGCAAGTAAAATGAAATTTAGTATTTTCGAGTATGTTGATAATGCAAGAGGTAAAAAACTCAAAAGCTTTGAGCTAGATAGCGAACCAGGAAAGATGATGAAGTTTTCTCCACCTCCAGAAAAATTTACTTTTGAAACAGGGAAAACTTATCTTTGGCAAATATCATTATTGTGCGATCGCAATAATCCCATTAATAATATTTTTGCTGAAGCTGTCATAAAAATTGTACCTAAATCTCCGGGTTTGGCAAGTCAAATTAGTCAAGCTAAGAGTATGCTAAAACAAGCTCAAATATATGCAGATGCTAGATTATGGTATGATGCTTACGCGGAGGTTTCAGGAAAACCTCAAGGTCAAGCTTTTAAGTTGCAAATGCTAAATAAATTGAGCAAATTAGAAGCACAAGCCGCCAGTGAAGTTTCTAGTAAAAAATTAAAAAAATATCTCGCGACACAGGCTTTAGAGCTGGAAAAATTATCAAAATCGAGATGATAACTCAATACAGTTCATTGAAGAAAAAATCGTAACCCCCATTCCAAGCTCAGTAAGGGTTCGCCGTGGAGAGTTCCAAATGTTAAATGTAGTGCGGGCCGGAAAGCCCGCTTGATATAAAGGGAGCAAGATGCTCCCACTACGGATATTGTTTGAAATTTTAAATTGGAGATTGGGTTTGTATTTAAAATTTTAAAACTGGTATTACATCCAATTTCCAACCATAACTAAAGGTGACCAATAACCGGGGTGCTTATAGTCCTCATTCGCTGTTGTTCCTTTTTGTAGAAAACTTTTTTGTACAGCTTGTAAAACTTCTGCTTTACTCATGTTTGGATGGGAATTTAATTTTTGATAGAAGTCATTTGCGAATATAACTGCAACCTCATCTCCTAAAGACCACAAAGAAGCTATAGCGGTTTTTGCTCCTGCTTGAACTGCAATACCTGCTAACCCCAATGCAGAACGATTATTTCCTGTTGCTGTTTCGCAGGCGGTTAAAGTAAGCATTTCTAATGGTTCTCTGTTAAGAGAAATCTTACGTATTAGTTTGTCTAATTCATTGAATTTGAGGATTTTATTGTCACCTTTATCTCCATCATTTTTACCCATCACGATAAATGTCTTTTCTGGTTCCGTGCCAAATTTCCCGTGGGTTGCAATATGTAAAATTGAATAAACTTCTTTCCTCAGTTCCTGCTTTATATTTTTCTTAGTTAATTCTCTATCAACTAACTTCTTCCCAGAAATTTTTTCGAGCACTTGCTTAACTTCTTGTATTACACCATCAAGTGGTCTAAATAGTTTGCCATTCACTTCTGCTTTTTGACTCATACCTAAAGCAAGTACGCGCAAATTTTGCCGATTTAGAGGTTTTGGATCGGTTAACTTTAAGCTGGGGGTAGTTGCGATCGCATATTTTTCAATCAAAAACTGTTTCCCGTCATGCAATGCAGACATGGGTACGCTGCGTAAAATACCATCATGGATAAATACCAGCTTGTTAACTCCAGCAGAATCCAACTCAGCTTGAAAAGGTGCAATCATCCAATTATAGATATCTTTGCTGATTTCAATATTGTAATCTTCACTCACAGTTTGTAAGCTTTTACGAAAATTATTTATATTTTCATTTAATTTTTTTCTCTTCACCTTATACCATTTATATTTATTAATTTGTTGTGGTAAAATTAAAATTACTGCTGTCTTATCATCATAAATTACTGTACTAATTACAGCAGTTTTATCATCTGGTACTTGAGATGCTTTTCTGTCTTCTTGAATAAAATCATTAATATTACAATTATTCCCAAAAAAGTTTTGTAATTCTGCTAATCTCAAACCATCAATGGCTTTCATAATTGAGTCAAAATTATTTGTTTTTGATTTATTTTTCGGATTATTTTTAGCTACAGTCAATGATTTACTTGATCTCTGTGACGGCTTTTCCAAATTCAACCTCATTTCCACTAAATCGCGGTAAATCGGTTCGATAGTATCCCGAAAATCAAACTGAATATCTCGATTAGCCGTAAGAATATCTTGACGAATGCTATCTAATGTATTTAAAGATTTTTCGTAAGCCTTAATCGCTTCAAGGATTTTCTTCTGTTTAGGGATGTTCTTCTGTTTTTTGAAAATACGACCAGTTTGCCATTCCCATAAATATAAACTATCACCAGCATTTAAACCCTGCTCTGCTGCTAATCGAGCTTTTTTGGTAATATTTAGTGCTTGAGAATATTCTCCGCGACATTCATAAAGATGTCCCAATTGTCCTTGTGCAAATGACTCTGCACGGTAATTCCCAATTTTCTGGGAAATTGCTACAGCTTGCTTGAGTAAGCTTTCAGCTTGGGTTGAGTTTCCCGATTCCACACATTTAAATTTCTGAGCTAACCTCCCATCTTTAGTTGTACTTTGGAGAAATCTAGCTAAATTTACCGTTGCATAAACCCTAGTTTGATTTTCTGGTAACTCATTCAATAAATTAATTGCTTGTTGTAAACTTTTTGTCGCTTGATTAATCTTACTATCACGGTAGTAAATAGGAATAAGTGTTTGTAAAATCTGTACTTCTCGTTGATAATCCTTCTGTTCTTTTGCTGATTTCAGACTACTTTCCAAAGAGTTAATTGCATCATGATCTTTTTCTCTCGCTTTCTTAATAAAACCTGACTCTGCTTTGTCTATATCAGCTCCTTCTTTTGCTAAATCAGCACGATTATAATTCAATAAAGCCAGACTATTATAAGCGTTCCCTAAACTATGATTAATGGAAGCAATATAATTGAGTTTATTTTGTTTGTCAGCTAATTCTAAACTTTGCTGGAGTCTTTTAAACGCTTCATCGTAATTTCCCCGCAACCTATAGGTATCCCCTAAAATTCCTAAAGCTGTAATTTCTCCCTCTATATCTTTACCGCTACGAGCGATTTTTAACGCACTATCATCAGCACAATTTTTAGTCCCAATACTATTTGTAGTTCTAGTACTAGGGTTACACAAAAGATTTAAAGCCTTCTCCGATTGCCCGATACTATTGTAAACCTGCGCCTGTTCAGCCTTGGAACGCCCCAGCATTTTTATATTACCAACTTGGAGATAATGAGCGATCGCTCCATCCCAACTCTCCACCGACTTCTGCATTTTCCCTATCTGCTGATAGGTTCTCGCTAAATTTTCCCTGATAATTACCTCATCCTCTGGATTTTTGATCTTCTCCTTTAAAGCCTTTTCCCACAATGCGATCGCATCCGTAAAATTACCTCTTTGGTAGCTTTCTACACCTTGTTGTACTAGTTGTCTCAGATTTGAGGTTTGGGCGTTAACTGGTTGTTCGGCGATAGAAAGTTGATTTGTAAGATTTATATTGCCTAAGCACAAACACAAGGTCAGGCTGCACAAGAAGAGTATTCCTAGAAAACGCGGTATACGAAGTTTGCTATATATCTTTTGCATCATAAAAGTTGTAATATTTTGACAAAGAATTGTTAAGATTAAATAAAGTTTTTGTAAACAAGTGTTAACAGAAAATTTATACCTACTGATTCATATACCGACTTTTGAGAATTTTGGCAAGAAATATAAATATTTTTGTGATAATTTTACTCAGTGATTTTACGTATGGTATTTTGCTTAGAGTTCACAATGCTGAAATCATATAGAGATGAGAGTTTCATACCATGCTGAAGAATAGCTTGCTTGGTTCGGTTTGGAGATGGGGACTGGCGCTCAGTCTAATTCCTTCGGTATCATTTTGGAGCAATGGCGTTTTTGCTCAAGTACAATCCGATACAACTTTGGGTAGAGAAAATTCGATTATTAACTCGATTGATAGCCTCAATCAGCGCGTCGATGGTGGTGCGGTTCGAGGAACGAATTTATTTCACAGTTTTCAAGAGTTTAGTATTGGTGAAGGTAGAGGTGTATATTTTGCCAACCCAGACGGGATAACCGATATTCTGTCTCGCGTTACTGGTAATAATCCCTCCAATATTTTGGGTAAATTGGGGGTACTAGGTGGTGCGAACTTGTATTTCATTAATCCCAACGGGATTGTATTTGGGGAGAATGCGAGTTTAGATATTCAGGGTTCGTTTGTAGCGACGACTGCTGATGGTATTCGGTTTGGAGAACAGGGGAATTTTAGTGCCACTCAACCACAGCAGAGTAGTTTGCTTTCAATAGCCCCAGGAGCGTTATTTTTTAATCAGGTAGCCTCACAGTCGGGAAATATTGTCAATCGGGGAAATTTAGAGGTTGGTAAAGATTTAACTCTCGCGGGTAATAATTTAAATTTGCAGGGACAGTTGTTTGCAGGGGGGAATTTGAACTTGCAAGCAACTGATACGGTAAGGGTAAGAGACAGTATTGATAATCCTTTTATTGCTGCTGCGAAAGGTCAATTTTTACTACAGGGAAATCAAAACGTAGATATTTTTGCTTTAAGTCATCCTGATAGTGGTTTGTTTTCTCGTGGGAACATGATATTGCGGAGTGCAAACCAAGTTGGTGGAGATGCAAAATATTGGAGTGGGGGAAATTTTCGGATTGAGCAGTTGGACGGGAGTTTGGGGAATTTATTTAGTCCCTACGATCCGATCATTCGCTCTTTGGGGGATGTGAGTTTTAATAACTACTTGGGAGCTTCTCTACATATTTTTGCTGGAGGTAGTGTCACTGTTCCTGGTTCAATAGTTATTACCAGACCAGAAACAGGTGTATCTGGAGAAAACTTTATTGCTGAGAATGTTACTCTATCGAATGGAACGATATTGCCTATTGATGGTAGCGCGAAGCCTACATTAGATATACGTGCTGGGATAGGTGCAAATCAAGTCGGTGTTCCTACAATTCCAGTAAATGATTTTCCCAATAATCAATTTTTTTCTAGGTTTGTAGAAGTATCTGGTTTTCCCTTTCCTCTTCTTGAAAATCCTGTTAGTTCCAATACAGCAACCAATGCTGATATTAAAATCGGTTCAATCAGAATGTTGACTGAAAATGCAGCTAATGGAACTGTATTTTTGAGCAATCAATATAAGCCTAACACTGTCTTGCCAGGTGGAAATATTGAAGTTGGGACAATTCGGACAGATGATATAAATGGACAATTTTTAGGAAATGGTGGTTCAATTATCCTTGATGGGCGTAGTAATATCACATTAACAAGTCAAATACGTACTGATTCTGCCTCTGGGAATAGTGGTGATATTACATTATTAGCAAATGGCGATATAAGTCTGAGAAATAACACTAGTTTAATTACCAGTACAAGAGGAACAGGAAGTGGTGGTAATATCTTTATTCAAGCAAATGGTCTAGTTTCTCTTTCAGGTTCTAACGCTGCACTTATAAGTAATTTAAACTCAAATGCTACAGGAAAAGGAGGTAATATTACCGTCAGTGCAAATTCTATTTATTTAAGAGATGGTGCTTTAATAGATGCCAGTACTTTTGGGCAAGGTAATGCTGGTCAAATTTCTATTAATGCAGATGAAATCGTTAGTCTTGAATCTAATAGTTCGATTTTCAACAATATTGAAGAAAAAGCCGTTGGAAATACTACTGGAATTAGTATTAAAGCGAAAAATGTAGCATTAAGTGGAGATTCTGTTATATTTGCAAACTCTAGCGGTAAGGGTAATACTGGTAATATAATTATTAAAGCTGATAATTCTATCTCTCTAAAAAATAATAGCTCTATTGCAAGCGTTACTATACAAGACGCTGAAGGTAATAGTGGCAATATTGATATATTAGCTAAAACCCTTTCTCTTAATAATCAATCCCGAATAGTTGCAATTTCTGAAGGTCAAGGGGATACTGGTAATATATTTATTAAAGCTGATGATTCTATCTCTTTATCAGGTAATAATAATCTGTTTACTTTCGTTCCAACTACAGCAATTGCTAACAATCTTGGTAACACTGGAATTGGTAAAACTGGAAATATCACCATCCTGACTGGTTCCTTATCTCTAAATGGTGCTTTTATAAGTAACAGTACATTTGGTAGAGGAAATACTGGCAAAATATCTATCGAGACTGATAACGACATTTCACTGACCAATAGTGCTGCAATTTTCGGTAGTATTAATTCTGGAGCAGTTGGAAATGGTGATGAAATTAAAATAAATGCTGAATTATTATCTGTTGACAGTTCTGTAATACAAACTATTGTTCGCGGTGCTTCTGGAAATTTAGATCCTGGAAGGGGTAAGTCTGGAAATATTAATATTAATCTTAGTGGTGATTTAAAAATTACAGGAAATAATACAGATGTTGTTCAAGGTATTATTACCTCTGTTGCTAATGGTGCAGAGGGTAAAGCAGGAAATATTAAAATTACAGCAGGGGACTTTTCTATAGCGGCGAGAAATGCACAGGTAAGAAGTACACTAGATACATCTGCTATAGGTGAAGCTGGAAATATTGATGTCAAAGTACGAAATCTAAAGATAGCTAAAGAAGCAGCAATTACTACTGTAACTGGTGGAGAAGGCAATGCTGGAAATATTTTTGTTGAAGCAACTGATAATGTCAAACTCAGTGGTAATTCTGTAATTTCAAGTGGAGTAGTACAAGGAGGTAATGGTAACAGTGGAAACATTAGCCTGAAAGCAGCTTCACTTTCGATCACAAGCGGTTCTCAATTACTGAGTAGTGTTGGTATACCCGTAGTGAAAGGGACAGAGAACCTTCAAGCAGCGCTAGGAAATGCAGGAAATATTGATATCAATATTAGTAAAGAAGCTGTTTTTGATGGTCGTGACAAAAATGGAGTAACTAGTGGAATTCTTAGCAGTACAAGGTCAGAGGTTGGAGGAAAAGGTGGAAATATAACTATCAAAGCAGGTTCTATTTTGATAAATAATGGTGCTAGACTTACTTCTGAAACAGCTAGCGCAAGTAAAGCCGGAGATATTGAAGTTACAACTCCTTTTTTAGACATCAAAAATGGCGGTCAAATTAATGCTAGAGCTTTTAGAAATGGCAATGCAGGGAATATCAATATCAATGTTGATAATCTCTTAAACATGAAAACAGGAGATATTTCTACAGTTTCTACCCAGTCTTCTGGAGGTAATATTCAAGTAAAAGCCGGAAACATTCGCTTGTTTGAGGATAGTGATATTACTACTTTTGTTCGTGCTGGCACAGGTAGCGGTGGTAACATTAACCTCACAGCCAATACCATCCTAGCTCTTGAAGACAGCGATATCTTCTCCTTCTCTGGTAATGGTAAAGGTGGCGATATTACCTTTAACACCGCAGGCTTCTTCAGTCAACCCTTGTTCCGCCCCACCCCTCCAACAACAGATGCAAATGCTTTATTTGCACTCGATGGTAATAGTCGCGTTGATGTTAACGCCTCCGGTGCAGTCAGTGGAGCCATTACAGGAGTACCAAATATTACATTTATTGAAGAGAGCTTGACAGATTTACCCAACAATCAAATCGATCCCAATACCCTCATCGCCAATAGTTGCATTAACCGCACAGCGAACCAAAATAGTACCTTTTTCATCACAGGTAAAGGTGGTATCCCGATACGTCCCGATGATGCATCACTTCCTAATTACTCCACGGGTTCGATTCGCTCTTTATCTACTGCAAACAGTCGTCGTCCTTGGAAAATTGGCGATCCAGTTGTGGAACCGACGGGGGTATATAAATTACCGAATGGGAAGCTGATACTCAGTCGAGAGTGTAGTTAACCCTTCTATAGGATTACTATTTGATTTTTGAAAAACACGTAGGGTGTGTTATCGGCGAGAGTACGGCACCATGCTGCAAGGGTTTTGTGCGTATAGCCCTAGCCTGCGGCAAGCCGCTGCGCGTCTACGGGCATGGCTTCGCTAAAGACTAAAGTCATAACGCACCCTACAGATACTTTACGCTGCGGACATATTATAGGTGATTTGCCGGACATCATATAAAATCTCATTGATTTGTCAATGCTTATGCAGTTTTCTGCCAATACCAAGTCTGATGAATGCAAGTAAATATGGTAAAACATGCAAAAGAATTGGCACAAATATTAGTTTTAATGCTTGTTGTAATTTCGTATTGTATTAATAACAACACAGACAAACTATCCAGCTTTTCAAGCTTTATGGAATAAATTATTGATTTTTAAGTGGTAATAAAGCTCGAAGTTAACTGTGTTTTTTCATGTAATGTGACTAAAAACTAGAGGTTGATTATGTTGTCTAATTTACTTCGCAATACATTAATAACAGCAGCGATTACTTTCCCAATTATATCGCTATCAGGACAAAACGCTTTAGCTAGCGATCGCCGTAATTTTCTCGTTAAGAACAATAACGAATTAGAAATTATTCGTTTGCATGTTTCTTCAGCTTCTTCAAGGTATTGGGGAAGAAATATTTTGAATAAAGATATCACTAGTGGTGGTTCTGGAATGGTTAGTTTTAGTAATTCTAGTAATCAATGTTTCTACGATATTAAAGCGGTTTACAGCAATCGCACCCATGACATCAACCGTGTGAATCTTTGTCGGGTTTATTCAATTAGATTCAATGGTCATGGTGGAACTTACAGAGGAGTTAATTAATTATCGACAAGTTCCAGGTTAATCAATCAAATAATTTCATATACAAAAGATTAACCTGGAATACAAAACAATCAACCAATAATTGTAGATTTTCTTACTTCATAACCCAATCAAATTCAAGAGGCGTAAAATGAATAAATTCCAAGCTGCTTTTGAAATACTTTACTTCTTATCCTGTGTGGATGGTGATGTTGACCAAACAGAATTAGCAATTGTTCAAGATTTTTTAACTTCTAATTATGGCAACATTAACTTTAATCCTCGACAAATTATAAATTCATTAGCTTTGACCAATGGGCAAGGAATGTATGATGAATTTAAGCTTGCTGCTAATATCTTTAAAGACCTAAGTGGCGTACAGGATAAATTAACTTTGCTTGATTTTGCCTACAGTCTTATTGCTGCTGATGGTTATGTTACCGATGAAGAAGGACAGATGTTTTATCTGTTGGGTAATCTTTGGAATATTGATATAGATCGCTATCTAAGAACTAAATTCTTACCTGGTGCGCTGTAAATAAATTTTGTGTGGATTGCTAAACTTCATCCATGTTGAAACTTATAATTTCTGATTAATCAGATGTGCCATGATAGGGTAAGTGAATAATCCCAAATTCACGCTATACAATTATAAATTTCAACGTAAATGAGGTTTAATATTATTATTTAATGTAGTCAGGGTGTAATATTTTACGCCCTTATTTTTGTGATTAAATAATCAGCGGATAAACAATAAAACTCTTGCTGATTTTCGCCATTTAATTTGCACATAATTACAATTAAATTCGCATAAATCGTCGCTGAATTTAAAAATTATTACCTTTATATTTGAATATCAAGATCAATAGCTATCTAAATTGGAAAGTCATCAAATTGATTTTTCACAATATTAAATAAGGAGATAAATTTATGTCTTGGTCAGAAGATGTATGCATTATGGATCGACAAGCCGATGAAATTATTGGTGGATGGACATTCGGAGCTTTAGCTGCTAATTTATTACCTCCTCCCTTTGATACGATCGCAGTTGGAGCAGTTTTTGCCAAATTAGGTGCTGCAATCGGTGAAGTTTATGGAGTTACCTTAAGTTGGGATACCCTAATGGATATGGGTAAAGCGATCGCAACTGGAGTTGGAAGCGTTGCAACAGCTTCTTACATTGGAACTAGCTTACTCAAGTATATTCCCGGTGTAAATATCTGGGTTGCATTGTTAGTTCAACCTCCAATGGTAGCAGCGATCGCTTATGCAGCCGGAAATTCTTTTAAAGATTATTATCGTTTACGGATCACTGAAGGACGTGATTTAACCCCTGAGCAGATTCAAGAAATGGCAAAGTCTCATTTTAGAAATAAAATCGGCTAATTTCTCATGATTTAGTAACGCAAATTGACAAGTCATACTAAGTTGCATTCAAAGATAGTACCCAGTCATTGCGACGAAGGAAGCAATCTCATTGACTCGAACTACTATGATAGAACGCAACTTGGTATCAGGGCTTGCGCGATCGCTCTCTTGTGTCAAATTTATCACAAAATACTTCTTGGGAGCGATATCCCACGACAAGCCTTGCTATTAGTATTAGTATGATTTCCAGGTATAGGGGAGGACATTGGAGTGAAGAGTATTTACTGGTTTGGGTTGCTGGGTATAGCTTCGTTTCAGGTATCTTTTATAAATCCATGTTTTGCTCAAAGTAGTAATATCGTTCCTGACAATACCCTTGGGAATGAATCTTCCCAAGTTACTGAAAATTTTCAAGGATTACCTGTAGAAGTGATTAGGGGTGGAGCGCGACGAGGGATTAACTTGTTCCACAGTTTTCGGGAATTTAATGTCAGCGAGGGCAGAGGGGCGTATTTTTTCAGTCCCAATGCAGAAATACAGAATATTTTGGCGCGAGTGACTGGAAATAACCGTTCTGATATTTTGGGAACCCTAGGTACTTTTGGGAGTTCTCAGCCAAATTTATTTTTGATTAATCCCAATGGTATTGTTTTTGGTAAAAATGCCAGTTTGGATGTGCGTGGTTCGTTTGTAGGGAGTACAGCAGACAGTATCAAGTTTGCTGATGGGAATTTTTTCAGCGCAACTGATAACCAAGAGACACCATTATTAACAATTAGCGTGCCGGTTGGTTTACAATTTGGCTCAAATCCAGGAAAAATAACTGTAAGAGGTAATGGTCATAATTTAACTTACGATCCATCTACATTTGCCACAATTCGAGGTGATGTTCCAGCATTGCAAGTTCAATCAGGGAAAACTTTAGCCTTTGTTGGTGGTGATATTGCTTTAGAAGGTGGAAATCTCAAAGCTGAATCAGGAAGAATTGAATTAGGAAGTGTGGCTGAACCCGGCTTAGTTAGCATCAATCAAAATAATTCTGGTTTGACTTTGGGATATTCAGGTATTGAAAATTTTGGTGATATCCAACTTTCCCAAAAAGCTTCAGTTGATGCAAGCGGAGAGAGGGGAGGTTCCATCCAAGTGCAAAGCAGGGGACTTTCTGTAAAAGATGGTTCGTCAATTTTATCTATTACCTCTGGAGCAAAACCAGGAGGAGATTTTACTGTTAATGCAACTGAGTCAGTAGAATTAATTGGAGAATCGGCAGATGGTAACTATGCTAGTAGTTTACTAACAGAATCTCAAGGTGCGGGTACTTCTGGAAATTTGACAGTTAATACCGGAAAGTTAACCACTACAGATGGAGCATATGTATCAACTTATATTGCATCTTCAGGTAATGGTGGGAATCTGACTGTTAAGGCTTTTGATTCAGTGGAATTATCAGGTAGAGGTATATTTGAGAGTGGCTTATATACCGGAACTAGTTTTGGAAGTTCTGGGAATGCAGGAGAATTAAAAGTAGAAACTGGCAATTTAATTGTCAAAAATCGTGCAACTGTGTTTGGGAATTCTGCGGGATTGGGAAATGGTGGCGATGTTTTGATACAAGCATCTAATAGAGTTTTTGTCTCTAATGCAACCATTATCAGTGGTGCAAGGAGTGCATCTAGTGGCAATATTGATATCAATGCTGCTTCTGTATTTCTACTAGATGGTGCTCGATTCCAAACCAGTACTCAGTCATCAACTGGAGGAAATGCGGGGAATGTGACGGTGAGTGCAAAAGATACTGTTTTCCTCGATTTTAGTGATATTTTAAGCACGGTGCAAGCAGGGGGTATAAGTAAGGGTGGCAAGATTGATATCAATGCTGCAACCTTCTCCCTACGAGATGGTGCTCAAATACGAACTGATACTCAGCCAGGAGGTAAGGGAGATGCAGGTAATGTCAATGTGAAAGTAACAGGGGAAGTTGATATTGCTGGTGTGAGAAATGGATTTTCCAGTGGGATTATCAGCAGTGTGGATACAGGTACAGAAGGCAATGGAGGAAATATTATCATTGATGCTGGTTCCTTCAAGTTGCAAGATGGTGCTATAATTAGGGCCTCAACTTTTGGACAAGGGGATGCAGGGAATGTAACGATCACTGTCAAAGATGACATTTCCCTTGCAGATAATGCTTCCATCTTCAGTACAGTGGGAGCAGGGGGTGTAGGTAAGGGTGGCAATATTGGTATCAATGGTGCTTCCCTGACAATAGGAGATGGTGCTCAACTAGTAACTGTTACTCGTGGTGCATCTAATACCCAACCACCAGGTAGGGGGGATGCGGGTAATGTGAATGTGAAAGTTACGGGGGAAGTTAATATTGCTGGTGTGAGAAATGGGATTTTCAGCAGAGTGGAAACAGGTACACAAGGTAATGGAGGTAATATTACCATTGATGCTGGTTTCTTCAAGTTACGAGATGGCGCTAAAATTCAAAGCTCAACTTTTGGACAGGGGAATGCAGGGAATGTGACGCTAGCTGCAAAAGATAACGTTTCCTTTGTAGGTAATGCTTCCATATTTAGCACAGTAGAAGCAGGGAGTGTAGGTAAAGGTGGAAATATTGATATCAATGCTGCTTCCCTCTCTATACAAGATGGCGCTCAACTTACTTCCTCAACTAGTGGACAGGGGGATGCAGGGAATGTGACGGTGACTGTAAAAGATAGCATTTTCCTTTCAGATAATGGCATCTTAACTACAGTCGAACCAGGGGGTGTGGGCAAGGGTGGTAATATTGATATCAATGCTGCTTCTCTCTTCCTACAAGATGGCGCTCAACTAGTAACTGTTACTCGTAGTGCATCTGATACTCAACCAGCAGGTAGGGGGGATGCGGGTAATGTGAATGTGAAAGTTACAGGGGAAGTTGATATTGCTGGGGAGAAAAATGGATTTTCCAGTTTGATTTTCAGCAGTGTGGAAACAGGTACAGAAGGCAATGGAGGAAATATTACCATTGATGCTGGTTCCTTCAAGTTACAAGATGGCACTCAACTTGCAACCTCAACTTTAGGACAGGGGAATGCAGGGAATGTGACGGTGAGTGCCAAAGATAACGTTTCCCTTGTAGGTAATGCTACCATCTTCAGTACAGTAGAAGCAGGGGGTATGGGTAAGGGTGGCAATATTGATATCAATGCTGCAAACCTCTCCCTACGAGATGGGGGTCAACTAGTAACTACTACTCGTGGTGCATCTGATGCTCAACCAGCAGGTAGGGGAAATGCAGGTAATGTCAGCGTGAAAGTCACAGGGGAAGTTGATATTACTGGGGAGAAAAATGGATTTTCCAGTGGGATTTTAAGCAGAGTGGATACAGGCACAGAAGGCAATGGGGGAAATATTACTATTGATGCTGGTTCCTTCAAGTTACGAAATGGGGCTTTATTCGATGCACGTACTGAAAATAACAATAGGGGTGGCAATATTACGGTAAACGCTAATGTGTTTGAAACACTCAACGGTGGACAATTCACCACCACTACCTCAAGCAATGGACGTGCAGGTAAAATTACAGTCAACGCTACTGACAAAGTAATTATTAGTGGTAACGACCCCAATTTCAATGACCGAGTTGCTAATTTTCCCAACCGCGTCGCCAATATTGGTCCTAACAGTGGCTTTTTTGTCAGTTCCACAGGTTCTGGAATCACAGGCGATATCGAAATCAACTCCCCCAAAATTACCCTAGACAATCAAGGAAAACTCAACGCCGAATCTGCATCTGGTGACGGTGGTAACATCAACCTCACAGTCAGTGACTTACTCCTTATGCGTCGCGGTAGCCAAATCACCACCAATGCAGGTACAGAACAAAAAGGCGGCGATGGTGGCAATATTGGTATCAATTCAAAATTTATCGTCGCTATACCTAAAGAAAACAGCGACATCACCGCCAATGCTTTCACAGGTACTGGTGGAAACGTTGAAATTACCTCCCAAGGCATTTTTGGCATCGAACCTCGCACCCAGCAAACTGATAAAAGCGATATTACAGCCAGTTCGGAATTAGGAGTTCCGGGAAATATCAATCTGGCTACTCCAGACAATAGCAGTATCCAAAACAGCCTCGACGACTTACCCGACAATCAAATTGACACCAACGCCCTCATCGCTAATAGTTGCATTGCCCGCACAAGCAATCAAAATAGTACATTTTTGATCACGGGTAAAGGTGGTATTTCCATCCGTCCTGACGACGCACCACTTCCCAATTACTCCACGGGTTCGATTCGCTCTTTACCTACCTCAACTAGCCGCCGTCCCTGGAAAATAGGCGATCCGATTGTTGAGCCAACAGGGGTGTATAAATTGCCAAATGGAAAACTGATACTGAGTCGAGAGTGTAGTTAAGTACGTTTATTCGAGAAAATATGAGATTGCAGATTTATGCCATTATCTTGTCTAATAATTGCCACTGAATTGGCACAAATGGTAGCTGAGTCTCAGGATTAATTATTTTATTGTTTAAATACAGGCAGTTATTAAGGGAGCATCCCAATTTTTATGCAATACCTTGGAAGTTTTATGAATTTAGGCGTAGGTTGGGGAGCCACTCCGTTGCGGAGGTTTCCTCCGTTGTAGGAAGTGGCGTTTGAGGAACGAAACCCAACACCCGAAGAAATTGGTATTGTTGGGTTTCACTCCGTTCCACCCAACCTACATTAATTTTTCTTTGTTATCCTTTCTAAATAATCGAATTGATGGAGTAATTAAGCATGAATAAGAAGGAATTAAAACCTCTGTTTTCGGAAATTTCTACTCAAGAATCTGCTGCCATTAATGGCGGTAATAATAGCATTAGCTATGGTTTGTCGCCTGAAGCGATCACTAAATTACGGTCTGTTTTGAAGATAGGAAGAGTGATTATTCGACCTATTATACCCGTGCAACCTCCAGACTGGAGATTTAATCGGTTGTTTCGCTATCTTCTTGCTAATAAAAAATAGATAGCTACAGAAATAAGGAGGAGAGATTGTGGCAAGGGCATCTTTTAAACAGATGCCTTTTCTTAAAACAACTAGGTAAATATCTAATAATCAGGATAATCAGGATAAGTTAACCATGAATACTATCGAATTAAATCAAAATAATTCCCACACTAACGAAGCTGAAAATATAGAAGGCTACGCGCTACGGGGATTGAGCTTCAGGGGCGGGGAAGGAAAATCTATGCAAACTACAAAGAAGCATTAAAAACTTGTTGTGCAGTCAAATTTAGTTGGGGAAAGGTTGGAGAAATAATTAAATTCTCGCCTCTAAATAAAGTTTTTACATATTCTCCTTCAACAAGTTCGCATACAAAAATAGCTGGTTGTTTTGGATTACCAATAAACTCCCGTCCTCCCAAGCCAGCATAGTCTACTATCCAATATTCAGGAATACCCATTTCCTCATAATCTGCATATTTTAAATGATAATCATCTCGCCAATTTGTAGAAACAACTTCAACAATTAATTTAACCGAACTGGCATTTTCAATTATTGATTCACTTTCCCAGCGTGGTTCCCTGGTGATAGTTTCTTGATTTAAAACAATGATGTCAGGTTCGTAACCAGATTTTTCACTACTTGGCTTAACAATAGCTTCTCTGGGAATAGTCCAAATACCCCGTTTTCCTATTTGAATAATATTTAAAATTAGTTCTTCTACTAGAAAACCTGCTACATTCCCGTGTTTACCCCTGGGTTTCGGCATTTCAACAATTACCCCATTATGCAGTTCGTAGCGTACATTAGAATTATCGGGATACCAGGCGATAAATTCGTCAAACGTAACTAATTTTGATGGTGCTTGGGTCATTCAATTTTAGATTTTAGATTTTGGATTTTAGATTAATCAATGTGGTTTTTTACTTTCTCGAAGTCTCCACTTTCTGAAAGGGTTATGTCAATTATATAATATTGGGCTGCTCATTTATATATTGGCGATCGCTCAAAATTCTCCTGACTTGTAAGTTGATTCGAGTCTAGGCTATGGAAATAAATATATCAACGAAACTGTACTTGAAATTCATGAACCCGAATTCTACCATGCATCTAAGTTAAGGATTTTTTCTGCGATCGCTCTCTGGGTTATGTCACATTTATGACAAAATACTTCTTGGGAGCGATATGCTACGACAAGCCCTTGCTATTAATATTAGTATGATTTCCAGGTATAGGAGAGGACATTGGTGTGAAGAGTATTTACTGGTTTGGGTTGCTGGGTGTAGTTTCGTTTCAGGTATTTTCTATCAATCCATGTTTTGCTCAAAGTAGTAATATCGCCCCCGATAATACCCTTGGGGCGGAACCTTCCAGAGCTGTACCTCTGGATAATGGTGGTTTTCCCGTTGATGTGATTGATGGTGGTGCTATTCGTGGTGCAAATTTATTTCACAGTTTTGCAGAATTTAATGTTGCTGAGTTACGAGGAGTTTACTTCTTTAATCCTAGTAATGATATTCAAAATATCTTAGCGCGTGTCACGGGGAATAATCGCTCGGAAATTTTGGGAACTTTGGGAATTTTCAATAATGCTGGTGTTACATCTAGTCCCAATTTGTTTTTAATTAATCCCAATGGAATTTTATTTGGAGAAAATGCAAGTTTGGATTTGGGTGGTTCGTTTGTAGCAACAACTGCGAATGGAATCAATTTGGGAGAAACGGGATTTTTTAGCGCAAGTGAACCAACAAGGAGTAATTTACTTGCGGTGAATCCATCTGCACTATTTTTTAATGCTGTTAACAATCAAGCACAAATAGTTAACCGTTCCAGAGCAAGAAATTCGGTACTAGGAGTTTTTCTCAATGGTGATGCTAACCGCTCGATTAGTGGTTTGCAAGTGTTGGATGGTAAGAGTTTGTTGTTAGTTGGTGGTAATGTCAGTTTAGAGGACGGACAAACACTAGCACCTTCAGGAAGAGTTGAATTAGGTAGTATTGCTGGAATAGGTTCCGTTAGTTTCAATCAAACTGAGAAAGGCTTGGCTCTAGGATATGAAAATGTAAATAATTTTGGTGACATCAAATTATCAAGATTTGCCTTTGTTAATGCAAGTGGTGAAAGTGGTGGTAATATTCAAATCCAAGGCAAGCAATTGCTCTTAGATTTTGGTTCTATAATTGCTACTGGTGCTAATCTTCCTAATGATGGAGGCGAAATTTATATTCGTACAACCGATTCGGTAGTAGTAGATGATTCAACGATTGGTTCTATTTCGGCTGAGGCTGATGGTAGTATTGGTAATGTAAATATCGAAACTAAAAAACTTGATGTTATAGGCGGAATATTACCTTCTGGTGGTTTCATTTCAACTATAACTCTTGGAGAGAGGAGAGCTGGAGATATAAATATTAAAGCAGAGACTGTTAGCCTGAGAAACGGTGGAGAAATTTCAGCTTCTACTAATGCTAGAGGAAATGCAGGTAATATCACAATTAATGCTTCTGAATCGGTAGAAGTTATCGGAAGTAATAAGAATGATTTTAGTCTGTTTGAAGAAGTACTAGGAACAATTCCAGATACTTTTTTAAGTAAAATAGCTAGTCAGGTAAATAGAAATGCTACTGGAAAAGGCGGAGATTTATTAATAAATACAAAACGCTTAACTGTTAAAGACGGGGGGCAAATACAAGCAGGTACATTCAGTAGATTTAGTACAGGAAAAGGTGGGACTCTGACTGTGAACGCTTCTGAATCTGTAGAAATTAGCGGAACAAACGGTAGTGGAAGTCCCAGTGGTTTATTTACTGCTACTAATGGAGGTACAGACGCTAATGACTTAACAATTAATACAGGAAAACTAAGTATTTTGAATGGAGGAACAGCGTCAGCATCAACTTCTGGATTATGGGGTGAAGGAAAAGGCGGAAATTTGATTATCAATGCAACAGATTCCGTGGAAGTCAATGGCTTTTTAAAAGAAGATGAAGATAGTACATTTTTTAGTAGTATAGTTGCAGAAACTGGTAGATTATTAAGTACCACTACAGGAATAAATCCAGCACCTGGCGGAAGTTTGACCATTAACACCCAAAAATTGAAGATGAATGATGGAGGTAGAGTTTCAACTGCTACTTATGGTTTAGCAGGACAAGCGGGTAATTTAACTGTAAATGCAACACAGTCTATAGATGTTTTAGGGAATCGCAGTCGCTTGACTGCAAGAACAAATGGCACGGGAGATGCTGGAAATTTAAAAATTCGTACTCAGAAGTTAACGCTCCGAGAAGGAGCCGAAGTTTCTACTAGTACAACTCGACAAAACAACGCTTTACGTATTAGAAATGGAGGCAAAGGTGGGACTTTAAATATTGATGCAACAGAATCTATAGAAGTGAGTGGGCTTGATACTGGTATTGTTAGTTTTTCCTTACTTTCCACAGGGGATGCCGGGAAAATTAAGCTCAATACTAGCAAATTATTAATTCTTGATGGAGCTACTGTATCTACTTCTTCTATCGGTAGAGGAAAAGGTGGAGATTTGGAAATTAATGCTTCTGATTTTATCGAAATTAGTGGCAGTCCTATTGCTTTTATAGACAACTTCCCTTTTGCGAGGGAATTCGGAATAGAGCAGACTAATCGTCAAAGTAGTTTATCTGCTTTAACTATCAGTCCTAAAGATGCGGGAAATATAAATATTAATACTGGGCAGTTATTTGTTAGAGATGGGGGAGAAATAATAGCAAATACCCTGGGAGCAGGAAAAGGTGGAGATGTACGCATTCAAGTTGATTCTGCATTTTTAGAAAATAATGCCAGTATTAGTAGTAATAGTGGAAGTGAGCAAAGCAATCCACAGACAAAATTTGGTAATGCAGGTGATATTTTCATTGATGTCCGGAATAATTTACGAGCAAACAACAGTACAATTTCCACAACTGCTACTACATCCTCTGGTGGCATAATCAATATTACCGCCAAAGGTATCCGTCTGTTCGGCGACAGCGATATCCGTACCAACGTCTTCAGTGGCAAGGGTGGAGGTGGCAACATTACCCTCACAGCCAATACTATTACTGCCCTTGGTGACAGTGATATTCTTTCTTTTGCCCGCGACGGAAAAGGTGGCGACATTACCTTTAATACCGCAGGTTTTTTTAGCAGCTCTTTGTTCCGTTCTACTCCTCCAACCACAGATACAAATGCTTTAGCTGCACTCGATGGTAATAACCGCGTCGATGTCAACGCTTCCGGTGCAGTCAGTGGAGCCATTACAGGAGTACCAAACATTACATTTATTGAAGAGAGCTTGACAGAATTACCCAACAATCAAATCGACCCCAACGTCCTCATCGCTAATAGTTGCATTGCTCGTACTGGCAATCAAAATAGTACCTTTTTTATCACGGGTAAAGGTGGTATTCCCATCCGTCCTGACGACGCACCGCTTTCCAATTACTCTACGGGTTCGATTCGCCCTTTACCCCCTGTAACTAGTCGCCGTCCCTGGAAAATAGGCGATCCGATTGTTGAGCCGACGGGGGTGTATAAATTACCAAATGGGAAGCTAATACTGAGTCGAGAGTGTAGTTAATACTAAGTTGCGTTCTATTGTAGTAGTTCGAGTTGGTGAGATTGCTTCCTTCCGCTCCGCTCCAGTCGCAATGACAAAATACTATCTTTGAAAGCAACTTGGTATAAGTAAATTGGGTGTTTCATAAATGCGGGATGAATCGGGTTTTTTTGCCTGGAGTAAACATCAATTCTCTGCACCTCTACGTGAGAACATACAAGATTGCACATTTATGCAATCATCTTGTCAAATAGCTACAACCTAATTGGCATAAATGGTAGTTATATTTTCATATCCACACCCTTAAACAACAGGAAATCAAAAAAAGTCAATTGCAAGGTAATGTCCAACAACTTAACCTGCAAATTGTCCAAATAGAGGCACAGATTCAATCTTTAAATAAGCAAATATTAGCTGAATAACAATCAATTAATCGAGCAATTGCAGCCGCAAAAGCTGATTTAGCACGTAATCAACGGGAACATGAAAACAAACAAGTTAATACACAAAGTGAATTTTTAACCGCATCAGCACAATTACAAAAAGCTCATGCTGATTTACAAAAATCTCAAGCTGATTTAGAATTTGCCAAAATAGAAGCAAACAGATACGAAAAGTTAGTAAAGTCCGGTGCAGTTTCTCAAAGTGACTTTGAAAAAAGATTATTAGTTGTCAAACAGAATCAATCAGCAGTTGTATCTGTACAAAAAACTGTGGATATTGCATTCGCTAGACGCAAATCTGCTCAAGCTGCTCTTAATCCTACCAATGCAACAGTTGCGATCGCAACCCAAAGAATTGCCCAAGAACGAGCAAAGGGTCAAGCCACAATTGCTACCTTAAAAAAGGAAAAACTTCAGTTAATTCAACGAGGTTTAGAAATCCAAGCCCAACTCCAGCAAACCAGCAAAGAACTACAACAATTAAAAACCCAACTGCAAAAAAGTACAATTAGAGCCACCAGTGACAGCATAATCCTTAAACTGGAACTCCGTAACCCTGGTCAAGTCGTTCGTCCAGGACAAGCGATCGCGCAAATTATTCCCCAGAATTCCCCCTTAGTTATTAAAGCAATGATTCCCCCTGCTGATGTTAAAAAAGTTGCAGTGGGTCACAAGGTACAATTACGGGTAGAAGCTTGTTCCTATCCAGATTATGGAACCCTCAAAGGTATGGTTACTACGATTTCACCAGATGTGATTTCATCCCCAAACAATAATTCTGGTGGTAATACCGGTACTACTAATAGTTATTTTGAAGCGATGGTGAAGCCAGAAAACCTTATGTTTGGTCGCACTCACAAGCAATGTAGAATTCAAGCAGGAATGAAAGCACAAGCTAATATTATTTCCAGGAAAGAAACTGCATTGCAATTTTTGTTGAGAAAGGCACGATTAATTACAGATTTGTAGTCCATAAGTTAAATATTGGCATTCTAGTAGTGAATTATTGAGACATAGCACTTTTCAATTCAATAAAATACAAAGAAAGTTGATAAAGTTTTTATGGTAAAAGAAATATATCTCACAAGTCTGTATTTAACTCAAGTGAAAAAGGTATATATAGACATCTCAGGTGTGAAGAAAATTGCTGAAGTTGAGAGAGAGCATCCCACTTTTGCAAAGCATAATAATCTTCCGTCATTGCGAGGAACGAAGCAATCCCAACCATTGCGTAAAGCCTACGGCATAGCTTCGCTTACCGCGTAGCGTGTCCGAAGGACTTATGCTTCGTCGTTCCTCCTCGCAATGACACTTGAATCTTTATTATTTCATTGAATAATAAAAGCTGGGATGCACCCAAGTTGGGATTCTTGTAGATTGCCTTAGATACTAACTTTCTCAAAAGTTGATGATGGAAAAATACAAGAGCCAAAAGGCATAAAAAATATTCTCATTAATTCTTTTTTCTGATGGCACATATAGAGTAAATACAAATTATTCTTTTTGTGCGAATTTAACTTTTGAGAATTGACACAAATCATACAAGTTATGGTAGATTACTGATATTTATTATTTACAGTGTAAATACTTAAATACAAGTACTGTTTTGTTCATGACTTACGCACGGACAACGTAAACACGGTCATTGCGACGCAAGGAAGCAATCCCAAACACCTAACTTCTCGTAACGAGTGCGTAAGTCCTATTGTTATCAAACATGGATGGTTATATAAATATATGATTTATAAATTTAGGTATTTAAAATTACTAATATTCTTCAGCACTTTTATCTTAAAGCTGGTTTTTTTAGGGAATGCTGTTTTTGCTCAAAATATTCCTGTGCCTGACGATACCTTGGGTAACGAGAATTCACGAGTCGAAGGTTTCAACAATATAGATGTAGTTACTGGTGGAACAAGAAGAGGTTCTAACCTGTTCCATAGCTTTCGGGAATTTAACGTAGATGTGGGAAGGGAAGTATACTTTTTTGCCCCTAGTGCAGAGATACAGAATATTTTAGCGCGGGTGACGGGGAGTAGTCGTTCGGAAATATTGGGTGTATTGGGTACTCGCGTGTTTGATGGTAGTAATATAAATCCTTCTAATGCTAATTTGTTTTTGATTAATCCCAATGGGATTGTGTTTGGGGAAGGTGCGCGTTTAGATATTGGTGGTTCTTTTGTTGCGACGACTGCTGATGGTATTCAATTTGCAGAACAGGATTTTTTTAGTGCTACTCAACCACAACAAAGTAGTTTACTTTCAATAACACCAGGAACACTATTTTTTCAGCAAGTGAGGTCACAACCTGGGAATATTATTAATCGTGGAAATTTGAGAACAACACCAAAAAATTTGACACTGGTCGCTGATAATTTAGATTTGCAAGGACAGTTGTTTACTATCGGTGGTAATTTAAAACTACAAGCAAATAATACTGTAAAAATGAAGAATGCAATAGTTTTTAGCAACAATATTGACATTCTTGGTCGCTCGTTAACAGTGAGCGATCGCACTTCTATAGCAGTGGGTGCGACTCAGGAAAATACTGGCAGTATATCTGTAAAAGTTGACGATTTTGTGAGTGTGGATGGTAGTTTCATAACAAGTATTGTAACAGGAAATACTATTGGGAATGGAGATATCAGGATAGAAGGAGATTCAATATCTCTAAGTGGTGACTCTCAAGTAGATACTAGTGTTTTAGGTAGTGGAAAAGCAGGTGATATATTTATCAAAGCCGATAATCTAATTTCACTTGTAGGGAATCCTGATAGACTTGCATCCACAGGAATTTTTAGTAGATTAGGAACAGGAAACATTGGAAAAAGTGGTGATATAAATATTGAAACTGATTCACTTTCTTTATCTGGTGGACAAATTTCAGCTAGTACATTTGGAGAAGGAGACGCTGGAAATGTAACAATTCAAGCTGATAAATCAGTCTCACTGCTTAATCAATCTATTATTTTTAGTGATGTTGGCTCTGATGCCATAGGTGATGGTGGTGAAATCAATATAAAAACTGGATCTTTTTTAAGCAAAGATGGTTCACAACTTTTAGCTATTATACGCAGACCATCACTTAATGGCTCAAATGTAGTGAATAAAAATGCTGGTAATATTAATCTTGAGGTTCGCAATACAGCCACAATAATTGGCAAGCCTCTTGAAAGAGATAATTTGACTGGTATTGATAGATTAGCAAGTATTGCTACTGCTGTAGATCAAGGAGCAAGCGGTAACGCTGGTAGTATTAGCATTAAAGCAGATAAACTATTGTTGACCAATTTCGCTAGTGTAGCTAGCAGTCTTGATAAAGGAGCAACGGGTAATGCTGGAGATATCAAAATTGAAGTAGGTTCCTTATTTCTCAATAATAAAGCTCAAATAGGTTCTCCTACTATAGGAAATGGTAATGCAGGGAAAGTATTTGTAAAAGCTGATAAATCTATCTCCCTTGAAGATTCAGGAATTTTAACTACTGTAGAAGCAGGCGCAAAAGGTGATGGTGGAGAAATTAATATTAAAGCTGGTTCGTTATCACTTAGCAAAGGTGCTCAATTCTCAACTATAGTTCGTGGAGCATTAGGTAATCTTGATGGCGGAAAAGGAAATGCAGGGGACATAAATATTGATGTAAGCGATACTATCACTTTAGATGGAACAGGAAGAGGAGTACGTGGCGGGATTGTTCGTAGCGGAATTGCAACTAGTGTACGTCAAGGTGGTGTAGGTGCTAGTGGAAATATAAATATTCAGACTGGCTCACTGTTAGTTCAGAATGGTGCTAGTTTAGACTCCAGCACTACTGCGGCTCAAAAAGCTGGCGATGTAATTATCAATGCTCGTAATTTTGTAACTTTTATTGGTAATAATACTAGTATTAGAACTCTTACCAGAGGTAAAGGAGATGCAGGTAATTTAAAGCTTGATACTAATCGTTTAATTATAAAGGATGGAGCATTTTTAGCTGCCCAAAGTCAAGGAATTGGAAAAGCAGGCGATATAGAAGTTAATCTTGGAAACAATCTACTAGTTGAAAATGGTGAAATTACAACTACTTCCGAACAATCCTCTGGTGGTGCGATAAACATAGCTGCTAAAAATATCCGCCTTTTTGATAATGGTGACATTAGCACCAATGTTTTTAGTGGTGCAGGTAGGGGAGGAGACATAACCCTCATAGCCAATACCATCCTTGCTCTCGGTGACAGTGATATTCTCTCCTTCGCTCGTGATGGAAGAGGTGGTGATATTAGATTTAACACAGAGGGTTTCTTCACATCCTCACAATTTCTTCCTGCTTCTTCAGTAAATAATCCAGATAAAAATGACCGAGTAGACGTTAACGCTAGTGGTGCAATTTCAGGAAACATTACCGGAATACCCGATACCAACTTCATCCAAAACAGCCTCACCGACTTACCCAACAATCAAATCGATCCCAACACCCTCATCGCCAATAGTTGCATTAACCGCACAGGCAATCAAAATAATACCTTTTTCATCACAGGTAAAGGTGGTATCCCCATCCGTCCTAACGACGCATCCCTTCCCAATTACTCCACAGGTAAAATTCGTTCCCTAACCACAAAAAACAGTCGCCCTTGGAAAATTGGCGATCCGATTATTGAACCAACGGGTGTATATAAATTACCCAACGGTAAACTCATCCTCAGTCGGGAATGTTCTTAGGTTATTTTACATCACGCAGAGACGCAGAGGCGCAGAGAAAATAATGTCACACTTTACACTAATAGTCAAAATTATCACTTTAACTATAGTTGCTTTCACTGGATTTGCCCCAAAAGCGATCGCTCAATCAACCCCACCTCCTGAAATAAATATCCCCGAAGACACACCACAACGGATTGATGAAACTGTTCCCAAACCCTCAAAAACTCCTTTACCCTCAGAAACCCCGTCTAAACCAACATCACCACCATTGCAGACATCCCCCACCCCTACACCAGCTCCACCGGATTCCCCTAGGGGTGTCAAGTTTAAGGTAAAAAAAATCGAGGTGCTTAAGAATACTGTTTTGCACGACGAGATTAAGCAACTAGTCAAGGAGTATGAAGTACAAGAAACTCTGTCGTTTGAACAATTAATTGAATTGCGATCGCGCATTACCAAGCTATATATTGAAAATGGTTACGAAACCTCTGGTGCTTTTTTACTCAACAATCAATTCCTAGAAACTGGTATTGTGCAAATTCAAGTTGTTGAGGGGGAAGTGGAAGATATCAAAATCGACGGGTTAAATCGGTTGGAATCAAGTTATGTCCGCAGTAGGTTACGATTGGCTACCAAACGCCCCTTAAATCGCAAGCGTTTAGAAAGAGCATTGCAACTATTACAATTAGACCCCCTTTTGCAACAAGTAAACGCAGAGTTAACCGCAGGTAGTGCCCCCGGTAGGAATATTTTGCAGGTAAAGTTAAAAGAAGCACCAGTTTTTCATGCCGGGATTGCTGTTAATAACAACCAATCTCCCAGTATTGGATCGGTTCAAGGTACTATATTTGCCAGCTATGATAATGTTAGCGGATTTGGCGATCGCTTATCAGCAGAATACGGACTTACTGATGGATTGGATATATACAGCATTAGTTACAGTTTGCCCGTAAATGCTCGGAATGGCACTTTTAACATCCGCTACAGCAATAATAATAGCCAAATTATCGAAGATACATTTGAAGATTTAGGAATTCGCAGTGATTCAGAGACATTATCATTTAGTTTTCGCCAACCATTGACAAGAAAACCAACCACAGAATTTGCTATGGGTGTGGGTTTAGATATACGTCGTTCTCAAACATTTATCCTTGACGATATTCCCTTCTCCTTTTCCGAAGGCCCAGAAGATGGTAAATCTAGAGTTAGTGTGATTCGCTTTTTTCAAGATTGGGTTAAACGAGATACCAAGAAAGTTTTAGCCGCGCGATCGCAATTTAGTTTTGGTATTGATGCTTTTGATGCCACGGTGAATGATTCGGGAACCGATGGACTGTTTTTTACTTGGTTAGGACAGTTTCAATGGGTGCAGCAAATTACCCCCAGAACGATCTTTTTAACTAGTCTGAACGCTCAATTAACTCCCGACTCCCTCCTATCCTTAGAAAGATTTAGCATTGGTGGTGCAGATACAGTCAGGGGCTATCGACAGAACCAAATCGTATCAGATAATGGAGTCTTGGCAACAGCAGAATTGCGAATACCCTTAACCAAAAATCCCCGCAAGTTACAACTCAATCCGTTTGTGGAAATGGGTGCGGGTTGGAATAATCGCGGAGATAATCCCGACCCCGGTTTTATTATTGGCACTGGTTTAGGGGTACAATGGCAACCGATTCGGGGTTTGGATTTGCGCTTAGATTACGGCATTCCTTTAATTTCTGTCAGAGATAGAGGAAACTCTTTACAGGAAAATGGGTTATATTTCTCCCTCCGATACCAGCCCTTTTGACCGAACGAAGGCTTCTGCCAACGGATACGGCAGCTTTGCTGGAGGCACCGGGAGCAGAAGGAAAACCCTCCGCTCAAACCCTCTGACTTATGGATACAAGCCCCGTCGTTTGTAGAAATATAGCATTGAGGGAAGAAAACATTAAATTTTGCAACTGCTTTAGGGTTGTAATTCAGTAGGGCAATACAAATATTTGTATCTAACAAATACATTATTTATTGTCGTGTTCCTAGGAACTAAAAAATCGGAGTAAACCGGGGCGGTTCGGAATGAATCAGAACTCATAGCTATATCCATCATTACGGTGTACAAATCTAACCAAGCTCTCCATAGCTGAACTAACCCTGAAGCCATTAAGTTTCACTTCAAAACCTTTTGGGGTAGGGGTTTTCACTCTTGCTGTATATGTGCCTGCTTTAACGGCTTTACGGTCTTTGTCAAGCTTGAATTTCACAATATCGCCACTAGAACAGTGTGTGTAAACTGCCTTGGGCTTAATCGGTTGCCCTTGCTTATTCAACGCCGGGAATCCGCTAGAATTACAGCGTCTCACTTGCCTGCTGCCATGCCCTTTTGATTCCACCAGCAACGCCCGTGTTACCAACATTCGGATATTTGCGCCAGATTCGCCAACACAAGCTGCATCAGCACTATGGGACTTTTCTATACCCTGAGAACAGCGATTAAATTTAGTCCTACCACCTGTCCAGCACTTCACCGTATCGCTGTAACGTTTAGCCATTTTCGCGATCGCATATCGGGTAGAATTAACCGCGCTGGCATCTTTTAGGGGCTGGGGTGCTTTCTTTAATATTCGAGATAGTAAATCCGGTTTACCTGATAAGAAGTCTTTCACCTCTTGAGAACCTTTTTTCTGATTGCAGCTATGGCAAGCCAGGGTTAAATTCCCAACACGGTTAGACCCTCCGCGTGATTTGGGCTTAATGTGTTCTATCTCTAACCGTGTATCAGTTGCGCCACAGTAAACGCATTGTCTACCCCATTTTTCAAGCAAATACTCTCTGACCTCATAGCCCTGTAATGCCCCTTGCTGATATTCAATACCTGATATCTCAGGGTTGTCCAGCTTTTGCGTATCAAATCTTACTTGTTCAATTTCTATGGCTACGATTGGACACCAACGGCAGAACTTAGCAATCCAAGTCTCTACTGTTTTTAATCGGTGTCTAAGACTGGGTGCTAACCAATCTTTAGGCTTTGAGCGGTCAAAACGTTTTTTCCGGTAGCGAGTATTACGCTCACGCCTACCACGTCTAAACCCAGCGCGTTTTGTGAGTTCGTCAGAGATAATAGATCCTCGGTGCTTTAATTCCATCCTAAAGACAATGTTAGAGCCGCACTGAATAGCAAACCCTGTCCATTTTGACCCCGGATCAATCTTAAGGATATAAGCCTCATTCGTGGGGTCTGTGATCGCTATAGAACGAATTAGAACATAAGGGTATTGACGGAATGTAGCGGCTTTGCCTTTATTCTGGAGTTTACGAGCCTTAGCCGGGTGTAGCATTCCCAATGGAACACCATTTTTATCAATCTGAAATACAAAGTTTTCCATCTCTGGAGTCTCCTAATTAAAGGGTAAAGTTTGCTTCGGTTAGCTCTAAAGTTTTGGCTTTCGGGCTTCGGTGTTGCATCCGCTAACAGACCATGTTCCTAACCCCACCGCTTAGACCTAGCAATCCCTAAAGCTGAGAAAAATCTATTAAGGTGGCAACTACTTAAAGTGTTTCTTTTTGAGCGGCTACGCCTTGCTTAAGGGTGTAACCTGGCGAACAGATAAACCAGCTAATAACGCTGATTTATACCGAATTACTCCGGTTTAGCGTGTTCTCTAATGGTTAGTAGTAGTTTCTTCGGGAGGCGGCTCAACTTTTGGTGGTTCAAATGTGATTTCCCATCCCAAATATTCTTTTATGAAGGATGCAGACCATTCATATGCACGTTCCAAAGGCCAGACAAGGAATTTGAACAATGCGTAGGCAACTTCATCAAGATTGGGTTGTTTAATCTCCAGCCAATTCCGCAAATTCTGACCACTTTGAAAGGCAATACCCAACATCCAGATCGTCAAGGCAATAGTTAAAGCCAATAAAAACAAGACAATAGCGATCGCTTGCTTGAAAATCTGCCAAGTTTTACCAGCAGCTTGTTGATAGGTAACTGTGGTATCTTTGTCTGAGAGAGTGGCCCATAGTTGTATAGCCCCTTGAATAGGATTGTAGTCTGTGGGCTGGAAATTATCCTTTTTGTAGAGGACTGGAAGACAATCAGGGGAAGGCGGATTTTCTTTGATCAAAGTTTCTTGCATGGTTTTTTAGTTAGCCTCGTAGGTTTAGTACCAATGAACTACCCCGCCGTATAGACGGACGGGGTTTCTGATTCCCCGTCTGGCTTACAACCAGGTTTTTGACGCTTCTTCTGCCCAAGTTGCCGCATCGAGCCAGTATGCTTACGCTTGCCGGTCAAATTGGTAGAGCTT
>JASJDS010000219.1 GCA_030065055.1 Calothrix sp. MO_192.B10
CCTTGGGGGGTGAAGATAAACCCTGTATCACTAATTTGGTTTCCTCTGAGGACAAAAGTTCCATCTATCGCCCAAACTCGACTGGTGTTTTTGGGAGATACTCTGACTGTGAGAATTCCGTAATCATTAACAGCTTTATCTTTTGTGCGATTGAACACAGCAGATTTCAACCAATAAGCCCGTTTTTGATTAGAACGACGAGAATACTTAGCACGACTTGGTTTGAGGTTAGTCAAATGTTCAAACACAATCACAACTGCCCCATATTGGTGAGCCAAATTGGTAATTCGACGACTAACTCTTTCGGCTTCATAGCGTTCTCGATTTTTCAGTTTTTGCCATAAACCGGCGTTCATTGCCTCTAAAGTTTCACCAGCATTAGTGAGAGTTTTATGTCGTGCATCCTTTCCTAAAAGTCGCTGACTACGATGTTGGTGACGTGAGTATCCTTTGATAAATCGAGTGGCTAACTCTCTCACATTGCCCGTACCGTCGCTTGATAGGATTGAGCAAACAGCAATGTCTCCATACTACCATAAATATTTTTCAGAAATTTAATCAATGAGAAAAACCGTACCCAGCCCGGAGAAATGCCTCAATTACCTATCAGCCAAAGGAAAGTATTAATACTCATACGGTTATTACCCCTCCCCAGTCAGGGTCAGGAGGGATAAAGTTTTAATCATAAACTTTACAAAAATTTACATAGGAAAGACCATGCTGGGTTCTTAGATCGCTTTACTGGTTATTTTGAACCAAGTCTGAAATCCGAAAGAGGCTTGGTAAGCAATTTACATTCAAAAATTGATTTTCGAGATTAATTCTAGCTATGCATCAGTTTCAAGTGTCTCAAACTCTGAAGATGGGCGTGCCCAATGAATTAATCCCCATTGAGCACTACCTGCGTCAACCCCAACGGCTAGTTCAAGCAATTACAGATCCCAGCCGACTTCAGCAGTTGGCTCCGTCCCAGTTCCGCTTGCAACTTCGACCTCTGCAATTCATGATGCTTCGGCTTGAGCCTACCGTAGATTTGCAAGTTTGGATTCAAGATGAAGGAACGCTTCACTTGCGATCGCTCGATTGCTCCCTTCGAGGTGGAGATTTCCTACCACAGTCTTTTCGCCTAGAACTAGCTGGCACCCTATCACCCCATCGGCTCTTAACCACCACGGAGTTACGAGGAAAGGTTGATTTAAAGGTACAAGTTGATGTGCCTCTTCCCGTCAAGTTGATACCCGAACCAGTTTTGTCAAATTCTGGCAGAGCATTTCTCAATGGCATCTTGTTGACCATTAAATATCGTTTGGAACGCCAACTGGTGCAGGATTATCGCCGGTGGGTTCAGGGAAACCTAGGTGGACTCATGTCTACTGGTGCCATACCAGGGGGAAGTCCGGCTAGCTAAACCAACATTCTCTTCTCCGTGAGCAGGTTGAGAACAGATGACTGGCAAGATTACAACTATCCCGAATGTAAACCAACTTCTATTACCACAATGTACAACTCCTTTGACAGAAATAGCCCTTTTGACGAAAACATTGGAGAGCTAGACATGGCTCACCTACAGGAACTATTGCGACAGCAGGCTCAACGCCGTCCTCTTTATGAGAATGTGGCAATTCTTGGTTGCGGCTATGTGGGAACTGCTTTAGCATACCACTGGCAAGAACAGGGACACTTTGTGACGGGCACAACTACCAGCCCTGAGCGTTTTGCATCACTTTCTGAATTCATCTCCAAGGTGGTGGTAATGAAAGGGGATGATGCCAGAGCAATGGAATCTCTTCTCCAAGATCAGGACACTGTGGTGGTAAGTGTTGCCCCCACTGGTGACAGTATTGTTGATGAGGATGCCTACTCCACTACTTACCTCTCCACAGCCAAGAATCTGGTTCACGCCTTGAAACAAGCTACCAGGGTAAAGCGAATCATCTATTTGAGTAGTTACTCCGTTTATGGCGATCGCCAGGGGGAATGGGTCGATGAGACCTCCCCAGTTGCCCCCTTGGAGCTTAGAGACCAAGTACTTTGTGAAACCGAAAAAATATTGTTGCAAGCAGCCAACTCAAACCAAAGAGTCTGCATTCTTCGTCTGGGAGGAATTTATGGTCCTGGTCGAGAGCTACTCAGAATGTTTGGCAGTTTAGCTGGCATGACCCTGTCGGGAAAGGGCGATCGCTTTATCAATTGGATTCACCGCGATGATATCGTTGGAGCAATTGAGTTTGCCCGGTTAAACTCACTGGAGGGAATTTACAACCTAGTAGACGACAGTGAGCTTACGGTTAGAGAACAGATAGAGCTTGTCTGTTCCCATTACGGTCTACCACCTGTGTATTGGAACCCATCGAAACCCAGCCATTCGCGCAAGAGCGTGCGGGTCAGCAATCAAAAGCTCAAAGCAGCAGGTTATCAGCTAGTTCATCCCCAACTCCTTGTTTGAGGGTTGTCCCACTTTGTCCCTTGAAAAATGAAGCAAAGAAGCCACCGAGATTGCTAAAAATCACTCCTGGTCACTACTTGGCAATTCTAGTCAATTTCTTGCAATAAAAGTTTACATTACGTTACCTTAAGTTACATAACACATCAAAATAAAAAACAATCCCATGGTCAAAACTACTGACAAACCCTCTTATTCCAATATTTTTGATGCCGTTCCCAAGGTGGTGGAAGCCATCCAGAGCCTATTCATTGATGATCAACTGGGACTTTTGTGGGTTCTTTACGAAAATATGGGAGGTTTAGTAACTCCAGCGGCTCCCGGTGCAACTGAGCGGATTAAGCTAGCGGGAGGTTTAATCTATGAAGTAGGGAACCTACCCCACCAAGAGCAATTGCAGCTCATGCGGGACTTGGTAGGGGGAGTTGATAATCCCCTGACTCGGTCTTATGGACTTCTCAGCAGCAACAACAAGCTGGCTTTTTGGTATCAGTTAGCTGAGTGGATGCGCTCTGGGGAAGTCATTCCCACTCCCGAAGGCTATAAACTTTCTGCACCAGCTACTGCCGTCTTAAACAGGGTTGTGGCACTGGAATTTAATCAGCAGATTGCTGTATTGCGCCTCATTGTCGGCAAGATGGGCATTGACCCACTCACAGTTTAGGGTACGCCCTCGACACTTGTTTGGTAAATAAGTAATAACGCTAATCATGGATAGTAATAACACCCAAAACCTACAAATCTGTCCAGTCTGCAAAGTTTCCATTACAGAAGACGGACAAGTAAACTTTTCTACAGGAAGTCCCGGAACCCGCGCTCGACTCTACGCCAGGGTCTGTGCTTATGTTCAAAAACCTGGATGTATTAACCAAGAATCTCAACTCATTGGCAAAGTCACTCCTGAAGATGGCTTTGAATCGGGTGAAGATTTACTGACACCTTTTTTCTCATCACTGGATCAATCAACTAAACAAACCCAATGAAGTCCAAACTGACAGAAGGTGATATTCCCCTACAATTATTCAGGCTAACCGTGCCTATGGTCTGGGGTGTCTTGTCGGTTTTGGCTTTTAGCCTCGCCGACACTTACTTTGTCGCTCAACTAGGAACAAACGAGTTAGCGGCAATGAGCTTCACTTTTCCGGTAGTTACGGTTTTGGGAAGTGTAGCCATGGGATTGGGGACGGGGGCTTCTTCTGTCATTGCCAGAGGAATTGGTGAGGGCAATCGCCAGAAAGTGCAACGGCTAACCACCGATAGCCTGTTGCTGTCTTTTTTAATTGTCAGCATCCTTGCTTCCTTTGGCTTGGTGACTATCGAACCCTTGTTTACTAGTTTGGGAGCCGGGTCTGATATATTTCCCTTGATTCGGGACTACATGAATATCTGGTATGTAGGGATGGTATTCCTTGTTGTCCCCTTGGTAGGCAATAGTGCCATCCGTGCTTCTGGCAACATGATTGTTCCCAGCATGATTATGACTTTGGCTGCTGCCGCTAACATCTTAGTAGACCCTTTACTCATATTTGGCTGGGGACCATTTCCAGGTTTAGGTCTTAAGGGAGCAGCATTAGCGACGGTCATCTCTCGTGCTAGTACCCTAGTGGCTTCTTTAGCTTTTCTCCACTTTCGAGAACGGCTACTACTATTCACCTTTCCTAGCTTAAAAGTAATGGTAACGAGCTGGCGCAGCCTTCTATCTGTGGGCTTACCCGCAGCAGCGACCAACTTAATTTCTCCCTTGGCTGTTGGTTTCGTCACTAGCTTGATGGCACAGTACGGGGCTGAGGCGGTTGCTGGTTTTGGGCTAGCATCGCGGTTAGAGGCTTTAGCTCTCATTGCACCTTTAGCACTCTCAGCCAGTATCGCTACCTTTGTTGGTCAGAACTGGGGTGCTCAACAGTATGGTAGGGTCAAGCGAGCACTACAATTAGGTTTTTGGTTCTGCTTGAGTTGGGGAGGACTGGTAGCCGTTTTACTGGGAGCGGCTGCACCTGAAATTGCCACCTGGTTTGACAGTGACCCAGGGGTGGTAGCCAGTGCTACTGTCTATTTGACCCTCGTGCCCATTAGTTACGGGGCTTTGGGCATCGTTCTCACCGCCAGTTCAGCTTTAAATGCTTTGGGCAAGCCATTACCAGTTCTGGGAATGTCCCTCTCACGGTTGTTGTTTCTCTACGTTCCCCTAGCCTATTTAGGCAATTGGTTATTTGGCATTTCCGGCATTTTTGGGGCAGCTTGCCTATCTAATGGATTAGTGGGACTGGGGGCATGGTTATGGCACTCACGTTGGAGTAACTTTGATTTTGAAGTCTCATCGGGACAATTACCATCTCTGCAAAAAGTCCCTACCCGAGAATATAAAGATACCCAAACAAATTCCCAATTATGATCAGTGGCGGGTTTAAACCCCACTGATTGTAGGTGTAGCCTTTTTACATAGCAGACTGCTCAATTTTTAATTGAATGGAGGATTTCAATCCTCATAATCACTAATTAACAATTATTTATTCGACAAATAGTTTTTAAATATGTTTACGTAGGTTCGTTGTATTCAAATCAGTGTAATTTTATGAAGATATCCAACTTAGAAAACCAAACTATCGATCGCATTGTTGAAATGGCTTGGGAGGATAGAACACCATTTGAGGCAATTGAGGCTCAATTTGGTCTCCAAGAGAAACACGTAATTAAATTAATGCGACGTTCTATGACTACTTCAAGCTTCAAGATGTGGCGTAAGAGAGTTACTGCACGTCACACCAAACATCTCCGGAAAAGAGATTTTACCGCAGGTCGCTTCAAGTCAAAGAACCAAAAGAATTAAGCTCATAACGCTATACGGGTTTTACTACCTAAATTGCCGTGTCAAGCCCTAGCAATTTATCTTCAAATAAATTAACATAACTTATAAATACATCAAGATATTCTTATACAACAAATGGGAAGTCAGCTATGAAATATTCCGAGCAACTATCTCTAGAACAAGAATTCAATTTAAGAATATTTGCCGATCAAGTACAGACTCTCTCCCTAGAGCAAGCACAGGATTTATCTATTGAGCTTTATCGACAAATGATGCTCAAGGACAATATGTACGAAGAATTAATAAAGGATTATTGGGGTATGAGCGAAACTCCTTTGTCTGTTTAAAATCTGAAATTCGAGTGCTGTTAGTGCCAAGACTCCTGTCTCAAGTAAGAGGAAATAAGTAATGTCCCAGTTAGTTTCCTATGCACTCGGAACATTTATTGCTTTATTTCCCATTACTCATATCTTGCACCTAACCGTATAAACCAGGAAAAACTTAAAAACGGCGCAATAAAGCTACATTATTTTACTTGGCTTTTATGGCTAAATTAAGCTTTTCGCCTTAATACTGAGTGATTAAATTACATCAAATTTTCTTGGTGCAAGATGTGAGATTACCAATCCAGTGGGAGCAGTACCAATCTTTTACAGCTTGACAGCTAATGCCAGTAAGCATCAAAGATTGCAACAGGCTAAGAAAGTAGCCCTTAATGCCAGCTCAATCATTGCCTTTTTCTTTGTCACTGGTCAAGCAATTCTCGACTTTTGGGGAATTTCTCTTGGGGTATTGCAAATTGCTGGCGGCTTGTTGATAGCTCGTACAGCTTGGACATTTGCTGAAACCAATCAATATCAGACTGTTACCAATAGTCAGGAAGTGACTCAGGCAAAAGATATCGCTTTAATCCCAATGGCTGTACCTCTAATTAGTGGACCAGGAGCTATTGGTCTGGTTATCGGTCTTGCCGCTGAAAACCCCCAATGGTCAAACTATCTTGGTGGCTTGTTAGGAATTGCCATGTTGGGGATAACACTTTATCTCTGTTTGGTCTGGGGTGAACTACTGGTCAAAGTTTTTGGTCAAAGTGGAATCCGCGTTCTGAGTCAAGTATTAGGGTTTTTCATTTTGGCGATTTCCATCCAACTGTTGGCTGATGGTATTTTCGCCTTACTACAAGAATCAGGGTTAAGTTGAACAAACATCAACTGCTAACCCTCCAGAAGTTCAAAACCAAGTTTACTAATCAATTAATTTAAATTACCCACATTTTGAGATATTCCCATGGAACTACATCAGATTGAAACTAATCTCAATAGCCCTAATCCTCAAAATCGGATGAAAGCGATTACTGAATTGAGGCACTATGAACCTGGTTTGGTTGTCCCGCTACTCAAGGGAAGGATGTATGACCAAGAATTTGTAATTCGTTCCTTTGTTGCTATGGGTTTGGGGTATAAGCGAACAGAGGAAGCTTTTGGGTTGTTACTGGATTTAATGGAACATGATAAAGATTATAATGTCAGAGCCGAAGCAGCTAATTCTCTTGCTAACTATGGTGAGCGAGCAATTCCCCATCTCGTATACCTATTCCAACAAGACTCTAATTGGTTGGTAAGGCAAAGTATTCTGGGAGACTCGTAAAATGCGGTAAAAGCGCATAAAACGGTACAAAATTGTTGTCTGAGTGAGGGGTGGTAAACGGTAATAGGAGTTGAACCTCCCACCCATCTTTCTAGACGTTGGCTAGCTCCCACTAGCCAGCTTTTTGAAAGCCTTACTTTTGATATGCTTAAAATCAAGCCATCCAAGCTCAACAGCTTCTACCAAAGTAAGCCCCAATCCTTTCAAAAAACACGCGGTGCGGCGTATTAATACTGCTTGTACTTCCTCTTTACGCATAAAGCGCGTAATATCCTTATCAGCACCACGAACAAGGATATTCCTAGCAGCATTTAGGTCAGCCTGTAATACATCCCCAGTAAACCTGATAAAATTGTCTCCTTTCCTCGCTCCTAACAAGGTGCCAGTTACGGAGTCAACTTGCGATGTATAACTTGGTTGAACCTCTGTGATAACTGAACCAGTCCAGTTAGCCCATTTTTGTAATGAGTCCCGCATGCAGCCTTTCATCCATGCGTTTAATTTGCGGGACATTGCTTTTGATTGACGCTTACCTTTAATAGGTTTAGTCAAATCTTCTGCAAAAACTTTTACTTGTCCTGAGAACAAAGACCTGGAAGCACTGCCAATTAATGAAGTGATTGCTGCCTGATCTCGTCTGTAGCGTCGATTTTCAGTTTTTCTAGTTAAATTATTTTCTAAGATCCTGGCAGATTTAGCAGGGTCTGTTGTCTTATACTTACGGCTCAATGCCCAGAGCTTCCCTCTGTTAAGGTTTTTAGCGGTTATGCGATTAGATTTTCTTGAAGCAAGCTTGCCTAACCCTGCACCGTGAATATTACCGTCAGAATCATAGTAAGCTTCTGTATAGCCTTTGTCGATTCCAATTGTTTTTAATTCTTTGGGAACGCTCACAGTACCGTAATTAACCAGCATGTGAATTTCAAAGCGGTCTAAGTCTTTATTGTGGATTAAACGAATTTGACCTTTAACTTTACGGTTAGAACGAACAATGATTCTATTTCTTTTACCACGCTGCAAACCCGCTAGCTCTAACTGGTAAATATAACGGTCAATACGTTTGCATGTATAACCACCTTGTTGATAAACAATTTGATTTCTTACCCAAGAATGACCGCGCCGATACTGTTTCCTGACAATACGATGCAAGAAAGAATCAGTCAAAAACTCGGTGCTAGAAAGCTGCTTATAGCAGTCTTTGCGTTTACTTTCGTTCTCATTACCCGGATAGCGATGCCATATGTTACTACGCAAAGCTTCAATACATGCAGCTTGTTGAGCGTTAATAGCTTTAGAAACATCTGATACTGTCCATTCCATTAGTTTTGACGGCAGTCCTAATGATTCTGGAGTACGAAAAGCCCTTACTCGCGGGTAAGCCTTTCTCCAGTCTAAACCCCAATAGTTGACACTTCCAAGTTTGTTATAAGCCTCAGAGCGAACAACACCTAGACGCTGCATTGTAGCTAGTAACTCGGCTTTGACATAATCTGGCATACTAGCTACAAGTAATATTTGAGTTGATATTTTCTCTGTTTTTTTCTTGCGTTTAGGCATTGCTCGACCTCCAATACTCTTTGTATATTATATCGCTACTTGTCCTTTTTGTCCGTTTCTGAAATATGGCTTTTAATTTCTTTTTCGTAGCGACGCAAAAAATATAACTTAGAGCTAAATGAATGCATAATCCCTAAAAAATCATCCATCATTTCTTGGTGTGGCGTTTTATAAGCATTGTTAAGAACCACAATTTTGCATCGGTTAAGGTTGCAAAACCACTCTACAAAGTCAAAGCCAAACCTACATAACCTGTCTTTGTGGGCTACAACAATTGTCTTTATCTCTGACTTGGCAACGCGCTCCATAATACTGATAAATTTTTTGCGCTTAAAATTCATCCCAGAACCGTACTCTGAGAAACATCGGCAGTTTGGGTAATTTCTAGCTAAGTATTCAATCTGCGACTCTAAATCATCTTGTTGGGTTTTGGTTGACACTCTAGCGTATAAAATAACAGGTCGAATATCTTCTTGAGATATGACGCGTTCCAGCGATTCAACGGAGTATCTGCGGTGTCCCCCAGGTGACTTAATAAAGTCAATTTTCCCATCGTCAGCCCACCTGCTTAAAGTTCGACGATGATATCCATAACGTTTTTGCGCTTCAATCGGAGTAAGGTACATAACTTGTCCAATTTATACC
>JASJDS010000047.1 GCA_030065055.1 Calothrix sp. MO_192.B10
ACCACACATCAAACCTGGTAATTTCTGGTAAAGGGCGATTTTTCCGCCAAGATATATGCCGCTAAACCAATAAACTGCTGATGAGGCTGGCAGATTTTTCCGGATTTGATGAAAGCGGTTGTCCGTTTTGAGTTGGGGTCCCAATCCCCATCTCAAAACCCCGCTCAAACCTTGTTCCTTGTTCCTTGTTCCTTGTTCCTTCTTCAAAAATTACTGGCTTACTGCGTTCCCAACAATCCTTATGATAAATTGATCTCATTTCCAGATTCTGCACGAACAAAAGAATGGGTCTTATCTACAAATTTAAGCGGATTGCTGTTGCTGCTGTTTCCCTTGGGGTTTTGTGTAACATCCAACTTGTATCTGCTACTGTAATTAAACCCCTGAACACCAAAAAGGGTATGGTAGTTTCTGCACACTCCCTTGCCAGTGAAGCCGGGTTGAAAATGTTACGAAAAGGCGGTAATGCTGTAGATGCTGCTGTGGCTACCACCTTTGCAATTTCCGTGGTAGAACCATTTTCGGCAGGAATTGGTGGTGGTGGATTTTTATTGCTCCATGAAGGGAAAACTGGCAATATCAAAGCCTTGGATTTCCGGGAACGGGCACCCAGCAAAGCTACAAAGGATATGTACTTAGATGCTGGAGGTAAGGTACGTCCGGGTGCTAGTGTAAATGGTTATTTAGCTGTGGGGACACCGGGTACCGTAGCTGGGATGTATGAAGTCCATCGTCGCTATGGTAAGTTATCTTGGCAAGAAGTGGTGAAACCTGCAATTGAGCTGGCTGAGAATGGCTTTACCCTTAGTCGTCGTTTGAGTTGGCGTTCTCTGAATGTAATAAATAGTAATCGCCAACAACAAATTCTCAATAACCCAGCAGCACGGAAAATTTTTACTCGTAACGGTGAGTTTTATCAGCCAGGGGAAAGGCTGGTACAGAGGGATTTAGCAAAAACCTTTAAATCAATTGCTGGCAATCCTCGTAGTTTTTATACTGGCAATATTGCCCGTGCGATCGCTACTGATATGGCAAAGAATGGGGGTTTAATTACTTTAGCAGATTTAAAGGCTTATAAACCGATTTGGCGCACTCCCATATGCGGTGATTTTCGTCAAGCACGTATTTGTTCTATGCCCCCACCTTCTTCGGGAGGAGTACACTTGTTACAAATATTAAATATTATTGGTAATACTAATCTCAAATCTCTGGGGTGGCATCATCCTAATAGCCTACATTTAATGGCAGAAGCAATGAAAATTGCCTATGCTGATCGCTCCCAATGGTTAGGGGATCCTGATTTTGTCAAAGTACCTATACAACAGCTTACCAGTAAAGGGTACGCCCAACTACGCCGACGACAAATTAATATGTTGCGGGTAAAGCCATCTAGCCGAGTAAAGCCAGCAAATCAGCGCACTCTCCAGTGGTTTAGTAGACCCCTATCATTGAGGTTACAGTCAACAAATCCCCATCGTAAATTTTATGAGTCTCCAGAAACTAGCCATTTAACGGTGGTAGACGAACAACGCAATGCTGTCAGCCTTACTTTTACCATCAATTTGGGATTTGGAGCTGGTGTGGTAGCTACTGGTACGGGTATTGTACTCAACAACGAGATGGATGATTTTGCAATTGCACCGGGAGTACCCAATTCTTTCGGTTTAGTGGGGAATGCAGCCAATGCAGTTGCACCCCGGAAAACTCCCCTATCTAGCATGACTCCCACCATTGTCACCGAAAAAGGTCGTTTCAAGATGGCGGTGGGTGCGCCGGGAGGGAGTACTATTATTACTCAAGTACTGCAAGTAATTTTAAATGTCTTGGAATATGACATGGATGCGGGTGCAGCTGTTTCTGTACCGCGCATACACCATCAGTGGCTTCCAGATAGCTTGATGGTGGAACCCTTTAGTTTGGATGTTATGACATTGAAAGAATTGCAACGTCGGGGACACAAAATCAAGGAAAGAAGACCTTGGGGTAATATTAATGCCATTGTGGTTAAAGCTGATGGGAGTCTGGAAGGAGCTGCCGATCCCAGAGGAGAGGGGGTTCCTAGGGGGTGGTGATTTGGGAGTGAGGGAGTGAGGGAGTGAGGGAGCTTGACTTAGCTGTTGATTTTGTAGACAAGGTTAGACCGTTGTAGACAATTGTCACTCTCGTGCCAAGGCTCTGCCTTGGTACATGTGGCGGGAGGCTCTGCCTCGATTTGGAGGCTCCGCCTCCAACCCCATGTTCCTTGCCAGAGACAAGGAACAAGTCATGTCACAGATGTGGGATGAATATTTATCCTGGAGGGGGGCACAAAGTCTACAGCCTAGGCAGAGCCTCCCTAAAATGCATCCACTTGGTAAAACCTTGTAACGAGGGATCTAGAAAGCTAGATTTAACAAGCTTTTTACCTTAACGAACGTGCCATTCCCCTCAGATACCGTTACAATAAACCGCGATAGCGAATGAACAGTAAAATCGCTGCCCAAGAGCCTAAAGCTACCTTGATTGTCACCAAAATATTCAGTAACGGAATTGTACCCCCGCTAAACAATGCACCAATTTCACCGTGGGGTAACTCATAACCAATCAGTGTTATTACTGCCAAGATTATAAAAATTAGTACAGAGATTTTTTCTAGTGTTGCTGCCCGCCATCGGTGGTAAATTCTTTCCATCCATTCTGTAGAAGACGTAATTGCTACTAACCCGATGGCAGTGCCCCCGGCTACACCAGCTGCAAACCCACCACCAGGACTCAAATGACCGCGAATTGCTAATTCGACGCTGATTAAGGCAGCAATGATGGCTCCCAATTGCGCCAAAATAATCGAAGGGCGATCGCTAAACTGATAAATTGTACAAGATGGTTGTTCATTTGCTAAAAGAAACCGTACTCCCATAATTGCCAGTGTAAAGACTACAACCTCAAATATTGTGTCGTAGAGTCGATTTCTGAAAATTATGCCGGAAACAGTATTAGGTACTCCAGTATCTTGGACAATTGATTCGACGATGGAGAGTTCGGCTGAATCCATTCCGGGATTGGGAAATACGAGCATCTTGATGTATAATGCTACCCCTACTGCTATGTAGATCCACTTCATGGCTGAACCTCCACTGAATCAGAGATTAGCTTACCATTGGACTGGCTGGGGCTTGGTGATTTGATATAGGTCAAATTTGCTAAATTTGGTGGAATTTCGTAGTGCATAATGTCGTAAAGACGCTGGATGCGGGTCTGAAGTTGGTAAAGTGGCTGTTCATCTACAGGGAGGGATTGAGGAGATTCCTGGGTTATGCACTGTTCTGATGGAATATAGGTTGTATGAATTTCTTTTGCCATCAAAGCAGTTTGTAAAGCTTGCAGATTAGTATAGGTTACTACTTCCAGACGCATATGGTATTTGTTTAAGGTTTTGCGTAAAACAGAAAGCAATTGCTCCTCAGGGTTATTAGCCTTTGGCAGTTCTGCATTGGCATTAGATTGATTTTCTAGCACACCAAGGCGCATACTGAGGGATGATCGCACGGCTACTGCGTATAAAGTAATAGAGAGCATAGTGCCCACCAAAGCTTCCGTTAATGCCACATCCGCCGCCCCAAACAATGCATAAACCAGTGCTGCAACTGCTCCTAAAATACCGCGAATTACCAAAGCATGATATGGGTTAACCTGCAAAACCAACATACAGGCAGTTAAAGGAAGCAACGCCGCGATCGCTATAATATATACATCTTCATTCATTTTTACCTCCACTGCTGGAACAGTAAGCCAACACGTATCCTAGTACAGTATTCCAAATGGCCAAGGAAATCAGTGCGAAAATCAGCAGTGGCCATTCTTGGGGTATTTTCAGGAGTAACCCGACAATGATACTCATGGAACCCAAGGTATCTGCTACGGAAAGACTATGTAATTTGAATAATACTGAGCGATCGCCAATTAGAGGAAATGTCCCCCAAAACCAGAAGACAATTCCCACTCCTATACAGATATAACTAACGATATTAATAATCATATTTCATTCATTCGTTTAATAACGTGGGCAAGCAGCATTAAGGCAGCATTTCCTACACTTAAAATCAGTACACCAACCACCCCTATCATCCAGTCATCGCGCAAGACAGATACAACCAGAATCATCATGGATGTTTTGGTAGCAATGCTGGCAAAGGCTAAAATTTTTTGCCAAATATTTTCATCTTGCCAAGCTTCATAAATAGGAATTAGTAAAGCCAAAATCATGGCAATTAGTATCCAGTTCATCACCTTTCTCAGTCAAACAATTTTAGATTTGAGATTTTAAATTTGAGATTTTTAAAGGCGGATAATCATTTCAGTTATCAGTTAGCCTCCTGGGTCGGAGCTGCGCTAACAGTTAGCCTCCTTCACTCTTGTGCTGCGCTCACAGTTTCCCCATCGATAAATCCAGGAGCTTGATACCGATTACTGTTTGGTCACTTCCTCACTCCTTCACTCCTTCACTCCTTCACTCCTTCACTCCTTCCCTCCTTCACTCCTTCCCTCCTTCACTCTTCTCCTCCTCCGTCGCACCCGATGTACTTCATACCAGCCATCTTCGTGGTATTTCAAAACAATAGTTTTTGGTGTAAATGTAATCACAAAAATGTCTAAAAATATCAGTCCTGGTGTCCGTTGGGGTTTGACTCGCTCCATCACAATCTCTTCTTGGTTGTGGGGGCGAAACATAATTTCTAAGGCTTCTAAATATGCTTGGGGGATAGCTACAATAATTTCCCACAGCACCCGCAACCAATCTTTTAAAACAGCAGGTTTCGTATAGCGTCGCGGTATTAGCAATGAAACGCAAACACCAATAATGATATTAGCCAAACTCACATCAGCAGTTAGCAAAAACCAAATAGCTAATCTTAATAGCAAATCCAGATATCCAATCATACTAGCCCCTCATATAGGCACAGCCTTCTCTTAAATTACGTTTTTACACAATCAAACATGAAAAATATTTCTTCCCCACTGCCAATTCTTAACTATTTTCAAGTTAGCCCCCCACGAGAAAATCCCTCCCTCACTCCTTCACTTCCTCACTCCCTATTTTCAAGCTAGTCCCCCACGGAAAAATCCCACAACCTGCCTATGAAGATGCTTTGTGACTAACTCCTCAAGGGCGCACGCAATGCGCCCCTACTCCTGAACTCCGAACTCCGAACTCCTTCACTTCCTCACTCCCTATTTTCAAGTGACTAACTCTTCAAGGGCGCACGCAATGCGCCCCTACTCCGCGCTGATGAACTATTTTCAAGTTAGTCCCTTACGGGAAAATCCCACAACCAAGCCATGAAAAATGTTTCTGAACCACTGTCAACTGTCAACTGTCAACTAACAACTAACAACTAACAACCATTTTCAAGCTAGTCCCATCCAAAAGAGTAGGGTTAACATCAGACTCATCACCCCAATAAGATGGTCAAATTGCTCCGCTACCCGTGGTAACTTAAAGACCAATCGTTTAATAATCACCAGGTATGCCAACCAGCCCAGAGCAATTGTGACTAGGGGTTTGATTGTATTGGCAAGGGTGTACGCCTCGTAATACACTATATTAGCTGCAAATAATCCGCCGAGTAATAGGATGATTGCCGACCAAAAACCAGGTTTTGCTGGCTTCTCTTCTTCTTCATGGGGCAAAAAGATGAATTTGGCAAAGGAGATGGCTGTTCCCAAAGCTGCCAAGTTCATACCAATCACCTGCCAGGGTAGCAGATTTTTCATGGTCAACACCTTGGCTCCAAAGCCAGACAATAGGGGAAAGCCGGAAATCGAGAAGCTAGCTGTAACCAAGGCAATCCACATGGGAGTATGAATTGGCTGATGGTGTAATTCCTTGAAGTTGCGACTTGGTAAGTTACCCGCAATCAAGAAAAGAGCCGCTTTCACCAAACCATGGGTGAGGGCATAAAAGCCACCGACTTCCGGCGCAGCCAGTACAAAACCCAACTGGGAAACGGTGTGAAACGCCAGCATCCGCTTGGTGTCTTTTTCAAAGACTGCATAGCCAACTCCCAACAGCGCAGTACCAACGCCGAAAATACGGACGATGGGATCAATCTCCTCCAACATCAGGGCACAACGCACCAGTGGGAAGACACCCGCTTTGACCACAACTCCTGACAACATTGCTGATATAGGCGTTTCTGATTCCGAGTGAGTCAAAGGCAACCACAAACCTGAGACAAAGATTCCCCCCTTGGTTAAAAGTCCGAGAAAGATCAGAGCGACTGCTTCTGTGGGAGCTTTACCCAACCCCGCAAAGGCAAAGGAGTTATTAGCTTGATAAACTAGTACCGCGCCAATCAGGTAAAACAACATGGCTGTATTGCTCACAAACAGATAGCGCAAGCCAACCCAAATCGACTGATCTGTGCGGGGATAGGCAATTAACAGAAACGTAGCAATACTAATTACTTCCAGTGCCACATACAGACTGATAAAGTCCGCACAAATAAACACTGAGTTGACACTACCATGTAAAATGATTGCCTGGGTATAAAAAAAAGCCGTTTTATTGCTGTGCCAACAGTAGAAAATGACCGCCATTGTGACTAGGGCATTGGTCAAAATAAAGTAGCCACTTAAGGAATCAGCCTGCAAAGTGACACCGAAACTATCTAATAATGGCCAGCTTGGAGCTAACGGATAGAATAATCGCTCTAGACTATAGACAAGGGAAGTAAGCACCACCAAAAGTGCCAGGTAGCGATCGAGTTTGGGAAGGAGATAAATACTAAACCCCACAAAAAATGGTAGGGCAATCCAGGGGATTGTAATTGTACTCATGGTGTGTTACTCTTCTCAATCTCTTTGGTTTCCAGGGTTGGATTATCCCGTGCTAGTTTCATCACCCCAACCAACATCAGAGCTTGGATAGAAAAACCAATCACGATCGCAGTTAAGATCACCGCCTGGGGAACCGGATCTGCATAAGCAACTTGTTTAGTATTATCAGCAATGGGGGTGAACAATCCCCCCCGTGCTGCCACCAATACGTAATAAGCAATCACCCCTGTACTCATCACATCCATCGAGATGATTTTCATCATCAGATTCTGTTTGAGGATGATGCCAAAAAAACCGCACAGTACAGTTGCAAAAATGCAAGCCTCTAGTATGGATATGGACATTTGTCAAACAATTTTAGATTTTGGATTTTAGATTTTGGATTACTCCCTTCAATGGTGAGATTACTTATCTCCTCCCTCTCTCTATTCTCTGAGTTCTCTGTGCCTGGAGCGGTTTTTTAATCGGTAATCTTTGGGCGGGATAGGAGTAAACTTTAACCGTAGTAATATAAATCTGGAAAGCGACAAACTACCGCTTCCCTAGAGTAATATTACGTATTTTTTAGTCAAATTTACAACCTAATCCACGGTAGTTAGGGTTGTATCTTTGGCAGGTATGGATACTTCTGCTTCCTGCCCTGCCGGTATTAATACTTCTGCTTCTTGACCTTTCAGTGCCCACTGTAACAAAGGAGGAGCCAGGAATGTGGTGAGAATTACCATCACAATAATGGCTGCTTCCAAAGGCTTATCCAATACACCACTTGCGGAACCAATGCCCGCAAACACTAAGCCCACTTCACCACGGGGAATCATACCCACACCGATCGCTAGACGATTGATTCCGGGCTGACCAAACACACCCCAACCAGTGATGACTTTACCGATAATGGCAATGGTAATCAGGAAGGTAGCAATAATTAAACCTGCTCGATTTTCTGCGATCGCTGGATTCAATACCCCTAAATCTGCTTTCGCACCAACTGTAACAAAGAAAATTGGTACTAAAATATCGGCGATGGGCATTACCTGTAAATCCAGTTCTTTGCGTTTATCGGTTTCATCTAGCACCAAGCCGGCCGCAAAAGCACCTAAAATCGCTTCTAGGTGAATAATATTGGCTAACACCGCCATTACTAAAGCAAAGCTGAATGCAGGAATTAACAACGCGCCACGGGTTTGTAACTTGTCTGCGATCGCCACAAAGCTCTTGTTAAAAAACTTACCAAGGAAAATAGCTCCCAACAGAAAGGCACTGGCACTAATAATTAAATAGACTACATTGAGCAGATCCACTTCACCAGTTTTTGCCAAACTAGCTACAACCGCCAGAACAATAATACCTAGCACATCGTCAATCACCGCAGCACCGACAATAATCTGCCCTTCCTTTGATTTCAGGTGTCCCAGTTCTGACAAAACTTTTGATGTAATACCAATACTCGTTGCTGTAAGAGCAGCTCCAGCAAAAATCGCGGGAATAGTAGGAACATGGAAAATTGTCACTAAACCAACCGTTCCCAATATAAAAGGGGCAGCCACACCAATAACAGCTACAATGGCTGCTTGGTAGCCGACCTTACCCAGTTCCCGTAAATCCGATTCCAAACCAATTTCAAATAGCAGAACAATCACCCCTAGTTCTGCCAGCACAGAAATTACTTCGCTTTGGCTTTGGAAAACATGGGTGACAGCCTCTAGGTCTAAATTACCCAGGGATTGCAACGCCCTGACAATGATTGAGTCCGTAGCCACTGTGCTATTTTCAGGAAACATCAGCAGGTGTAGAGCTGAAACCCCAACAATAACACCCCCAATTAGTTCCCCCAAAACCGGTGGTAAATTGAGACGTTTGGAAAACTCACCACCCAACTTACTTGTAATGTAAATTACAACCAAGCTGAGTAACACACCCGTAAGTACCCATGGGCCATATTCCTCCGTTGGCGTTGCCATCAATAACTGTGGCATGGACAACGTACTAGAACCAAAATTAAGCAACATAGAGAAATCCTCTATCAGTTATCAGTTATCAGTTGTCAGTTATCAGTTATCAGTTATCAGTTATCAGTTTCCCCATCGATAAATTGAGGGGCAACAGTAAGGACAAAATTTTTCTACCTCCACAAATAGAATTGGGGGGCTTGATACCGATTACTGTTTGATCAGTAATATTAACCATTGCATAGTTAATTTCCTCCGCTAAATCCTAGTTATTGAGTGATGCGCCGAAATCAGATGATCCAAAATCCGAGATTTGCTCATTTGATGGCTCATTTGCTCCCGAGAAAATTGCAGTTACCGCATCCTTCAGTGCTTCCGCACGATTCATATAGAGGTTTTGAGGCGGAATAAAGTTGAAGACTTTTAGCTTTTCCAGACGACGCTTGGTTTGTCCAGCAGCTCCCACGAGAAAGACATGACGACCGTTCTCAACTGCTTCCTCAATTGCATTTTCTAGGGCTAAGGAGGCTGTAACACCCATATGGGGGACATCGCTAATGTCAAAAACTATGGCACCACATTCTCCAATGGCATTATGTTCGCGGGAGATAGCCTTGGCAACTCCAAAAATCATAGGACCACTCAATTGGAACAGCAAAACGCGACCATTCCCTTCATCAAGCCAGCGTTTTTCATCGGCATTCAAATGGATAGCGTCATCTGCATCGGTAATAGCTTGAACAGATTCTGAACGCAACTGGCTCATGCGATCGATTGTCAGAATGTTGGCGACAAAAACCCCCACACCCACAGCGACAATCAAGTCCACCAGAACGGTGAGTAGAATCACCCCATACATAATCAGGGCACCCTTAAGGGAAATTTTATGGGCTCGCTTTAAGAAGTCCCAATCAATAATGTCAATCCCCACTTTCAGGGCAATCCCTGCTAATACCGCCAGGGGAATAGTAGCTGCTAACTTCGCCGCCCCTAAAATCACAATTAGTAATACAAAAGCACGGGTCAAACCAGATAATGCTGTCCTGCCACCGGCTTGAATATTCACAACCGTTCCCATGGTAGCTCCAGCACCGGCAATGCCTCCGAATAAGCCAGACATTAAGTTGCCTAACCCTTGCCCAATTAACTCTTTATTGGAATTATGCTCTGTACGGGTCAAACTATCGGCAACCACTGATGTTAGTAGAGCATCAATACAGCCCAACATACCCAGTACAGCCGCATCTACAAACATGAGGCGAAGCTGGCTAACTTCAAAGGTTGGCAACTGCATCTTGGGTAAGGTAGCAGCAATTTCCCCAATTCGCCGAATCCCTACATTATTGTCTGGGAATAAATCTGGGAATAATGGGAGTAATACTAAGGACAAAACTGTACCGGCAACCAGTGCAATCAACTGGGGAGGTACAATCCGCTTGAACTTCGAGGGCATGAACCAAATGATTGCCACTGTGATTGCTGCTAACAATGTTTCTGCTGGTTGAATGTTCCTCAGCAGCTCTGGTATGGCTTGGAGTGTGCCGAGAACCCCTCCCCCGGGACTAGATTGTCCTAAGAAGGGAGCAAGTTGCAAAATTACCAGAATTATACCGATACCAGACATGAAGCCCGAAATTACGGTATAGGGCATCATTGTGATATATTTACCCAGCCGCAGTAAGCCAAAAATAATTTGAAAAATTCCGGCCATCATGACAACGGTAAATGCCATTGCCATGCCAGTTTCGATATCACTGGCTGTTGCTGTTAAATTAGCAATGACAGCTGTCATAATTACTGTCATTGGACCAGTTGGCTCGGAAATCAAGGTGGGTGTACCACCAAACAAAGCTGCAAAAAATCCAACTAAAACAGCCCCCCATAAACCGGCGGCAGCACCAGCACCAGAGGCAACACCGAAGGCTAGGGCCATCGGCAAAGCAATAACAGCTGCGGTAACACCCCCGAAAATGTCACCGCGTAAGTTGCGAAAATGAATCTTATTGGTAAGTTGCATGGGTAGAACACCTACCTAGTTGAGTTAATTAATTGATTATCAAAAGTAACAGAGCAAATGTAAAAATGCACAAATCTATAAATCTATATAGAATAACTCTGTTAATAGATGTAAAATAAAAATTTACATCCAGCTCTACTGGGATTTAGAGTGAATTTGCCTTTTTCCAGACAAATGCAATTCATAGACTTTTATCTATGTAAATTATATGTTGTATAGATGAACGTCTTTGAACCAATATTATCATGGTTCTTGAACAAACTATTAAAATTTCTTAAAAATATTTCTTATAATTAGGTATAGTTTTTACTTATAGGGATCGCATCGTAACTATGAATTTCATTATGCGATCGCTTCAGCAGGTAGTCTACAATTATAGTATGGCGTTGAGTACATCTCGTTGAGTACATCTCGTTGAGTACATCTGTATCTATAATCTTTGGCAAGATACTTAGTATCTAATGTTGTATCCAATAAATTATCCGGCAAATCTGATATAACCTCTCAAAAGTTTATCAAAGTAGTCTGCAATTTGAAACACTTGCTATTTGTATCAGACCCTTGAGAATCCGCATCACATCATATAATTCATTACCTGGATTACGCATTAAAAATCCCTTTGATAAAGCGTAACGGGGTGGGCTGGTTTTAACTAATTTAACGAAAATAAACTCGCTACCCGTCGCAATCATACCAAAACAGGGCTGCTCTGAAGTAGGACTACCTAACATATAAGCAAGAATTTGTGCCAGTCCTGATTCAATAGAAAATGAGGCTTTTTTAGACTCAATAATCATCACCCATAATTGGTCTTTAAAAACTAATGTATCAATTCTACCTTTGATGATGGCATCTTCATCTGATACAGCAATATCTACAGATTCTTCTGATTTGACATAAAAAGGATTCAGGTAAAAGTCGCCAATAAAAAGTATAGGATCGATAACTGCCATTCTGACAACATCTTCTAGTAAGGGAGGATAGTTCAGCAGATTAAAATAGCCTGCTTTGACTTTATCTAAAAGTTGTTTATCTAAGTCTGTAATTTCTGGTAAATTTTCTTGCCATTCGGAGAAAAAATGGTCATCTAAAACTAATTGAATCCCAAAATTATCAATTAAGTACCGTAAATCAATATCTTTTGCTGGTATCGTTGGTGTCATGATTTTTTGTGGTGAATAGTTAATTGGCTACAACAAAATTAATTGACCAATGCGTTTTAAGACACTTAGTAATTGTTGAAATTCTGTATCCCGTTCAATTGATAATGCATAAGAACGAGCATATTTTGGCTTTTCTTGCTGGACTAACTTAACAAATACAAACTCTCTTCCGTTGACAAGTAATCCAAAAGTTGGTTGTTCAATATTGGGAGTATCAAGCATATAAGCAAGTGCTTGGGGTAATGCAGTTAAGACATCAAATTTAGTGCTTTTAGATTCAATAACTAGTATCCAAAGACGTTTTTGAATTACTAAAACATCAATATTACCTTTGAGGATGATGCTGTCATCTACAGCAGAAATCTCAGTATATTTTTCAGTTTCAATCTCAAATGGTGGTTGATAAAAACCTGCTAAATCTAGCAATGGAGACAGCACTACCATCTTCACTGCTTCCTCTGACATTGGACGATGTTGAGTTAAATTTAAATAGTTGCTTTTAACTCGTTCTAGGGATAAATTTTCTGCATCACTCAACGATGGTAAGTCATTTGTCCATTCTGGAAAAAAATCAGCATTTGTAACCAATTGCAAACCAAATTTTTCTTTTAGTTCGTAAAGGCTGATATCCCGCGCTTGTATTGTTCGCGCCATAACTAATTGGGGAATAATCAATACATCAGTATTATATATTATCCCATTATCTGTTATGGCGATGCGACAAGAACCCCGACTTATTTGAGAAGTCGGGGTTCTAAATAGTCTTAAAAATTCTCTAATTTTTCCCCTCGAATTGCATAATCCAATAACTCCATCGGATGCATAATTTCTATTTTCTTCCCTTGCAAATGCTTGCCAATCTGCAAACTACAACCAGGATTGGGAGAAGCAATCAAATCCGCACCAGTATTTAACAAGTTCCGCACCTTTTGCTTGCCTAATTCTTCAGCAACTTCCGGTTGCAACATATTATAAACCCCCGCACTACCACAACAAATTGCTGCATCCACGGGTTCTTTTAAATTCACCCCGGGAATTTGTTTTAATAACTGACGGGGTTGGACACTAATTTTTTGTCCATGCAATAAATGACAAGCATCTTGATAAACTAACTTCAACGATTTATTAGCCAAGGGTGATAATTTGGCAGTTAAACCAACATCTACTAAAAATTCCTGTGCGTCCCTAACTTTCGCCGCAAATTCTTTCGCCTTATCCCGATATTCTGGGTCATCTGCTAAAATATGACCGTATTCTTTCAAAGTATGACCACAGCCAGCAGCGTTGATAATTACATAATCAACACCAGTCCCTGCAAAACTATCAATCATCTGTCTGGCTAAGGCTTGTGCTTGTTCCGTTTGTCCCTGATGTTCTGGAAGCGCTGCACAACAACCTTGAGATTTGGGAATTACCACCTCACAACCATTAGCTGTTAAAACCCTCACCGTAGCTTCATTTACAGGGGAGAAAAACAACCTTTGTACGCATCCTAAAATCACTCCTACCCGATAGCGTTTCTTCCCCTGTGCTGGAATTACATCAGGTAAATTACCTTGGAAGGATTGGAGGTTAATTTCCGGCAGAATTGATTCCATTGCTGCCAACCGGGGAGATATATTGTTGAGTAATCCGGTGGCGCGAAAGAATTTAGAGAAACCTAATTTTTGATAAATCAATAAGGGAAAGAGGAGAATTTTCAACCTATCGGGATAGGGGAAGAGGGAAAATATCAGTTTGCGGATAATTGTATCTCCCCAACTGCGGGGATAATTGCGAGTTACTTGATGGCGGGTAGCAGCAATTAATTTGTCATATTCCACTCCAGAGGGGCAGGTGGTGACGCAAGCCAGACAACCCAAACAGGAGTCAAAATGTTGGACTGTGGCTTGATTTAAAGCTATTTCTCCTTCGTTGATGGCATCCATTAAATAGATTCTGCCCCTGGGTGAATCCATTTCTTTCCCAATTACCCGATAACTGGGACAGGTGGAAAGACAAAATCCACAGTGAACGCAACTATCAATTAGTTTGGGATCTGGTGGATGGTTATTATCAAAACCTTGGAGATTTTTTATACTAGCTGTTTGATTAACTTTATTATCTGAAGTTTGCATGATTATTTGATGATATTTGTATTTATTGGCGTTGTATATTTGGGGAATGATTTGTCTCACGCAGAGGCGCAGAGGCGCAGAGAATAAGAGTTTTAATTTCAGATTTTGATGCAGTAGCTAAAAACTAAATTCCACTGACAAAACGCCCGGTGCTGAAAATATTTTTACTATCAAATTGTTGCTTAATACCCTGCATTAAGGATAAAGCATTGCCGGTGTAGCCCCAAATATCTATTTTCTCTTTGACATGGGTTGGTGCTGAGAGAATACTTAGGAAACCCCCTTGACTTTCACAGATGGTTCGCATATCTAATACGCCCTTTTCACTCGCAAATTGCAATATACCCAAACCACTAGCAATATGAATTATCCCCATTTCTCCTTGGGTTAAAACCTTTGTCGCCGCAGTGGGTAATACTCCTATTTTGCAGGTAATTGCAGACTCTTGAGCCATATTATGGATTGATTCTCGCAATCTTTGCCATAAGTATGCTTCGTCTGAGCCTGTATGAATTTCACTATTTAAACCTAATTTTTCCCCTAGATTCAATAATTGTTTTGATTGTTCGGTGATACTTTCAGGGATTGTTTGGAAACGCACTATTAAGCCTAATCCTTTACCCATAGCCAAACTAGATAACAACTGCTCGGAGATTAAATCAGCTTGAGTGGGAGTCAGGGCAGAACTACGGAGAATGTCGGCTGCTTGGGAGATAGCTTCTACATCGCCGGTTAAGACTATGGTTTGGGATGCTGGGGGGATAGGATAAAGACGAAATGTAACTTGAGCGATCGCTCCTAATGTACCATAGGAACCAGTAAATAGTTTCATCAAATCGTAGCCAGCAACATTTTTGACTACCCTTCCCCCGGCTTTGACTATTTCTCCGTCGCTGCGAACGAAGGTAATACCTAGTATTTGGTCCCGTACACTGCCGTAACGTTGCCGTAGGGAACCAGTGTCAGCAGTGGCAATTATACCGCCAATGGTGGCATTATCTGGGTATGTAGGGTCAAGGGCAAGAAATTGGTTATTTGCAGCTAAAATCTGTTGCAATTCTGCCAATTTCATCCCTGCTTCCACGGTAACAGTCAAATCACCCACGGCATGATCGATAATTTGATTCAGGCGTGCTGTACTAATTACCACATCCACCCCTTGAGCTAAACCACCCCAGTGGAGTTTACTCCCCCTACCACAAATTAAAATCCGCCATTGGTTGCGGTAAGCTTCTGTAACAACTGCGCCTAACTCTGCTTGAGTACGGGGGTAGACAATACAACTGGGTGTTATTCCCGGCGATACTGCATCTAAAATAGCTGTTTGCATACTGGGTGTGATATTCTCCCAGTCAACAGCATTATCTTCCCCAACTATGGATACCATACAAGATGCGTAGACACTTTGTGTCTTGTCGTTAGACATCGCTTTCATCAGTTTAATTATTGATTCCCTATATAACAATTTACTGGTTTATTTGACAGGATTAACATCTGTGGCTGATAAATTCTCATGCCACATGAATTGGTATGATATTTTGCAAGCTTAGACATTAGAGGTTAATTAACAGCAAAGCTGTGAATGACTTAGTTTTTGGCGTTGCACAATAGAGGGATGAAGTAATGAACCGCATTAGACGCGCAGCGGCTTCCCGCAGGGTAGACGCAAAGGACGCTAAGAAAGGATTTTCTGATAGAAAGATAAAAGAAAATCATCCCGCAAATATGCAACGCCTAGTTTTTTTGCCTGCTCATCAGCTAGCACAAATGATCCGCCAAGGCACTGTTTCGTCTGTGGAAGTGCTAGAAGCCTATCTGACGCAAATTGCGGCTCATAACTCTCAACTCAATGCCATTTGTACTTTAGATGCAGAACGTGCCCTTGAACTGGCTAAACAGGCAGATGCAGCCTTAGCACGAGGTGAAAACTGGGGTATTTTACACGGAGTACCCATCACCATTAAAGATGTGTTGTCAACAGAGGGATTACTTACCACCGCCGGTTATAAACCCCTGGAAAATTATGTCCCCAAGCAAGATGCAACGGTGGTGGCGCGTCTGCGGGGTGCGGGGGCGGTGATTATGGGAAAAACCAATTTGGCGGAATTGGCGGGGGATTGGCAAGGTATAAATAGTCTGTTCCCTAACGTCAATAATCCGTGGAATCTCGGTCGTACCCCTGGAGGTAGTTCTAGTGGTAGTGCAGCTGCTGTAGCAGCTGGTTTATCCCCCTTAGATTTGGGAGATGATATTGCCGGTTCAGTGCGCCAGCCTGCCCATTTTTGCGGTATCTTTAGTTTAAAACCAAGCGATCGCCGCATACCCACAACGGGACATATACCCGAAGTACCAGGAATGCCCAAGTGTATCCGTCAAATGCTGACAATTGGTCCTATGGCGCGTTCTGTGGCAGATTTACGCCTGTGTTTACAACTGATTGCTGGAGCAGAACCCCGTCAACCAGATATTCCACCAGTGCCCCTTAATACAGCCAGAGAAAAAAAATGGGAAAATCTACGGATTGCTTGGACAGATGAATTTCCCCCCTTTTCAGTAGCTTCACAAATAAAATCTGCAATGGGAGGGGTTGCAGGTGCGATCGCAAATGTGGTAAGTCAAGTGGAACGGTGGGTTCCTCAATTTGATTTTGTGGCTGCTTGGCAAGTATACTGCGCTGTGGTATCCTACAACCTAATTTATTCACAACCAATAAATATTGCAGCAGTACGGAAAACCATACCCTTTCTCTGGCGTGAAGCCACCCAAGGAGATCCCTGGCTGAGAAAACTGGTGAATTTTCCTCGTACAATTCTCTCCGTATCCTTAAGTCAAAACTTGAAAGGCTATTTTGCAGCTTTAACAGAACGAGATTTCCTCATTGCTCAAATGGATGCAGCATTAGAACCGTGGGATGCTGTATTATGTCCCGTGGCTATGACTCCTGCATTTACCCATCGTCCCATGGGAACACCCGTAGATGTGGAAGGGAAAAAAATCCCTTATACTATGGCATCGGGAGCTTACACCATTCCCTTTGCCCTCACCGGACATCCTGTGGTAGTTATCCCCATAGGGCAAACCCAAGATGGCTTACCCATAGGTATGCAAATTGTAGGTCACAGATGGGGAGAAATGGAACTATTAGCTATAGCAGAACAATTAAGTCAAGTTATTGGTGGCTTTCAACCTCCATCGGGTTATTAATCCCTTCGGTGGTGTAAGATTACCTATCTCCTAAACCTCTCTATCCTCTGTGTTCTCTCTCTTGAAAAGTTGCTCTTGCGGGAAACCCCCAAGACCGCACTTTTCGCTGCTTCCTCTGCGGTTTTGTAATCAGTAATCTTTGGGTGGGATCGGAGTAAGCCTATTGCTTCCCTAATTTACCACTCAGACAACCATTATTAGAAAAGACATCAGGAGGTTTTGCCAATGTATAAACCTGGGTTTCCTCTGCGATGGCTTGACGCACATATAGGGGTAATTGAAGTAAGCCTAGTAATGCAGCACCATCCAACATTTTGAAACCACCCTTGGTCTTTTCTTTTAACAGTAAATCAATGGTATCTGGATTTGGTCGATTGTTAATTTTCTGTTCTGAACACAGCACAAAACCCCACGGCATAGTATAACTAGGGATCTGACTACAATAAGATTGACAATGGGGAAATACTGTCTCCAAAGTCCTTACCAAACGGGTGTGATATTGCAACAATGGTGGGGATATAGGGCCAGCTTGAACAGCCAAAAATCCTTGAGGAGAAAGGATTTGATGAATTTTTTCAAAGTATTCTTTGGTAAACAGTTTTAATGCTGGTCCTGATTCCATAGGACTAGCTAAATCTGAAATTACCACATCCCAGTCATCATCTTGAATAGAGTCTAAAACTGCCAATGCATCGGCGATAACTACACGCAAACGAGGATCGTCAAACACATTTTGATGCATTTCTGGAAGATGCTCTTGACAGGCTGCTAACAGTTCCCCATCAAGCTCTACCATTAACACTTCTTCAACTGTACGCCAACGCAATACCTCCCTAGCTGTAGCACCTTCCCCACCACCAAGAATTAATACCTTGCGGGGAGAACCGTGAAAAATCATCCCTGGATGAACTAGTGGTTCATGGTACATGAACTCATCACTCGTGCATGATTGACAATCACCATCCAGCATCAAAAATTTGCCGTAGATACCGGAATCAAAAATGCACATTTCCTGATACTTGGTTTTCTTTTTGACCAATATTTCCTTGACTCCGTGGGCGTAAATATCCCAAGGAGTGAGATATTCATGTATCCATACATCCGTGCGATCGCTATTAGTTATCATAAAACATCTCCTGAGATTGGTGGTACTAAAACTCAACTTATACTCAGGATAATCTTTTCTTAACCTAATAAATCAAGATTTTCGGTGTTTTGGGCCTTTGCGTCTATAGTCTGTGGGTATACAATATGCAACTTCACAGATAATTGGTATTAGTTTAAATAGTTTCTTAAATAATATTTTTATTTTAAAAGACTTGCGCGAATATCTTTTAGAGTCATCATTAATGTTAAGGGTTTTAAAGGTGACTCTTGAAATCTATGCTTAATATAAAAATGTTTAGATTCTTCATCTTTTGCATGAACCAAAATACATTTAATACCTGCAATTTCAGCTACATTTAAGGTACGAAAAATAGCATCTCTTAATAGACCTGATCCGATACCTCGTCCTTCCCAGTCAATATCAACAGCAAGTCTGCCAATGAGCATACAAGGTATAGGATCGGGTGCATTTCTTTTAACTTTGCTAGTGGCTATTTCACGAGCTACTGAAGATGTAGCTAGACAGTAATAACCAATTACCTTATTTTCAATAGTTACTACATAGGTTCTTGCAGTATCCCCCTCATGATTTTTTAAAGCTTTCTCCCTTAGCCACTTATTCAAAGGTTCTGATGTTGATTTAAAATCTGATACATCATGCTCAGAAGTAAGCGGCTGTGGACTATTAATAGTTTTTATTTGCTCCATTATTAATCCCAAGGTGATTTAGCAGTTAAGAATTGACGCAGTTCTTCATCTGCCTTTGGTGGTGAATCCAAAATAGCAAGGAATTCTTGATACTTTTCATCATCTAAAGCAAAGAAGGTGTTATTACAGATGACATTCTGTGCTTCTTGGCAAGCTACCTCCAACATAAAGTCAGAACGACTTTTACCAAGGATTGATGCAGCAGAATCAATTAAATCCCGTTGCTTCTGTTGAACTCTAATATTGATGACCTGGTTTCGGCCAGAATTTGTATTTTTAGAACGGGTAGCCATTTATCTAATCACAGACTTAATTTCCTTTATATATGTCTATCATAGAATTTTGTATACACATCGTCAATACAAATTATTGGTCCATTACCATTCTCCGTCAATTGGGGTTACTGCTGTTGTTTTTCTCGATAAATTCATATTTTCCATCAGCAACGCCAATTTTTACTCGCTTGCCTATTTACAGTTGAGCAGCTTTTGCCACAGCCAAGGTATCAATATACTGGCGAAACTGCACAACTTTACCATCCTTAAGTCTCCAAATTGAAGCGGTGGGAGCCTGCATACTTTTACCAGTGGCATTGTAAGTACCACTATCAACCCCAAGGGTAATTACAATGTCCCCAGCATCGATAAATTCATCAACATGGGCATTAAAATTAGACCACTCGGAGCCAATTTTCGCAAATACCCCATTAATAATCGCCTCATGTCCTCTGAAAGTTCCTTCATAGGGAATCCCATCGGATTCTATCCATTCCACATCCTCAGCCAGGATTCCCAGGACAGCATCAATATCTCCTGCTGCAAATGATTTATATAAACTCTTGATGATATCAACGTTATTCATCGAATTCCTTGTGCCGTGGAAACCCCTGGCTTTAGACATGGAGGTAAGGCCTAATCGCGATTTTAATCGCCGTGACCATTATCGCCTTGGGGTTGCTGTACTTGGTGTACCTTTGTAATGTACTTTCAATGGGACAGTTACCATTTCAAGCTTTACAACCCTGTACGCATAATGGTTTTGCTCCTTTGAGCCTCCCATAAATGGGGTTAAGTTAGCTGAGTCCCAAAGGGACACGCTTCGCGAACGACAATGTTAGAGGTCGGTCACTATCGCTCGCAGCACTTCCTTAACCCCTGTAAAGATGAGCCAGTGCGGTGGACGGGTTCCCCGGCATAAAGCAACTGGCGTGTTTAACTGTTCAGTTCTAGAGCAAGGAACTAGCTACGTATTCCTTGGTAGGTCTTTAACTCTTGCCTCTAACGTAGTTCAGTTAAGAACAGAGTCTGGTCAGATTAGGGCTTTTCAAGCCCCCGCCTAAAGGCGGGGGGTTTCTGACGCAATTACCTATTTTGCGATCGGTAATCGGTAATGAGTATTTACAATTAAATAATAAGATTCACAAATACCATAAATAAAGCCCGCAAATGCGGGCTAGGGCAAGTAATGTAACAATATTTAATCCAGTTATAAATTCTCGGGTGTTTAGATCCCCGACTTCTCAGGTAATACCAATTCAAATCATGTTTGCGACACATATATTCTTCGCAAGGGCACGGCATCAATAATATTTTGGTGTATCAAATTATCATTCTGATGCCGTGCCCCTACCCATCTGTACCATTCTTTTTTCAAAATGGTATCAATTGAATGACCTAATTATTGTCGAAATTGGCTGAGGTTTCGATAGGAGTCTCTAGGGTGTTGGGTGTAACTTCTAGTTCCTGCTGTTCTACGGAAAATTCTACAACCTGGGGCTGATTAGCTGGTGTAGATTTTTCTGTAGGTTTTGTGGCTGGAGTCGATTTTTGGGGTAAGGCGGCGGTTGCTGTGGCTGGTATTGCAGGTTGCTTTTGTATATAAGCAATGTATTCAATGATTTGCCCGATTTTCCCTGTTTTCTCGGTATTTCCTTGTTCCTGATATTTTTTATGGGCGTGTTTGAGGAGTTTATTTGCCATTTGTAATTCACCTTGATTGTACAAGGTGACTCCCAAGTTATAGTAAGCAGTGGTATCATTGGGCATACGACGAATTGCTTCTCGGTAAGTAGCGATCGCAGCCTGTGTTTGTTCTTGAACTACCAATAAACTGCCCAAATTATTGTAAGCCACAGCATTGTTCGGGTTGAGTTGTATGCCTTGACGATAACTAGCGATGGCTTGTTCTATCTTTCCTTGCTGTTGAAAAGCGATCGCTAAATTGAAATAAGCTTTATCATTCTCTTTATCTAAGTTTACCGCCTCTTGGTAAGCTGCGATCGCTTCTGTGACTTTTCCTTGTTCGTACAATACAGAACCCAGATTATACTGAGCAGATGCCATTGTTGAGTCAACCACCAAGGCTTGACGATAAGCACTAATGGCGGCTTCTGGCTGTCCTTTTTTGTGCATGACTACACCTAAGTTATAGTAAGCTTGAGCCAAATTCGGATTCAGTCTAATAGCCTCACCATATTCTTGTGCAGCTAAATCCAAACGATTTTGCTGCAACATAATATTACCCAAGTAATTACGCGCTTCCCCTAGTTGAGAGTCTATTTCTAAAGCTTGACGAAAAGCATATTCTGCTGCTGGTAAATCATTGCGGTTATAACGCATTACCCCCTGTTGAAATAAACTGGCTGCTTCTAAGTTTTGAGAAATTACCTCTTCTTTTGCTAACACCTTGCTATGGGGTAATTCCATCACCGTTGATGCTGTGAGCATGACGAAGGCGGAAGAACACAAAATTACCACTTGACGCAAACCGTACAAGCACTTATTAAAAAGAGTAATTTGATACATATTTTTAGCCCCTGTTTATTAAATAAATCAATCTTAAGCTAAGAATACCCAACCTGCCAAACAAAATTTATTTGTTACAGATTTAATTTACAAATATGGTGGATAAAGAGAATATTAGGGCAATGCGATCGCTATGATTTACTATGCTAAACCCTGGATTTATCAGGTAAATAGATAAAAAACTAGAAAAAGCTAGAATTTTATCAATCAGAAATCCATCCCATAATCAAAGTAATATTAGATACTTTAGTCATGGAAGCTAAGGTGTGAGATCGTACATATGATGTGCTAGAAACAATTGATACTTAATATCCAAATTCCAGAATTACCAACAGCATCTATGATGAAGTAATAAGTAATAAAGAAAAATTTGTCCCCTTGTCTCCCCACACTCCCCACACTCCCCACCGGTGGCTCTCTGTTTTATCCTAGTGTTAGCTATAGAATCTTCAACCCAAGGTGCTAGCACTACTTAGTGGAGGTACAAGTGTGAAAAAGCTAATTAACCAGCCCCTAGACTTTGTACGGGATAGTTTAGCAGGAATGGCGATCGCTCATGACGATATCATTAAGGTTAAATTTGACCCCACTTTTGTCTATCGGGTTCAAGCTCCTACCCAGGGTAAAGTAGCAATTATTTCTGGTGGAGGTAGCGGACACGAACCCATGCACGCTGGTTTTGTAGGCATGGGAATGTTAGATGCAGCCTGTCCTGGTGAAGTTTTTACGTCCCCGACTCCAGACCAAATGCTAGCAGCAGCACGGAAGGTAGATGGAGGGGCTGGTATCCTTTATATCGTCAAAAATTACAGTGGCGATGTGATGAACTTCGAGATGGCAACGGAATTAGCCCGTGGTGAGGGGATACGGGTGGTAAATATTTTGATTGATGATGATGTTGCTGTCAAAGATAGCCTTTATACCCAAGGGAGACGGGGTGTGGGAACTACTGTCTTAGCGGAGAAAATTTGTGGTGCCGCAGCGGAGTATGGTTATCATTTGCCCCAAATAGCAGATTTATGTCGCCGGGTGAATTTACGCGGGAGAAGTATGGGGATGGCGCTCACTTCCTGCACTGTACCAAGTAAAGGTACGCCTACATTTGCCTTGGGCGAGTCAGAAATGGAGATTGGTATTGGCATTCATGGGGAGCCAGGCAGGGAACGCTTAAATTTGCAATCAGCCAATGAGATTGCAGAGATATTGGCACTATCCATAATTGAAGATACTACCTATAGTCGCACCGTGCGGGAATGGGATGAAGATAAAGGAGAATGGGTAGATGTGGAGTTGATAGATCCTCCATTACACAAAGGGGATAAGGTATTAGCCTTTGTCAATGGTATGGGTGGTACTCCCCTCAGCGAACTGTATATTATCTATCGTCGGCTAACAGAAATTTGTCATCAAAAAGGATTGACAATTGTGCGTAACCTAGTTGGTTCTTATATTACCTCTTTGGATATGCAAGGTTGTTCCATTACCCTACTGAAACTGGATGATGAAATGGTGCGACTGTGGGATGCGCCTGTAACTACTCCTGCATTGCGATGGGGCTAATGAACCCGCTTTTGTCACTCTGGCTGTTTTTGTTGGGTTGCGCTGTCGCTTAACCCAACCTACACATCTGTTCCCTGTTAAGAGTTTCCTACCCTCGCCAAAAGACTTTTTCAGCAAGCCCTACTTAAAACAAATGGCATTGCTGAATCAGAATATGAAGCGTCAAAATCACCTTTATTTTTCTTTGTAACTTTGCGCCTTTGCGCCTACCCTGCGGGAAGCCGCTCCGCGTCTAATGCGTGAGGCAAATTCATATTTTCAATCAGCAACGCCAAACAAATACGTATTCACTCATACACGTAGTGCGATGGAATACCGCGTCCTTTTTCAATCCCATGTTTTTAAACGTGGGTTCTTCTTCCTTCTTCCTTCTTCCGTCTTCCTTCGTGAATCATCTGACTTTGAGAATCTTTTTAACCTTGAGACTTGTTTGAGATGGTAATTTTCTTCTTGCTTCACCATAAATAAGTGGATCTACAGGCATCATTACTTGGGGAATTCCTTGCCAAATAGGTTCAGGACTAGTTGCACCCATATCTGTCATTAACTGATCGAGATAGCGTAATGTGAATGGGACAATACAAGCAGCACTAGTTGTGGAAACAGCAAGTTTTTTCTGAATCCAATCTAACTCAGCTTGAATTTCTGCATACATTTGCTCAAGGGATGGTAATGATAAATTGCCATTGATATATTCTAATAACCACCAAGCGCCCACTTCCGATGTCAACTGAGAGAAAAAGCTGGAATTATAGCCAACAAAACCCATTTGGGGAATTTCTGGATGAATCAGATGGCGATATAAATGAAAATTATTCTGCTGATCAATTAATAACTGGCGATACTTGGGTTCTAAAAAAGGAATATCTTGGCGGAATCCAGTGCCAAAAATTACCATATCAGCCGAGATAAATTTACCATTTGCTAGTTCCACACCTCCAGGAACAAATCGAGATATTTCGGTCTTTTGTGCCTTAATTTTTCCCGATCGCAGGTATGTAAAAAAACTTTCACTAACTATATTTGTAGTACAATCAACCCGCTCCATTGGGTGTTCGGGAAGCATTCCACACCCATCTAAATCCAATTGTCGCCGCACTATAAATTCATTGGTACGCCAAAAAGCCCAAACCAAAGGCTTACCCACGGTATGTAATAAACGTTCTCCACCTCGTAATTGACGGTAAGGTAGCCATGCTTCTGCAAACCTAGTTAATAGGATGTACTTTACATTCAATTTACCCAGAAAAAATCGAGGTATTTTCCATATAGCTCTACGGAAAACTAGGTTACATTCTTTGGCTTTGTCAGCAGCGAAAGTGGCAACGTCAGTCGCCGATTTTCCAAAACCCACCACTACTAAACGTTTACCTACAATTTGTTCGGCACTATTAAAATCTGTAGAGTGGAGTATTTTACCCCCAGAGGCGATAAATTCTTCTCTTCCAGGAATATTAGGTATTTTAGGGATACTGAATGTACCGTTACAAATGAAAACAAAATCAAATTCCCGTTCTTGTTCTCCTGTTTTTCCTTTAGTTTTCACCACCCATCCAGGATTATCTTTTTCTTTTCTAGAAACATTGGTCACTTCTGTTTGAAAATTAATCCTGGGTGTAACACCAAAATATTCAGCGTAGGATTGTAAATAATTCCGCATATCCTCTGCCGTGGGCCATTCTGGATAGGACTCAGGCATGGGAAAATCAGAGAAGCAAAATGTATCGCGGGTATTCTGGGTGGTTAATCCTGGGTAAGTGCGAGACTTTTCCCAAACACCGCCCAGTCCTTTTTGTTTTTCAAATACGGTGACATCATAACCAACTTCAATAAAGGTTTTAGCTGTGACTAAACCACTAATCCCAGCTCCAATTACGCAAATATTTTTGATATACATTTTTCAGAAAAAAATACGGAATAAAAAAGTTTTAAAAAATACTACTACCTATACTTACTTACTAAAATAAGCCATAACAGTATTTTTTCTGAGGATTAGTATCATATTTTATGATAACTTCATATTTTGATGGTGCCCAACTAGATGTATTATTGTTTACTCAATAAACTATTAAGCTGAGATTGCATATCGGCTTTTAGTAGTTGGGCTACTTGATAAGCCTGAGTGCGACTAACTGACTGAAGATGCGATCGCGGTGGGTTTACTGGTTGAATCTGGTAACGTAAATGTGCTTTCATTGTCCAAATACCCATAGAAGGGAACAGAAGAAATATGGGCATCAAAGGTGATATTGGTAAAAAAGGTAGCTGGAATATTCTCTGTAATTTCCTCAGGTTTATCGTTCTAGGATGTAGATTTTCATTACCAATACAAATAACAGGCAATATGGGGATTTGATGGCGTTGGCTTAACTGGATAAAACTGCCGTCAAAGGTTTGTAGTTGATAGCGTTTTCGCCAGCCTTTTCGGGGTCCCCGTAAACCCTCTGGTGCATAGAGGATGATTTTACGCCCTTCCATTGCGGTGGCAAAATCATTCATGTTTGCTCTCACACCACCTAAAACCTGGGACCATCCACAGGGTAGCCACCAAGTCACCCAAGGATGGTCAAATAAAGATAAACCGGCTACAGGCTGTACTATCCAACCCCGTGCTTGAGTCAATAAGTAACCCAATGTCAAAAAATCCCAAGGGAAAGACATTCCCGCATGGTTCATGACCACAATTAGGGGATCTGAGGTTGGTAAATTTTCTATTTGTTGTAACTCTGCCTGAAAATATGATTCAACAATGGGTTTGAGAACCTCTTGGTGAAAAGCTTGTTGATAATGGGGTTCAAAATCGCTATTTTCCTGACGTGGTGGTCGTAAACCAAGACGTAGCCAGCGGATGAGTAATGCCAGGTAAAAGCCTCCTGGCAGCAAAAATAACAGATATTCTAACCAATTCCAGCCATCAGGATCGCTATGATAATGTTGCCAATGACGATTAAATAAAATCAACCAGCCTGGAGGATACCACAAGCAAAACCGATCAAACCAGGTGAATTGATAGCTAGTAACCGATGTCTTTTCTGGTTGGGAAATGGGGGTACTGTTTGGGTTCTGTGCAGGCACAAAGATCGAGATTTTTGCCAAGTAATTGGATGGTTATGTCATTTTATACTTTGATTTGATAGTTTGGCATCCTGCTCCAGGCTTAAAAATTTGCAGATACAATAAGGGGAGAATAATTGGTAACACTGAGCCACTCCGCGCTATAAATAGACGCGGGTTCTAGCACTCCACCAACAGTCTGTTTCCCCAGCACAGTTAGAAGCAGATATGGAGAGTGAAGTAATCGCACCAGCAGAATTGTTGGAAGCTTTGGGATCCCTAACATGGCGTTGTTTAATTGAAACCCATACCGCAGGTTTTAGCCTACAACCTTGGGTGAGGGAATATGTAATTGAACAATTTGCACCTAGGTACGGTAAAGTAGTTTGTACAGCTTAGTGATGGATGGGAAAGGAACTGATTTTAGAGTGCGATCGCATCTTCGTAAATTTCAGCCATTGTTAATTTTAATTATTGTATTTTTAGTTTGTGGTATCGTTGTTGTATCCCACAAAGAAATATATAGACAGAAATTCACTCAATTTAATCTCAATTGAGTTGGCTGTCACACCCGTATTTTCTACATTTGAAACCATTAGTTTACGTATACAAAGAGACACAATAAGTCAGCGATTATGAAAGATAGCGATCGCTCAAAATGGGACTTTGGTAGATTCTGCCAAACTCTCAATTATTTTGAAATTGTTCCTGTGATTAGCTGGGTGCAAAAACTATTCTCTAACCCCAAGCAAAAGCAAGTCCAACCCAATGGAGGCAAACAAATGGGTGTAGTATTAGTAGCGGGTGCTACTGGTGGTGTTGGTAAGCGAGTGGTACAAAGATTACAAGCACAGGGTTATCAAGTGCGATCGCTAGTACGAGATTTGGATCAAGCTAGGAAAATATTGGGTAATGATACTGATTTGGTAGTTGCAGATATTACTAAACCATCAACTTTGACATCCCTAGTTATGGGTAATATCCAGGCGGTAATTTGTTGTACTGCGGTGCGGGTACAACCAGTATCGGGAGACACCCCAAATCGGGAAAAATATTATCAAGGGGTGAAGTTTTATCAACCAGAAATTGTCGGCGATACCCCAGAGAATGTGGAGTACAAAGGGGTGAAAAATTTGGTAGAAGCTGCGAGTAAATATCTGCCAAAATCCAACGATAAATTAATTTTTGACTTTACCAACCCGTCCGTAGAAGTTCGGGATATTTGGGGTGCTTTAGATGATGTGGTAATGGGTGGTGTGAGTGAGAGTAATATCCAATTAATATCCGATGGAGCTTTATTTGCGGGTAATGTTTCCACCGCTAATTCTGGAGGATTCGCTTCCATTAGAACTAAAAATTTCACCCCGAATTTAGATTTATCTAATTACGAAGGAATAGATTTACGGGTGAAAGGGGATGGTAAACGCTACAAATTTTTTGTGCGGGCTGAATCGAAATGGGATGGCATTGGTTATAGTTATTCCTTCGATACAGTGCCCAATATTTGGATTACCGTTCGCATCCCCTTTGCTGATTTAATCCCCGTATTGCGCGCCAAAACTGTTAAAGATTGTCCGCCAGTTGATAGTAGCAATATCTGCTCATTTCAATTGATGTTGAGTAAGTTTGAATATGACGGAGAATTAAACCCTCGTTTTTCTCCTGGTAGTTTCAATTTACAGATAGAATCTATTAAAGCTTACGGTGCTAATTTACCACAATTTGTATTGGTAAGTTCTGCTGGTGTCACCCGTCCCAACCGTCCGGGAATTAATTTAGATGAAGAACCACCAGCAGTCAGATTAAATGATCAATTAGGGGGTATTCTTACCTGGAAACTAAAGGGAGAAGATAGCTTAAGAGCTAGTTCCATTCCCTATACAATTATCCGACCTTGTGCCTTGACAGAAGAACCAGGTAGTAAAGAATTAATTGTCGAGCAAGGGGATAATATTCGAGGAAGAATTAGCCGTGAGGATGTGGCAGAATTATGTGTGGCGGCACTGCAACAGCCCAAAGCTTGTAATGTCACCTTTGAAGTGAAAGAAGGCGAGAATCGAGCAAATAATATTAATTGGCAAGGTTTATTTTCTACCCTCAAATCAGATTGAAACTAATTGTGTAGATTGGATACAGAAGAAACTACGTTTTTTAATTCTTTTGCTGCCACAGTATTTGTAGGGTGCATTATGACGCTAGTCTAATGCACCGAAATCCCTATATAAAGGATGACCAGATTTTAGAACTGGCATTGAATGGATAAGCCGAATACATTATCAGTGGCGATAATGATTTGCTTGTGCTTAATCCATTTCGTAGTGTAAAGATAGTTACAGCAGAAGAGTTTTTAAGAATCGCCCAGGTTGATTGAGTTATTCCAGCAAAATAACATGGAATTGTAAACATATTGCAATCGCAAATTAAAAATTACAAATAATACCCTAAACAGGGATGTTATATCAATTTATAATGAGGTTGTATAGAATGCTAATTCAGTATATTGAAGGTTCTGAAAATGAGGAAAGATTTCCTGATATTTTGTACGAATGGTCTGTTTAATTGAGTTGATAATATTTGAAAGCAGTATCACAACCCTTCTGCTATATGATTAAGTTCAATAAAATAGTATTCATCTTATTTTTCATCATTATAACTTGGGGTATTTTATTTACTTATCCGGCTGCATCCCAGCGAATAGAATCTCGTTTAAATAATCTTGAATTTGACATTAATCGTTTAGAATCACGGTTGAGTCAGCTAGAGTTAGAATTAAATAGAACAAGTAGGGGTAGAAGACCAACTATCCGCCGAAGATACCGCCGGAGGCGGGGTTTATCACAACGACAAGGGGACAAAATGTTCGATCGCCTAGCAACGTTAGTGATCGAATTAAAACAAGAAGTGAGAGCATTAGAAAAGCGAGTCAAAAAGCTAGAATCATCCTAATCATAAATTACAGATGTCAGCAAAAAATCAAAATTCATCAGTTACCTATACAGGTGGGTGTCACTGTGGTGCGGTACGTTTTCAGGTGGTAGTTGATGAGCATAAGGCTGTTAATTGTAACTGCTCTATATGTCACAAAAAAGGGTTTTTACATTTAATAGTGCCGCAAAATCAATTTACCCTATTACAAGGTGCAGATATGTTGACAACCTACACATTTAATACGGGTGTGGCTCAACATAAATTTTGCCGAATTTGTGGAATTCATTCATTTTATATTCCCCGCAGTCATCCTGACTGTATTGATGTGAATATCAAATGTCTTGATGGTGATGTGGTATCTAACTTTGAGATTGAAGATTTTGATGGTGCGAATTGGGAACAAAATATTGAAAAATTAATTAATTAAAATCTAGCTGGAAAATGGTTGTTAGTTGTTAGTTGTTAGTTGTTAGTTGATGGTTGACAGCTTAGGTGTGGGATTTTCCCGTGGGGGACTAGCTTGAAAATAGGGAGTTCGGAGTTCGGAGTTCGGAGTTCGGAGTTCGGAGTTCAGGAGTAGGGGCGCATTGCGTGCGCCCTTGAGGAGTTAGTTGGCGTAGCCTGCGCTTACGCTTAAAACACGTAGGGTGTGTTATCCCTGAGAGTACGGCACCATCCGGTAATATGGCGGGCGGGCGTATAGCCCTAACCCTGAAAGGGTGGCTTACGCCAACGGGCAACAGATAGAGAATGAAACACAAAGGCGGGAGATTCTACAATTAATAGAGACGATATTGGTTTATAAATTACCCAAACTTAGTCGGAGGGAGATTGAAGCTATGTTTAGTTTAAGTGATTTGCGCCAAACTAAAGTTTGGCAGGAAGCTTTAGAAGAAGGTAGAATTCAAGCCAAATTGGATTCTGTACCTCGGTTTTTAGCTTTAGGTTTGAGTGTTGAGCAAATTGCCCAAGCTTTAGAACTAGAGGTTGAACAAGTTAGACAAGTTGCACAGCAGTCATGTAAGAATCGAAACAATGACTAGGGGTGCATCCCAGTTTTTATTTTTCAATGAAATAATAAATTTTCAGTATATATGCCGTTTGGATTCTTTGGAGATATGGTTCACAGTGCTGTGGTAACATCCCAAGAGGTGGTTCCCATCGCAGAAGTAGTATTGAACCAAACCGCTAGGGTGTTGAGAGGAAAAAGTGTTGCTGAGAGTATTTACATTACCCTATCAGCCGTAGATAAAAGAAATCCCGGTAGTGTGGCAAAAGCTACAGAGATAATGGAAGGTAGTAGTAAGATATTGAATTCTCTGATTAAAACTACACCTGAAGCTACTCCTCTGAGAACACAGACTATCAAAACCCTAGATGCTTTTGAAAAATTAAATCGGGAATATAGACAATTTCTCAACAATAAAGGTTTATTCAGATTTATTGATGGGATGCAGGCAAGAAGTGCCTTGAAAAAATTCAACCGTGAGTTTAATACCTTACTGACGCAAGCAGGTTTACCAGTAACAATGATTCCGGGACTTTAACTCATTGAGGGGTATTTTTATCAGTCGCGGGCGTGAGCGATCCCCGACTTCTACCCTATGAATTCTGATGATGTGCGGATATTAATTCAGAAGTCGGGGATCTGTTTCTTGAGAGTAGAGCAAAGCTTTGTCGGCAACAACCATTAGATTTTCATCTGATGCTATACAGGTGTTGCCTGCGAATACGCAGGTTTGCACAGGTTAAATGTTGCACTTGAATTAATAATTATGAATTAATTGGTCAATGTGTAGGGAAAATGGTAGTTGTGAATACAACTCCTTGTTAACCAGTCCATGAACCAAGAAGATTTAGCCTTTACTCCAGCCTTAGAACAAGCGCAGTTAATTCACGATCGCCAATTATCGCCTTTGGAGTTGGTGGAGGTATACTTAGAAAGGATTCAACGCTTAAATCCCCTCTTGGGTAGCTATTTTACGGTAATAGCTGATTTAGCTATGGCTGATGCTAAAGCCAAAACAAAAATGCTTGCGGATCATTCCCAAGAGTTACCGCCTTTTTTTGGCGTACCCATTTCCATTAAAGACCTCAACTCCGTGGCTGGTGTCCCCTGTACCCTGGGTAATCCAACATTAATCAACAACATTCTTGATTATGATGATGGGGTGGTAACGCGGATTAAACAAGCAGGTTTTATTATCTTGGGTAAAACGGCAACTTCAGAATTGGGTTCTTTTCCTTACACCGAACCTGCGGGTTTTCCCCCAGCCAGAAATCCTTGGAATTTAGAATATACCCCTGGTGGTTCCAGTGGGGGTGCGGCTGCATCTGTGGCTGCTGGTTTATGCCCGATCGCTCAAGGTTCCGATGGGGGCGGTTCCATTCGCGGACCTGCTGCTTGTTGCGGTTTGGTAGGAATTAAACCATCACGGGGGAGGGTTTCCCAAGCTCCCGCAGGCGATCGCATTAGCGGACTGGCTGTCAATGGTCCCCTTGGTAGAAATGTGGCTGATGCGGCGGCTTTGTTAGATGTCATGTCTGGTTATATTACCGGCGATCCCTACTGGCTGCCCGATCCGGAAACATCTTTTCTCAGTAATACCAAGGAACAGCCAGGTAATTTACGCATTGCCTATTCTACCAGTATTCCCCCCTTGGGTGATGCTGATGCCACTTGTCAGCAGGCTGTTTTAGATACAGTTAAATTACTCACAGAACTAGGTCATACCGTAGAAGAAAAATGTCCAGATTTTAGCGGCTTAGTCCAACCATTCCAAACAGTTTGGCAATCTGGGATAGGTGCTGCTGGCCTTCCTGTGGAGGTATTACAACCTTTAAATCGTTGGTTGTTATCGAGAATTGGCTCTGCGGGTGAATACTTACAGGCAGTATTGCAAATGCAGATAGTATGTAGACAAATAGTTGCCTTTTTCGACAACATAGACGTATTGGTATTACCCGTATATCTGCACTCACCCATCAAAGTCGGCGAATGGGCACATTTGAGTCCAGAAGACACATTCCAAAACATTATTCACTGGGTTGCTCCTTGTCCTGCTGCTAATGCTACCGGACAACCGGCGATCGCTCTTCCGGTAGGTTTTGACAGTAATGGTTTACCCACGAGCGTGCAGTTGATGGGTAAGCCAGCCGCAGAAGCCACCCTAATCCGCCTTGCAGCGCAATTATCAGCAGCAAAACCAGGGATAGATCAGCGTCCAGAGTTTGTTCACTAATCCTACGTATATTTAATGAACAGAGTCAAAAACAAAGTTGCAATTATTACTGGTGCTGCTTCTGGAATAGGTAGGGCGACGGCGGTAAAATTAGCCTCAGAAGGAGCAGTTGTAGTTATTACTGATGTGGATGATCGGAATGCGGATGGCATTAGCAAAGAAATCGGTAACGGTAGCATTTTTATCAAACATGATGTGACTCAACCTAGCCAATGGGAAGCAGTGATTGACTTGACTAGCGATCGCTTTGGTAAACTAGATATTCTAGTCAATTGTGCTGGTATTACTGGTATTAATGCTATCCAAGACCCGGAAAATACTTCTTTGGATACGTGGCGTGCTGTAATGGGCGTGAATCTAGAAGGGGTATTTCTGGGATGTAAGTGTGCCATACCCTTAATGAAACAAGGCGATGGTGGCTCCATTGTCAATATATCATCCTATGCAGCTGCGATCGCTACCCCTATGGCTATTGCCTATGGTGCAAGTAAAGCTAGTGTTCGCCAATTTTCCCAGTCTGTAGCTCTATATTGTGCCCAACAAGGTTACAAAATTCGCTGCAACTCAATTTTACCGGGAGCAATTCTTACACCCATGTGGGATGAATTTTTGGGTAAGGGTAGAGAACGGGAAAAACGCAGCCAGGAAATTACAGATGATATTCCATTGGGAGTATGGGGAGAACCAGATGATATTGCCTATGCCGTTGTCTATCTTGCCTCAGATGAGTCTAAATTTGTCACGGGTACTGAATTAATTATTGATGGTGGACAATCGGCTCAATGAAATAGAACACTGGGCGTTGCTGATTAGTGGTATGATTTTTATTTCGCGCATTAGACGCGCAGCGGCTTTCCGCAGGATAGACGCATTAGACGCGAAGCGGCTTCCCGAAGGGTAGGCGCGAAGAATAAACATTACAACTTGGCTCAAAATCTTAATTCATCCCTCATTTATGCAACGCCGAACACTGATTCATAAAAAAGGGTTAAACTTCTGCTAAAAGAGTAATTAACTCTTGCTTTTTCTTTTTGCTATATCCAGAAATACCTTTATCTTTAGCTAATTTTCTTAACTGGGTTAAACTCAGAGAAATTAAACTCTCGTCATCATTATTGCTGACGGTATTTACTTCTGGGGTTAGATAAAAAACTTCCTTCAGTGCATTTAATTTTTTACCCTTAGTAATACCGCATTTGAGTTTAGTAATTGGTTCTAAACTTTGCCATAATTGACGTGGTGCTTCTTCAATTCGATTAGTAGCGATCGCTAATTTTACCCCCGATAATCCACTATTGGGTTTTTCAATTACATATCTTAACGCCGCTTGAATTTCATCCCTAGTTGCGGTTGATAAATTAACTTTAGGTATTAATTCTCCAGTCAAAATCTGGGTTAGTTCTAATGTTCTGTCGCTAGAATCGGCGACAATACACCATACTCTTTCTAATCCTACCTCCTCAGCGATCGCATACACAAATGCGTTGCCGATAACCTCATATTCATCCTCACCAATTTCTTTCACAATCACCGGAACCCAATTACGTCCTCCTGATTGCATCAATGCTTTTGCAGCTGATTTAATTAAAAATTCTGGTGCATCTGTACCTTTCCCTGGATTAATTTCATGCATATAAAGGCACATCAAATTACCAATATTACTCACACTCATATATTTATACCTCTTATTGCAAAAAATATTCCTTCGCTAAAGCCAGATAATGTTCGGTGGCTATCTTATTTTTATAAACAGCAGGTAGACGAGCAAATGCAGCATTGGCAATAGTTGCATAACTGGGAATAGAAAATATATGGGGGTCTTTCTTTGCTGGAGAAAATTTAGGATAGAAGTATGTTGTGAGGTCTATAGGATAATGCTTATCTTTCTTTCCTTGTGCTATTATTTTGTTTATTGCTTTATACGCAACAAGTTTTGCAGCTTCCGTCATTGATTCACCATTGAAAAAGATTGGTAAAGCGATTGGAGAACCATCTTTTCTTTGTCGTTGAATTTCAGGAATAAAGCGTTTGATTACAGTTGCGGCATTTTCCAATGAAAAGATACTATTATGTTTAGTTGGAATCAAAACTATATCAGCTGCATAAATTGCACTTTTGCTAAAGAATCTCCAATTTGGTGGAGAGTCTATCAAAATGTAGTCATACTGATATGTCAGTGGTTCTAGTGCTTGCCGTAGTCTACTAAAATTGATTAATTGACGTAGATTTTCTTCTTCTATATATTGAAGCTTTTCATCATTGGCAATAATATCGAATTGCCATACCATACCTTTTTTGGGAGATACTTTACAAGGCTTAATTAATCCAGATGGTGGTTTACTATTTTTATTCACCAACCAAGAGTAAAATGTATCACCCGTAGATTCTAGACCTAGTGAATGAGTTAAATCTTGCTGATTGGGGTCAAAATCAACAATTAATGTTTTCTTTCCTAAGCGTGTTAATATAGCTGCTAAATTAACTGTGGTGGTAGTTTTACCGACACCACCTTTATTGTTATAAATAGCTACAGTTAAAGCTTTTTTTGGATTATCAATTTTATGCTTGATTGCTGTAATAATTTTATCTAGGTTATCGGGAGTGATTTCCAAGCAAGGGAGGGCAGGATGAATGACTTTACCATGTTTCCTAAACAACTGAATATGGTTAGCATTGCTAATAATTCCCCATTTAGCAGATTTACAATTAGGCTCAAGTAAATAGCCTTTAAGTTGCTTAACTGTTGAATTGTAATGTCCAGAATTAGGGCTTAAGTTGATATGCTTACCTTTAGCTTCTAGTAACAGGTAAGGATTAGATTTAGTTTGAATAAAAATATCATCATTATTCAAGTTTTTACGAACAGCATAATCAACCTTATTACCACCACTTCCAGTCTTAAACTCTGGAATAGTTCCCATAGCATCAAATCCCAGCACTTTTAGTAATTCTGAGATAAATAAGCTACACACTATTGGTTCTGATGCACCATCTGGAAGGCTTAATAGTGCTTGTTTGATTTTGGAACAATCCATATCAATTCAGTCTATACATACAAATCACAGCTGATAACTCTTAGAGCTACATATTTAGTGTAATAAGCTACTTGTGATTCATGTAATCAGTATATTTACAGCATTTTCCCTCTAAATTAATCACATTCTCAACCTGTTCTAAAAAGCATTTTTATTGCAAAATCTACCACTTACACACATCTAAGGCGTTGCTGAATTAATGCCTGTACCACTATGAAATTTTGGGACATTTTTTTATTTGGAATTCCCTAATATAGGAATCCGGTTTGATTGTTGAATAAAATTAGGTACTTGTAGGGTGCGTTATGGTAAAAGCACTCCGCACCGAAAAGATTAGCGGATGGTGCGTTACGCTGCGCGGTAACACACCCTACGTGTTTTAAGCGCAAGCGCAGGCTATGCCAACAAAAATCAAATAGTAATCCTATAGCATTTTTAAACAGGACTTACGCAAGCAACATTTGTCATTGCGACCGGATTGCCGCGCTTCGCTCGCAACAGGCTCCGTGTAGGGAAGCAATCCCAGAGTTTTAGGCGATTACGTCGCTATCGTTCGTCCGTTCCGGACATGCTACGCAA
>JASJDS010000048.1 GCA_030065055.1 Calothrix sp. MO_192.B10
GTCCGGTCTTGGGGTCTCCCCAAATGGAGGAACTGGCGTGGTTTCCCACTAAGAGCAAATGGCGTGGTTTCCCCCATGAACAACTACCGAAAGGGTGAATCCTGCGGATACGCTGCGCGAGCCCCGGCATAAGCAAACTGCCGTTCACCCTTCTAGGGTGCAGGTGCAAGATATGAGTCAACGTTTATCTTCAATTACATAAACATCAGGACGATTATAGCCAGATTGATTGGGTTTGTGCATGGAGACAGAAAAGTTTTGAATGCGGAATTGACGTGCCATGATTCGGCGATAAGCATCAACACAAGCCGTATCTATGCCAGCTACCAGAAAAAACACTCCCAGGGTGGCAGCTAAGATTTCGCATTCATCAATTAACTGCTCGAATGCTGCTGCTGATGTAGCTGCTCCCAGTTTAATATAGCAGGTGTCTGTTGCGGCTTCTGAACCTGAACCATAGTGGCAAATAGCAAACCCAATTAAGCCTTGATTATTCCAAAGAAGTAAAGTATCGCCAAGGGCACGTTGTTGCAACAAAAGAATTTCAGAACGCCAATCTAATCCCTGATAAATTTTGTCTGTTAATAAATAAATGGCATCTAAAAATTCTGCCTGCTGCTGGGAAGAGAGTTGAGAATACCGCTTGGCTGTTAAGGTTTGCTGTTGACTAGATGAAATATTTTTAACGCATAAAGCAATTAAAAATCGGGGTTCAGCACCTAATTTACTGTACAAATAGATATGTTTTGGACTATTAGTATAGGTGCAAAAAATAATCTGTTGACTGTTCCATTCTTTAAATTTTGACCACGCGCTACTCATTAATTGAGAACCAATACCCTGATTCCAATAATCGGGATGGACAACAATCGGACCAAAGCCGGCACAACTTCCCCAATTAGCTACCATGCAAAAACCAATTAGTTTTCCATCAGTTTTAGCAGCAAAGGCAGATAATGGATCTCGATACCAACGAGATGTATATTCTGCACCACTCCCGAAATCCATCGGTTCTGCAAGCCCTAAAAAAGTACTAAAGGAAAGTTTCAAAAGTGTTTCGGCTTCTGGAAGTTCCTTTTCTTGGAGTAAACAAATCTCAACAGAATTCATTCTCAGTTTATCCACTGATTCAAGAATTGATAATACATTAACCTTCCTACATACATAATATTTAAATCTTCATAATTATTAATGATGGTTATACCATTTCTCCATGAATTTGCACTTAATATTAAACTCACGCAAAGGCGCAAAGACGCAAAGGTTAAAACTTAAAAGAATGTAGAATGAGCGAATGAGCGAATGAGCGAATTACGTAGGAGCAACGGGGATTTTACGCCGACGCAAAACGCACTGCTTATATAAACAGGGGAATTCAACCCCCCAAGATTGGTTAAGCATCATTATGATTAAGTGCATTGTTACAGAGAATTGGTATTAAGTAAGTCGGCACAAATAAACATCACTATGTAACAGAATGTAAACTAGCACAAAACCCTTGGGATTGCTTCGTTTCACTTCGTTCCACTCGCAATGACATACCTTGAATTTTTTACGCCGACTTACTTAGATCAGATTAAAGCGTTGATGGTTGCAGAGTTGATGGAATTACCATGATAATAGTGTGTGATTAATATGACGGTGAAAAAATATCTGGCTCCATGCTGCTAAATAACCGCTATCAAATTATTCAAACCCTGGGAAGCGGTGGATTTGGGGAAACTTTCCTGGCGGAAGATACTCAAATGCCTTCCCATCGCCGTTGTGTAATTAAACAACTCAAACCCATTGCCAATAATCCTGAAATTTACCAACTGGTAAAGCAAAGGTTTCAACGGGAAGCAGCTATTTTAGAAGAATTGGGTGGAGCTTGCAATCGCATCCCGACTTTATATGCCTATTTCCAGTTAGATGAATTATTCTACCTGGTGCAAGAATGGATTGAAGGAGATACCCTGACAAGTAGAATACAACAGCAGGGCTTATTCAGTGAAAATGCTGTCTGCAAAATTCTATCAAGTATCTTACTTATCTTAGAATACGTACATTCTCAACGAATTATTCACCGGGATATTAAGCCAGATAATATTATTTTGCGCCATCAAGATGGTGAGCCAGTATTAATTGATTTTGGTGCAGTGAGGGAATCTATGGGAACTACAATCAATTCCCAAGGTAGTTCCACCAGTTCCATAATTATTGGTACACCGGGATATATGCCTAGCGAACAAGCCGCAGGTAGACCAATTTATTCCAGCGATTTATATAGTTTAGGCATCACAGCAATTTATCTGCTTACTGGTAAGCAGCCACAAACCATAGAGACAGATTCCCGCACAGGAGAGATTCTGTGGCAAACCTACGCACCCCATATTAGCCCAGAATTGCAAGCAGTAATCGATCGCGCCATTGAATATCATCCCCGTGATCGTTTTGCTACAGCTAGGGAAATGCTAGATGCTTTGCAGGGAGCAGATAAAGGAGAACAGGCTTTAATAAATACCCTTCCACCTACAGAACTACCGGCAACTCAACCACCAACCCTGGCTGCATCTTCCCCTGAGCCAGTAAATTTTACTCCTGCCAATCATCATAAAAATGCCCTCATCCTAGGCGGAACAATCGGTGGAGGAGTAATTGCTGCTGCTGCGATCGCAAGCATATTATTGACAAAATCTCCTCAACATGCTAGGAAGCAGGTAAAGCAACCAACAACTCCGCCAGTATCTACCAATAATTACCCAACTGCAAATCAAAACTCCTTTTATTTCCTGGCAGATTCTGCTTACTCCGATGCCCAAAATGCCATGAAACAAGTGCAAATATTGCAGACGAGGGGATATCTACAAGCAGGAATGTTTTGGATACCGGAGTATGCCAACTTATCAGGTAAAAAGTTATTTGCAGTTTATGCCAATAAATTTAGCGATCGCAATAGTTGCATCAACCTGCTGAAAACCTATGGAGGAAGTAACCCCAAATCATATTGTGCTTTTGCTAGTCAAGATGTCAATGCATCTCCAGACAGATTTTATTTTCGAGAAATTGCCACTTCATCTACTGGCAATAAATATGCTTGGCTGTCGCAGAAAATAGTCACCGATGCTGATTTACAAAGCAAAAGTGGCTTTGAGTTAGATATTATGCGTAATTCTATTTTCGCCCATCATGGTCGCCGTTTCCAGACCCCCGGTTTACAACAGTACTTTGAGAATCAGCCTTGGTATCGTCCCCGATATGCTCCCCAGAGTTTTCCCAATAATTTACTCTCAGATGTGGAAAGAATGAATGTAGAATATATTGCTAGGTATCAAGAGATTAACAACCGCCGGTATTTTAAGAGGTAAGCCAAAACAAATTACTGTTGGTAGTTTTCTCTGACTGTTTCTACATCCAGCTTGAGACGCTCTGCAATTTGTTCAATGGTTAACCCTAACTCTTTTAAGATAGGAATCATTTCTAATTTGGTTTGCAAACTGCCTTCTTCTTTGGCTTCTTGATAAACTCGACTTTTCTTCAAAGAATCTAAATTTAACATAACTTCTAATTCCTCCCTACTTAAAAACGCTCAGAGTGCCCCCACTACAACGGTACTCAGTTTAGTGGCGGGGTGAATGAGCGGGTAAAAGCAAAACACCCTTTGACAAACTCTGAGCGAGGGCGAAGATAAGGAAAAGGGTAGTTGAGCTTTTACCAATCCTATACTAGGATTACTGACATAGGATTTGATTTAACAATGCTAGTATTTGAAGCGAAGTTGCAAGGACGAGATGAGCAGTACCGATTGCTAGATGAGGCGATTCGGACTGCTCGTTTTGTTCGTAATTCTTGCCTGAGATACTGGATGGATAATCGCGGCATTGGGCGATATGACTTAAGTGCTTATTGCAAAGTGCTGCGTCATAGCTTTGAGTGGTGCAAAAAACTCTCAGCTCAAGCTTGTCAAGCTAGTGCGGAAAGAACTTGGTCTGCTATCTCGCGGTTTTTTGAGAACTGTAAGAAGAATAAGCCAGGAAAAAAAGGGTTCCCTAAATTCAAGAAAATTTCCTAACCTAATTGCGTAGGACTATAACTCTTATTGAGCTTGATTCATTAGCAGTCTGGCAAGTTCTCCTGTTTTTTCTTGGCTTTTATTTTCGACAATTAACCGCATTACTCCTACTGCTAAAGATTGGTTAGGAGTTTTCGCAAGTTCATCAAGATAAAAACGGCGTAGATGTGGCAAAAAGCAATTTAACCCCCAAAGTTGGTTAAATTCCCCTGCTTCTACAAGCAGCGCGTTTTGCGTCGGGGTAAAATCTCCGTTGCAAAACGCAATTCTAAATTCTAAATTCTAAATTCTAAATTCCCCTTGACCCCAGTTTCTTTCTGCTGTTTATAAAGTTCCTTAAATGCTTTTTGCTGCTGATTGTGATCCACAATGGGTTCGGGATAACCAATAGCATGACGTTCTAAGGGGGAAATTTTACCAGTGACTAAGTATTCAGTATCGATCGCTCGCAATTCTGGCACCCATTGTCTGATATACTCTGCTTCAGGATCGAATTTTTTGGCTTGACTAGCTGGGTTGAAAATACGCAAAGGCTTAGGGTCCATGCCACTAGAAGCACTCCATTGCCAACCACCATTATTGGCAGATAAATCCCCATCAATTAGTTTCTGCATGAAGTATTTTTCTCCCCACTGGGGATTGAGAATTAAATCCTTAGTCAAGAAACTAGCCACAATCATCCGACAACGGTTGTGCATCCATCCAGTTTGATTTAACTGACGCATGGCAGCATCAACTATGGGATAACCAGTTTTCCCTTCACACCAAGCCTGAAAATGTTCTGTGTTGGTTTCCCAAGGAAAGTTTTTGAAGATATCCCGGTAAGCACCCTCTGCTAGTTCGGGAAAATGATACATGACATGTTGATAAAATTCCCGCCAAGCTAATTCCTGTTGGTATGTGCGGATACTGGCTTTGGTTTCGTCACTGCGACTATTTTCTAAGGCTTCCATAGTAGCTTGCCACACAGTACGAATACCAATTACTCCAAATTTCAATGCTGCACTTAACTTTGATGTCCCCTCAACCCCCGGAAAATTACGCTGTTCTTGGTATTCATTAATTGCATTAGCAGAAAATTCCTCCAACTGTTCCCTAGCTGGGGTTTCTCCCGGCGCAAGTATCAATTCTCCATCCCAGACAAATCCCAAATCTTTGGCGGTGGGTAATTCAATTACACCATTTTGTACTGCTATTTCCTGCTCTGGGGTTGTCAATCCAGTGATATTCTCTAACTTATCCACAGGATGTGCCTTAGATTTACTAATCCAATTCTTCCAAAAGGGACTGTAAACGGTGTAAGGTTTATTAGTACCAGTAAAAATTTCGTCGGGTGAGTGTAGTAGCTGATCCCAATTGTGAGCTAAAACCTGGATACCCTGAGTTTGGAGTATTTCTAGTATAGTGCGATCGCGTTCTTGAGCATAGGGTTCCACGTCCCAATTCCAGAATACTGCTTTGGAGTGCAATGCTGTTACTAATTGGGGAATTGCTTTAACTGGATTTCCCTGAAGGATTAACAACTGGCTACCAGCTTTGTTATATTGCTCCTGCAATGCTTGCAAGCAACCCATCATATACGTCACCCTCACAGCAGCAATATCATCCCCTCTGAGAATATGGGGATCGAGGCAAAATAATCCTACCACCTGATTACTTAGTTCTCTTGCCTTTGCCAGTCCCGTATTATCAGCAATTCGCAAATCCCGCCGATGCCAAAACAGAATTAAATCGGACATTTTATGCTTTTACATTTGGTTCACCTGTACTAGTTTAAACTGAATAGTCCCTATGGGAAATAGGTCTTAAACTCTCTACCATGTTTGGTAAAACTGGGCTGTATAGTAAACTCGGCTTCTCAATTCTACCTGAATATCTTCATTTGAATAGGTACAAAATCATCGATCGCTAAATTAATTGCAAGCTTCAACTGATTTTTCCAGCGAAACTTTTGTTCACAAAAATCTTAAGAAATAATAAAGAGAAACAAGGGTTTTAGGAGTAAAACAAATGACTATTGACCAAGACAAAAGGTACCCGAAAAACGATGGTTTAGGTTTAGATTACATAGATATAGATCGGGTTTCTCAGAATATCGGAAATAGGTCTTAAACTCTCTACCGTTTTCGATCAACTTTGGCTGTATAATAAACTCGCGCTAAATTAGCTGCAATCTTCAACTGATTTTTGAAGCAAAATTGTTGTTCACCAAATCATTAAGAAATATTAAAACATAACAAGTGTTTAAGGAGTAAAAACAATTGACTATTTCCCAAGAAAAAAGGCAACCGAAAAACTATGGTTTAGGTTTAGAGTCCATAGATCCAGAGGTCTTTGCAATTATTGAAAGGGAAAACCAAAGGCAAAAAGACAATATAGAATTAATTGCGTCAGCTAACTTCATTAGTCGTGCTGTACTAGAAGCCACTGGATCGATCTTGACAAACAAGGTAGCTGAGGGATATCCAGGTCGTCGCTACTTTAGTGGTTGTGAGAATATTGACGAGTTGGAAAACTTAGCGATTAACCGTGCTAAGGAATTATTTGGAGCTGCTCACGCCAATCTTGAACCCTATACAGGTTCCCAAGCAAATCATGCAGTTTATCTCACCGTCCTGAAACCAGGCGATCGCATCTTAGGGATGGATCTCGGTCATGGGGGACATCTCAGCCACGGTGCGAAATTTACCATGACAGGTAAGCACTATGACTGTCATTTTTACCAAGTAGATGCAGATACGGAGTGTTTGGACTACGATCAGATTCTCGCTCAGGCTAAAGAGATCCGTCCCAAATTGATTATTGCTGGTGCGAGTGCCTATCCCCGGATAATTGATTTCTCACGCTTTCGGGAAATTGCGGATGAAGTCGGAGCCTATTTATTGGCTGATATCGCCCACATCTCAGGATTAGTTGCAGCCGGATTGCATCCTTCTCCAGTTCCCTACGCTCATTTTGTCACCACCAGCACTCAGAAAACTTTGCGTGGACCTCGTAGCGGGATGATCTTGTTGGGGGAACATTCCGCACCAGAATTTGCTCGCAAGATTGACAGTGCAGTCTTTCCTGGGGTACAGGGAGCCGTTCACGTACATGCGATCGCTGCCAAAGCAGTGATGTTAAAAGAAGCTATGTCTCCCAGCTTTGTTACCTATCAACGTCAAACCCTCAAAAATTCCAGAATATTAGCAACAGATTTGATGGAAAGGGGATTTCGCCTAGTTTCTGGTGGCACGGATAACCATCTGATGCTGATCGATTTAAGTGAGAAAGGTATTACGGGTAAGGAGGCTGAAGATCGCTTAGCCAGGGTCAGGATTACCGTCAATAAGAATATGCTTCCCTACGATTCCCAGAAGCCGACCATATGTAGCGGCATCCGGTTAGGAACATCGGCAACCACAACCCGGGGATTTGGTTCTGAGGAAATGTATTGCATTGCCGAATTAATAGATCAAATGTTGAGCAGTGAACCTACAGCTAAGACGATTGCAAAGGTTCAAGATGAAGTCAGTCGGTTATGTCACCTTCATCCCCGTATTGATTCGATTTATGAGCAAGATGGGAGAAAGTCTGCTCTCGAATCCCAATACCAACTTCAGAGTTAATCTCAATCGAGGGTTTCTCTGAATTTCCTGTACATCTAACAACAGAAACTAGGGGTGCATATCATGACCACAATAGCAAACTCTGAACAAGCCACAGAACGCGCCAGAGTCCATTACAATAGTGAAAATGCGCGGAATTTGTATGAGATTGCCATTGGCAGCGACACCTTAAATTTAGGATTATATGAGGACAATCCAGATCGCCCCATTGCAGAGGGGATGGCAAAAACCACTGAATGGATGGCGCGACAAGTCCAGAACCTCAATCCTGATTTCCGTGTGCTTGACCTCGGCTCCGGATATGGGCCAGCCGCACGGCATTTGGCGGGAAAATACGGCTGTCATGTCACCTGTCTCAATATAAGTGAAGAGCAAAATCAGGAAAATGAGCGACGCAATCGTCAACAGGGTCTTGACAATTTGATTGACATTGTGTTTGGCAACTTTAAAGATATTCCGTTTGATGATGGCAGTTTCGATCTAGTTTGGTCTCAAGATGCCCTGTTCCACACAGATGGACAAGATCGCGTCCTCGAAGAAGCCTATCGGGTACTTAAACCAGGTGGACAGTTACTGTTCATGGATATTCTGCAAGCAGATGATTGTCCAGATGGAGCTTTAAAGGATTCACTCCAACGGGTTAATATCCATCACGAGGGTATCGGTTCTTTCCATTCCTATACCAGTAAAGCCGAAAGTCTGGGTTTTGAAACCATCAACGTGATCGACAAATCCCATCAGTTGCTGGTTCATTACACGAAATTGAGAGATTCTGTCATTGCCCATTACGACGAACTCAGCCAAAAATGTACCCCAGAATTTTTAGAATCTTCTAAGAATGGCTTATGTCAATGGGTAGAATCTGCCCAGCAAGGTCTGTTTACATGGGGTCTATTTCATTTTCGCCGTCCATAAGTAAGTAGTTGTTACTCAATCGGTAATTGTAAGGTGGGCATTGCCCACCCTACTTCCTGCTGTGTATTTTCAAGTTAAGAATATGAACCCACAAGAAATTGTCAAAACCCATCGTGACCACGTCTTTTTTTCCTGGGTTCCTCAGAAAAATATCCAAAATCCGATTGTCATGGATCGTGCTGAGGGCGTGTATTTCTGGGATCAAGATGGCAAAAAGTACCTGGATTTTTCCAGTCAGTACGTCAACATGAATATTGGTCACAGCCACCCCAAGGTGATTGCAGCCATAAAAGATCAAGCCGATCAACTTGCGTTTGCCCATCCGGGTACAGCTACAGAAATTCGTGCCGCAACAGCAGCTAAGTTAGCAGAAATTACACCAGGGGATCTGACTAAGACTTTCTTTACCCTGAGTGGGGCTGAAGCCATTGAGAATGCCATCAAAATAGCGCGTATGTACACGGGTAGGCATAAAATTGTCACCCGATATCGCAGTTATCATGGCGCAACCATTGGTGCAGCAACCGCAGGAGGAGACCCCAGACGTTTAGCCCATGAACCTGGTATCAGTGGGATTGTTCGAGTTCACGACCCCTATGCCTACCGTTGTCCTTTTGGCTACGCACCAGAAGGAAATCTACAGGTTTACATTGATCACGTGATTCAAACCATTGAGTTTGAAGGACCCGAAAACGTGGCGGCAATCCTGATGGAAACTATTACTGGGTTCAATGGTGTGATTATTCCCCCCGATGGTTATTGGCAAGCCCTACGGGAATATGCGGATAAGCATGGTATCTTACTCATTTGTGACGAAGTTCTAGCCGGCTTTGGTCGCACTGGAAAAATGTTTGCGATCGAGCATTATGGGGTTGTTCCTGATATTATGGCGATGGCTAAGGGACTTACCTGTGGGTATATTCCTATGGGTGGGGTGATAGTACGGCAACACATCGCTGATTATTTTGAAACCAACCCCTTTGTTTGCGGGCTTACTTTTGGCAGTCATCCCATTGCTTGCGCCGCTGCTTTGGCAACCATGAAGGTTTATGAATCAGAAAATCTGGTGGAAAACAGCCGGATTATGGGCGATCGCATGGCAGAAAAGTTACAGTCAATGAAGGCAAAACATCCATCGGTGGGGGATGTCCGTAGCTTGGGACTGTATGGTGTGATTGAGTGCGTCAAGAACCGAGAAACGCGAGAACCGATGGCTCCTTGGAATGCCAAACCCCACGAAATGGTAGTCATGGGTAAAGTTGCCGCCCGTCTTCGAGAGCTGGGTTTACACGGTCTTGTACGCTGGAATTGGGTGTTTATGTCTCCTCCACTTTGTATTAATGAGGAGCAGTTGGAAGAAGGGTTTGCCATCATTGATGAGGCTTTGAAAATTGCCGATGAAGCTTACGAAGGTTGATACTGGTTTTGAATAGGAGGAAGTTCCCATGCAAATTGGGTTTATTGGTCTGGGTAATATGGGCAGTGGTATGGTTGTCAATCTGCTCAAGAAAGGGTTTGATGTTTCTGTACATGACATCCAACCAGAAAAAGCAGAAGCCTTAATTGCAGCCGGAGCAAGTTGGCGCGATTCCATCCCGGAGGTGACAGGGGATGCTGGTGTCATTATGACCAGTCTTCCAGGACCAAAGCAGTTAGAAGCGGTGATGTTGGGAGATGCTGGAGTGATTGCCCATGCCCGCCCCGGAACGATTTGGATTGATACTGGAACCAACTCAATCGAAATTATGGAAAAGATTTCAGCCTTGGCTGGGGAACGGCAAATTGAGTCGATTGCTGCCCCTGTTTCTGGGGGGGCAAAGGGGGCTGAAACGGGTACGCTATCCATGTTTGTGGGTGGGAATCAAGAGACTTTTGACAACATTAAAGGGATATTGTCAGCCATTGGTTCCCAGATTTATTATGTGGGACCACTTTCCCATGCCATCCTTTCCAAGTTGCTGATTAATTATCTTTGCTTTATCAATACTAAAGCCCTGGGAGAAGTGCTATCTTTAGGGACAGAAGCAGGAATCGATCCCAAACAACTCACGAATATGATTCAAGCGGGTTCAGGGAGTAGCTGGGTGGCGGAAAAATTGCTTCCCTCGATCTTGGAAGGGAATCCTGGTCCAGCGTTTACCTTGAATTTAGCTCACAAGGATGCCTGTTTAGTTAATGAACTCAATCAAAGTTTTAAAACTTCTCTAGAATTTTCAGAACGTCTATGTGAGGTTTTACAACAGGCTTGTACAACCTATGGTGGCGATAAAAGTTTTACTCGGATGATGAATTTGTAGTAGGAACAAGAAAGCGATGAGTCATAGTAGGTTGGCAATTGACCTTGACCAAGAATATCAAATCTCCAAAGTCCAACAAGACCAAAGAAAACTATTTGTCTATTGGGTTGATGGTCATCGCAGTACATTCCACTATATTTGGCTGCGGGATAACTGTTATTGCTCTGTTTGTGGTGACCCCAAACATGGCGAAAAGCGTTTTCGGATCGTTGATATTCCCTTAGATATAGAACCCCTTTCAGTTAGTTGGGATAGCGGCAATACACTGGAAATATTATGGGAACCTGATGGTCACAAAAGCATCTATAATACTCAATGGTTGCGACAGCACTGCTATTCTACTACCGAGAGAGAACATCGTCAGCATCGACCTATTCTTTGGGATAACCAGATTGTAACTAGCCTACCGCAGATTTCCTATGAAGAAGTCAGAACTGGGAATGCAAGTCGGTTACAACTGCTAGAACATTTGAGGGATTACGGGATTTGTTTTGTGCGAAATGTGCTTCCTCAGAAGGGAGAACTCGAATCTTTTGCTCAGTCATTTGGGCCTCTATTGGAAACCAATTACGGACGTGTGTTCGAGATTGTTGTCGATCCAGAAGAAAGCCAGAAAAGTGTTGCTAACTCGCAAATTAACCTCATCCCCCACACAGATGATGCCTATCAATATGCACCACCGGGAATTATTTTTTTCCACTGTTTAATGGCGAACAATGATGGCAGTGGTCAGTCTACCTTTGTGGATGGTTTCCAAATAGCAGAGGTGCTACGTCAGGAGGATAGGGAGGCGTTCGATTTACTTTGCCGTTACGAGGTTTCCTTCCAAAAACATTATAGCGATCGCATCGATATGCAGTTCAGCAGTCCGGTTTTTTGTCTCGATAGTGGTGGTCATTTAAAGGAAGTTCGCATCAGTAATTTATTTCCTGCTCCCTTAGACTTACCAGAGGCAATTGTGGAGCCATTTTATGCCGCATACAGAAAGCTAATGCAGCTCTATACCGATCCAAGATACTTCCTGAAACAAGGTTTGCAACCAGGGGATCTGGTGATGTTTGACAACCATCGGGTTTTGCACGGGCGCACTGCCATTGGCATACAAAATCAGCGCCGCCATTTGCGCTACTGTTCAGTAGACCGGGACTATTTCTATAGTCAGCGGCGGCTGATGGAGCAGAATCTCAGCTTTCAGGGATAGGTTGCAAATCGGGAATAGCTTGGCGGAGTTTCGAGAAAGACCAGGCCCCCTCGCGCAATAGTTGAGCTGGTGAACAGGTAAAATCAACCAGGGTAGAAGGTTGTTGTTCGGGGTTTGGTCCTCCATCCAGAACTAGAGGAACTCTCTGTCCCAATTGCGCCGCCACTTCTGGGGCTGTTTTTTGCGTCTCCATTCCGGATACATTGGCGCTGGTTACCGCTAGGGGAGCGCCAACCTGACGCACTAATTGCAAACAAAGGGGATGGTTAGGGATTCTGACTGCTACTGTGTCTTTACCTGATGTTACAAATGATGGGACAATTTCAGTCTTAGGGAAGATGCCAGACATTGCCCCTGGCCAAATTTTGCGGAGGGACTGGAGGGTATTTTCAGAAATTTCCTGAGTAACTTGTTGCAGCTGTTCAAAATTGGCTACATAAATTATGAGAGGTTTCTGTGGCGATCGCGATTTTACCTCAAAAATTTTTTTAACACCTGATTCCTTGGAAATACTGGCTCCAATACCATAAATAGTATCGGTTGAGAACACCACTACGTCGCCATTTTTGAGCAAATCAACTGCTTTTTTTAGCGCCGCTTCATTATCAGCAGGTAAAATTTCTGTCATAGTTGGATTGGGAGAAATGTAATTTTGTGAAAACAATCTCCACCACGGGCGATTGCTAACAGATTTGTTAAATACACAAAAACATATATTACTATAGGATTACTATTTTATTTTTGAAAAACACGTAGGGTGTCCTGCCGCGTAGCGTAACGCACCTATTTTTTCTACACTTGTGAAAATTAATACAGAATGTGATTTTAGCGAACTCAAAAAAATAAATGGCGTTGCTGAATCCATGTATGAAAATGATGTTTTGTAATATCAAGTCCGGATGATTACTTGTAATAAAATCGTGATTTGTAGGTTGGGTTGAGGAACGAAACCCAACAAAAGTCTGATTGTGTTGGGTTACTCTGCGAGAAGCCCCTTCGGGTCTACACTTCGTTCTACCCAACCTACATTTAATTATAAGTGTTTAACCGGACATGATATAATTCCAAAATCCTTGTAGAGACGTTGCACTGCAACGTCTCTACAACCGGATTCATACTTCAAATTAGCAACGCCAAATAAATTATCCATTGGCAGAGTTAGAACCATCCGGTGTATTACGATTTTGAAACCCTGCAATAACCGTAGGTAAGGTAGGATAAATATTGTCAGCACCAATTTTCTCTAACAACCCCGAACGTCTCAACTGTGCATATAAATCTTGTTTTACCCGCGCCATTCCGAAGGTAATCCCCCTTGCTGCTAATTCGCCGTGTAATTCCATCAAGGTATCAATGGCAGTAATATCAACTTCAATAATTGCTTCCGTATTCAGAACAAACCACTCCACTGGATGTTTTTCCGCTTCAATGGCTTCTAATGCGCGTCGCTTGAAATCTTCCACATTAGCAAAGCACAGGGGAGCATCATAACGATAAATTACCAATCCGGGGATAGTTTCTGCTCCTTCCCAATCTTCAATATCATGCAATCCTGCTAAATCTGGCACTTTGCCCAAAACAGCATCATGGGGACGGGCTACCCTGGCAAATAAATCAATCACAGATAGGGCGAGCGCTACCGCAACACCAACTAAAAGATCCGTCAGGAGTACTCCCAGGGTGGTAATTATAGCTAGGAAAAACTCACTGCGGCGAAATTTTCGCAATCTAATAAATTGAGGTATTTCGATCAATTTAGTAGCAGCATAAATCACAATTGCTCCCAGTGCTGCCTTAGGGAATAATGCCAATACAGGACGCAGAAACAACAGCACCGCAACCACCACCACCAGACCAACCAGGGAAAATACTTGAGTTTTACTGCCTAAAGAGTCACCAATGACACTACGACTACCGCTACTACTCACAGGAAACCCCTGCATAAACCCATTTCCCAGATTGGAGACACCTAGAGCTAACAGTTCCTGATTCGCATCAATCTTATAAAGATGACGAGTGGCAAAAACCCTTGCTGTCAATACATTATCTGAATATCCTACAACTGCAATGCCAATTGCTGAAGCTATGAGTTTAGCAACATCCCCAAGGGATATTTGAGGTAGGGAAAAATGAGGTAAACCGGCGGGAATTTTTCCTACCACAGCCACCCCTCGCCCATCCAAATTAAATAAAGCTACTGCTGCTGTTGCTAATAATACCGCTAAAAGAGGACCGGGTGCGTTAGGGAAACGATGCTGAATAGCGAAGAGAAACACTAAGACCAAAATCGCTACAATCAGAGTTGGTTGATGAACTTCTGGCAACTTACTGAAAAATTCACCCACTTGCCCAAAGGCAGTATTTGCCTCAATCTTAATACCACTAATCTTACCCAATTGCCCCGTCATCATAATTACCGCCACCCCAGCCATATAACCAATCAGAATTGGTTTAGATAGCAAGTCTGCGAGAAAACCCAGTCTGGCAATGTAGCCAATGATGCAAACAACTCCCACCATCAAAGCCAGCAGGGAAGCGAGACTGGCATAATTAGCACCGTTTTCGGTGACAAGGGGTGAAATAGCCACCGCCGTCATTACCGCCGTAGTTGACTCTGGTCCTACGGATAGTTGGGGGGATGAGCCGAATAGGGTATAAAGTATCATCGGCGGCAGAATTGCCCATAATCCCGTCACAGGTTCCACCCCTGCTAACTCACCATAAGCCATGCATTGGGGAATTAAGTAAGCAGCGACGGTGACACCTGCAAGTATATCCCCACGCAACCATACTTGTTGATAGGAGAGTAGGGTTTTTAATCCTGCTAGGAGGGGGATGGGTTTATTTGTGGACTTGGGAGACACGATAAAGAGTGAGGGAGTGAAGGAGTGAGGGAGTGAAGGAGTAGGGGCGGGGTTTCCCCGCCCGGAGTGAAGGATTGGGAGCCGGCCAGCTCCCTTCATGTACAGCACTTTTGAGGTACGTGAGGTACACCAATTCCAGGGTGGCTTTTAAACCTTGGAATTTGAATTGGGCAACTGTACCTCATAAACATCGAATCTGCTGTAAAACGTGGGCAAGATGCCCGTACTACAAATTTAAACCTTTGGGATGTTCCTGTGAAAGAGTGAGGGAATATTCTTAACTCACTCTTACCTATCAACTGTCAATAACTGACAATTCTTTGTAGGTTGGGTGAAGCGACAGCGTAACCCAACATTAGATTACATAAATTTAAGAGTTGTACTTTATTTTATCCACATTCCTGATTGTGTTGATGAAAAGCATTCAAATATCAACGCCAAATTTAGTAAAACAAATGAAAATTAGTCTTCGATGAAAAATTTATGAAAATAAAAACAGTCTTCCATTCTAATTTTATCTTCCATGCCTGAGTGCGATCGCATTTGATAATCACAATTGTTTCAATATGTTGCTAGTTGATTGACGATCACTTCAAGTAGGTGTATGTTTACCTACTAGGTAGTGTCAAAAATAAATCGACACACTAAGCCCGAACCTTGAAAACCCTATAATCTCGTTGGAGTGTGTCGATACTTTATGCAGCAAGGTTTTCAGGCTGCAAAATTGACCCATTTTTGCAAAATCTTTCACGTTTTTCAGGAGTGTGTCGATTGGGGTATCTCAAACCCCCTCTCTGTAAGGGTTCCAAAAGTGAACTCTTGACAAAACACTTCCCCTTCACGGGGACGGAAACGAGTATAGTACGCTGTACAGAAGTCTAACTGATACCTTGACAAACCACTTCCCCTTCACGGGGACGGAAACTGGTTTTGAAGTAGTTGAACTTTCATCTTTCCAGAAGTACTTGACAAACCACTTCCCCTTCACGGGGACGGAAACCTTAAGGCTTCATCTAGAGTGGTTTTTTCTACTACTCTTGACAAACCACTTCCCCTTCACGGGGACGGAAACTTGGCATAGAAGTTTTCTGCCGCCTCTGTGGTAACTCTTGACAAACCACTTCCCCTTCACGGGGATGGAAACCCATAAGTTTTGACATTGATGATGTTTTTTCTCCAGTCCTTGACAAACCACTTCCCCTTCACGGGGACGGAAACCCTTTAGAGCTTTCGCCTCTACTTTGCGAACACGGCTTTCTTGACAAACCACTTCCCCTTCACGGGGACGGAAACATCTGGTCGCCTCCTTGGAGGAATGGAACCGAAACTTCCTTGACAAACCACTTCCCCTTCACGGGGATGGAAATAATAAAATTGTTTGATGAATTCGTTTGCTTTTTTGACTGTCCCAAGTCATTTTCCAAAACGAGGTATTTTCCCCTGCTCCCTACTCCATTTATCTTTGTGGGAACGTTGCGTAAGTCCTAATAGCTATCCTTTGTAAAAATGGTGAGGCCCAGATCCCCGACTTTTTCAAAAAGTCGGGGATCTTATCGTTAGAATCATGAGACAATGCATAAATTCATATCTTAAGTCACCAGATGATTGAGAAAATTTCAAATACACCTATAGGAGTTATATATGTCAATTCAAGTCTACGGCATACCCAACTGTGGAACTTGTAAAAAGGCCTTCCAGTGGTTGAAAGACAATCAAGTTGACTATGAATTTATTAACACCAAAGAAAATCCCCCCAACCGCACACAAATCCAAAGCTGGGTAGAATCCTTAGGCGCTAAACCAATGCGAAATACTTCTGGCCAATCTTACCGTGCATTGGGTGAAGAGAAAAAGAGTTGGACAGATGAACAATGGATTGAAGCCTTTGCTGGAGATGCAATGCTGCTCAAACGTCCCTTATTCACAAAAGAAGAAAAAGCCGTAATGGTGGGTTTTCGGGATAAAGAAGAGACTATCCGAGAAAAATTGGGGTTGTAGTTATGGTGGGTATCAACAACTCTATAAAAGAACGGGAATTTGCAAATATGTCATGCGATCGCTAATAATTATAACAGAACTTTAGGTATTGCTGAATTGGAGTATGAATTTACATTTTGGGCATGAATAAACAACGATTCTTTGCGTCTTTGCGCCTTTGCGTGAGCCAAATCCCAAACCTGATTTATTCAATGTGAGATTTAAAAGCACGTGCTACTCTCGCTCCATTAAGATAGAACAAGTGTTTACTTTCATTACTATCCCATGTCTGCTAGCAACTCATCTCTACAATCTACCCTCCAACGTCTCAAGGAAGTACGTATACAGTTACTACGTCTCCACAAAGCTTTATTAGAATACGAGCGTGCTACTTACGAGCAATTACATGGACGTATCCCCTCAAATGGGGAGTTTTTGCGACTTGTTCTAGAGCATGAGTGGTTTAGCTGGTTGCGTCCCATTTCTCAATTTATTGTTCAGATAGATGAGGAATTGAGCGCTAAAGAACCCATAACTTTAAATGCTGCTACTGAATTATTACAGACAGCACATAGTTTATTACAACCAGCAGAGGAAGGAAGTACCTTAGAAATGCGTTATCATCAAGCCATTCAACGAGATGTTGATATCGCTTTTATGCATGTTCAAATATCCCAATTATTCAAATAATTCGTAAGTTATAATAATCAACAAATCTATGGTTGAGGTTCATCCAAAATCCAACATCGAATGACAACTTTTTCCCGTCTTGCACCCTTTATCCAAGAATATATTTACAACCATAATTGGACGGAATTAAGACCAGTTCAAATAGCTGCTTGTGAAGTCATTTTTGACACAGATGCTCACTTGTTAGTAGCTGCGGGTACGGCGGCTGGTAAAACAGAAGCAGCGTTTTTACCAGTTGTCACCCAATTATATGAAAATCCTCCTCAGACTATTGGCGCGTTGTACATTGGTCCTATTAAAGCATTAATAAATGACCAATTTGAGCGGCTGAATTATTTACTCAAAGAAGCAGATATTCCCGTATGGCATTGGCATGGTGATGTTTCTCAAAGTCGGAAAAAACAGCTTTTGAAAAAACCCCAAGGTATTTTACAAATTACCCCAGAATCTTTAGAAAGTTTACTGATTAATAAACATCAGGAACTCATGGGTTTATTTGGTGATTTACGGTTTGTGATAATTGATGAAATTCATGCCTTTATGGGTTCGGAAAGAGGGTGTCAAATTCTTTGTCAATTACAGCGTTTAGCAAATATAACTAAAGTCCAACATCGCCGCATTGGTTTATCTGCAACTCTGGGAGACTATTCCTTAGCTGAAGAATGGTTAAGTTCTGGTACTAATCAATCTGTGATTACCCCCAAAATTGATGGAGGTAAACGTGCGATAAAATTAGCTTTAGAACACTTTTTTATTCCTGAAGAACTTGATATATCAGATATAAATGACTACGAGCAATATATTTTTCACTTAAGTAAATCACGTAAATGTCTTATATTTGGCAACAATAAAACCCAGACGGAAACTATCATTTCATCCTTAAGAAAAATTGCCAAAACATCAAGTTTACCAGATATTTATCACGTCCACCACGGCAGTATATCAGCTAGTTTACGTCAAGCTGCGGAAGATGCCATGCGTCAGCCCAATCAACCTGCGGTGACTGCTGCTACCCTTACCTTAGAAGTAGGTGTAGATATTGGTCATTTAGAAAGGGTAATTCAATTAGAATCTCCCCCCTCTGTAGCTAGTTTTCTCCAACGTTTAGGACGCACGGGACGCAGGGGGGAGGCTGCGGATATGCGTTTTGTGTGTGCAGAAAAAGAACCTTTACTGGAAGCACCACTTCCTGAGCAAATTCCTTGGCAACTTTTACAATCCATTGCTATTATTCAACTCTATTTAGAAGAACGTTGGATTGAACCTATTCAACCACTAAAATATCCTTTAAGTCTGTTGTACCATCAGACAATGAGTATTTTAGCAGCAACAGAATCTATTTCCCCTGCTGCCCTGGCTAAACAGGTTTTAAGCCTGTCATCATTTGCCAATATTACTAGGGAAGAGTTTAGGTTATTACTACGGTATTTAATTGATATTAATCATATCCAAAAAGCCGAAACTGGTAAATTAATTTTGGGTTTAGCTGGAGAGAAAATAGTTAGTAAGTTCAAGTTTTATGCTGTATTTCCAGAAACTGTAGAATATATTGTCAAACAAGGAACTACGGAAATTGGCAGTATTATGATGCCTCCTCCTGTGGGTAATCAATTTGCTTTAGCAGGAAAAACTTGGGAAGTTACAGAAGTTGATTTCCGTAAAAAGACAATTTTAGTCAAACAAGTGGAAGGAAATGCCAGTATTTTTTGGCGGGGTGGTAGTGGTAATATTCATTCTAAAGTATTGCAGCGAATGCGGCAGATATTAATTGAGGATATGGAATATCCTTATTTACAAAAAAATGCGGTGAAACGCCTAGAAGATGCTCGTAAAATAGCACGAGATTATCAACTAAATCAACAGTATATTTTGCCTATTGGTAAAGATAAATCCTGTATTTTACCTTGGATGGGTACGGTGGCTTTTCGCACCTTGGAAAGATTAATCAATAGCTTTTGCCGTGAGACTTTAGAAATTAAAAATATTCGCAGTGTTAACCCTTACTATTTGATAATTAAGTTAAATAAAAATAAACTGAAACATATTTATCCGGAAATAATCTCTCTGTGCGAGCAAAGAATTACAGCAGATGATTTACTCAGTGACGCTGAAGCGCCAGAAATGCAAAAATATGATAGGTTTATTCCTCATCCAATGTTACGCAAGGCGTTTATCTATGATTATTTAGATTTGGGGGAATTAAGACAAATAACTTCTGGCTGGTAAAGATGCTATTTCAGGGTAGATTTGATATGAGCGATCGCTTGGTATAATACCAACATCAATTATCTTGATAATTCCCCCTTTATTGCCTTTATCATAGATGCACTTCAATCAATTTAGAAGGGGAATTTCCATGGAAATGGAAAATTTTTGGGTAAAATAGTTCCTGCTCCTCCTTCTTCCCCTACAGCTGCAGTTGTTATGGGATTAGTATCTCCCCCTTCTTCTCCTACAGCTTGAGTTGTTGCTATGGGATTGGTATCTCCTCCCTCTTCTCCTACAGCTTGAGTTGTTACATCAGTACCTCCTGAAACTTTTTCTGCTTCCTCGTTGCTCAGTTGTGTCATTTCCCAAGCAAGTGATTCTAATTCAGTAATATCTAAGGAAAATGGGTGTTTCATTTCAATCTCCTAGATTAGTCAGACGAAAATCAATATAAACCTCGTCTACCTTGAGAACCGTAGTTTTCTAACGTGACTTTGGGATTGCTTCCTTACGTCGCAATGACACATCTGAATAATTAGAAACTCCAGGTTTCAACATGGATGAGGCTCATATATATTGATTCTGTGTATGAATTATGCACATTTGAATCAACCATTGACAATTCAATCATAAGGTAATATATATTTCATTTATAGATATTTTTCGGTAATATTAATTTCCTAAAACTGCAATAATTATTTCATTTTTAAGTTATTAATGGATTCATTCAAAACACAGAAATTTATCAAAAATAAGAAATTAATAAAAAAATAATGCGTTGCTGAATCCTTACATGAAATGTAAAACATCAGGTATATTAAACTCTTTTTCTCTGCGCCTGGAGCGCCTCCCTTCGGGTTCGCCACTTTGCTTATGCCGGGGAACCCGTCCACCGCAAGTGGACTCACTGCGTGAGACAAATTCATATCTTACTTGATTCAGCAATGCCAGATAAATTATTCAAATAAATAAACCGCAGAGAACGCAGAGAACGCAGAGGAATGAGAAAGAGAGAGGAATTTTGCAGACTGATTCTTATCACGAGTATTTAGAGAGGATAACAATGTGATAGTTTTGTTATGATTATCTCTATATATTTCCAAGTCAGGATGGAAAAGGCTTCAAATTTACTACTTAAACTAACACGGCGCTTGTTTACAGATACAGACGAGCAAGAAAAATTTATTCATGCCTTAATTACTCCCCAACCTTTTCATCCCTGTATTCTTTGGTGCCAAGAAAAGCCACCAGAGAATCCTTTTATGGTGGCAGAATCTATTCCTTGGCAGCCAAATTTCATCGAACGTTTATCTTTACAAGAAAAACCAGGTAAACATCCCTTACACGAACAAGGTTATTTTTATTGTTTGGATTTTTCTTCGGTATTTGCGGCATCTACCTTACTTGCTATTAAGCAACCTATTAAGTACATTGTTGATATGTGTGCTGCCCCTGGTGGTAAAAGTATATTCGCATGGAAATTATTACAACCGGATTTACTTATTGGCAATGAAGTAATTGGCAAACGTCTGGGAATGTTAATTGCTAATTTAAAGCGTTGTCATATCCAACCTGCTTTGGTAACTAATAGAGATTCGAGTATTTTTGCTCAAGAAATACCATTATCTAGTAACTTAGTCATAGTTGATGCACCTTGTACTGGACAATCTTTACTAGCAAAAGGCGATACAGCACCAGGTTGTTTTCATCCTAGTTCAATTAATAGAAGTGCTAACCGACAAAAACGAATTATTGCTAATTCTGCTCAAGTTGTTGCACCCCAAGGGTATCTAGCTTATATGACTTGTGCCTATTCCCCAGAAGAAAATGAGCGAGTTTGTCAATGGTTTTTAAAACGCTTTCCTCAATTTAAGGCGGTGGAAGTTCCCCATTTACAACCCTATCAATCCCATCTAGCTACTATTCACTGTTATCGAATGTTTCCCCAGGATGGTTTAGGTGCAGGTTCATTTACTGCACTATTTCAAAATACTGATGGTAGTGAAGCTAAGGAAATGAATTTTGATAATTTATCTAGTGTTTGGCGGAATAACATCTAGTTCTAGATAACCTGTTTGTTCATCCATAGTTCTGATAAATTGAAAGTCTTCACTAGTACCGATGACTATTTCTGCTGTTGTGTAAATAATACAGCCTTCATTGAGGTGCCCACCGATAATTTTACCATAGCGATCGCTAATTGCAATATGTAAATGTAAACCTGTGGTGGCAATAGTCCCATTCAGGGAAATAATTTCAAATTTCTCTGTGATAACAGTGCTTTGCTGTTGATTGGCAAAGCGAATATTTACTTGCTTTAAACTGCCAATTGCCGTCAAGATAAATCCTGCTTGAATATTGTTTTTCCAGGCAAAGTTTTTTAAACTCAGTTTTAAATCAGAATTTGGCTTAAGCCTAATAGCAAAGACTTTCACGAGCTTTAACCTAGTATTTTTACTGAACCTTTTATCCTGAATTTTTTAATAAAATATACCTATTCATATTGGTTAGAGATCACATCTTACCATGCCTTCGGCTTCCCTCTCCTTAATACTTCACCAAATTAATTTTGCGAGGTGGACATCCAACCGCCAGGGACTTAGAGTCCCTGGCTAATAGCAAAAGTCCTATAAATAGGACTGATGCAATACCCCTCATAACTAATGTGGTGGAACAATAAGGAGAGGGATTGAGGGTGAGGTTTTAACTGACTTACTTACTGATAACTGATAACTGACAAAAAGGGTGATAAATATGCCACTTGATTCACTGCATAGTCAAAATATTAAATCTCAAGTTGAATCTATATTACAACTTTTACAGCAAGAAACAGGACTACGCAATTATGATATTACTCCCATACAAATATCCTTAGAAAAAGCAATCTCACCCAAATTTGAAATTGTATTTGCTGGTGCTTTTAGTGCCGGTAAATCGATGTTAATCAATGCACTGCTAGAACGGGAATTGCTTTACAGTGCAGAGGGACACGCCACAGGGACAGAATGCAAAATTGAATATGCAGCAGCGAATGAAGAAAGGGTAATTTTAACCTTTTTAAGCGAAGCTGAAATTCGAGAACAGGCTCTCAACTTATGTCAGCAGCTAGGATTTAATACGGTTAATAATATAAACGAAGCTGAAGTCATTGATTTACTCCAACAAGGGTGTCAAGCCATTATCGAACAAGAAGGTGGGGAAAGTAAGTCAGAAAGAGCAAAACAGGCGAAGGCTTTAATACTGCTACTTGATGGGTATATGGCAAATCGCGATCGCATTCATGCTATCAATAATAATATATACCCTATGGAGGAGTTTAATTTCACCAACCTCAAGGAAGCGGCAGGGTATGCTCGTCGTGGTAGCAATAGTGCGGTTTTAAAGCGAATTGAATATTACTGCCATCATCCCTTATTGCAGGATGGCAATGTGGTTATAGACACGCCGGGAATTGATGCACCGGTGGAAAAGGATGCACAATTAACCTATGACAAAATCCAACATCCCGACACATCAGCGGTGGTATGTGTGTTGAAGCCAGCAGCAGCGGGTGATATGACAAAGGAGGAAACCCAACTACTGGAGATGATGCGAGGGAATAGTGGTATCCGCGATAGGGTTTTTTATGTATTCAACCGCATTGATGAAACTTGGTACAATCAGCAACTGCGCTCTCGGCTAGATAATTTAATTACCGAGCAATTTCACCACACCAGTAAGGTATTTAAAACCAGTGGTTTGTTAGGATTTTACGGCAGTCAAATTAAACAAACAACTGGGAATAATCGGTTTGGTTTAGACTCAGTTTTTGCTGAGAGTATTAAAGGATTGGATGGGGAGGAGGAGACACCACAATTTGTCAATGAGTTCCTCCGTTATTGCGCTAACTCTGGTAAACTTGCACCCAGTAAGTTTCGTATTTCTGTGAATAGCTTTGAAACTCCCAATCAAAATTACGTGCGGATTTTATCAGAGCAAGGGACACCATTATTAAATCAATTAGTTAAAGATAGTGGAGTTGAGGAATTTCGCACCGCTATTACTCGCTATCTAACGGAAGAAAAACGACCCCAACTATTTAAAAATTTAGCTGATGATTTAGAAGATATTTGCATCCAACTGAAAAAACATTATCAAACCTTGCAAAGGGATTTACACAGCCAACCCCAAGAAATTGAGGCAATGAAAGAGCAAGAATTACAACGCCTCAATCAGCAATTACAGGAAGTTGGCAATGAATTTAGCCAGCATATGGCGATGGAAATTAATCACATTACAACCAATGCTTGTCATGGATTTGAGGCAGATTTTCAGCAATTACAATCACGCATGATTCACCGCTTAGATGAATTATTAGATACCTTCTCTATCGCAGACGCATACCGCAGTGCTACCCTCAACCATCCTCGCAATGCTACTGCACCTTTAATTGCCATTTTAGTGGAAGCTCTCTATTATTTATCCAATCAATTAGAAGATATTTTAGTTGCATCTTCCCAAGAAGTAATTGCCAATATTTTCCAAAGATTAATGGAGAATATTCGCAAATCAGAATACTATCGGCAATTATATCGTTTATTAGGTAATGATAGTGGCATCGAACCGGAATTAAAACAATTAGAAAAAGCAGTAGATAGTGCTATTATAAGTGCAGCGAGAATAGAATGCGATCGCTTTGTCAGAGAGAGTCCTAGATTTTATGATGAGGGCACTTTTTCTATCTATCAATTCCGTCAAACATTGCAACAAACTTCCCAAGGTTATGACTGTGAAAGTATGATGGAAGCTGAACCTGCAATTCGGCAATTATTGAAGTTAGATTTTGAACCGAAGGTATCGGAAACAATCCGCAAAAATTTCCGCCAAGTCATCAATCAAACCCTGAAAACTCTGTTGTTACCAATGGCGGAGAAACAGGCAGATGTGATTTTACAGCAGTACTCCCATGCACGTAATTATTTGCAGCAGACATTGGAGAAGGAAGCAGGGGATAAAATTCTCAGCAATCAGCGTTTATTGAGTGAGATTGAGCAGAAAATAGATATATACAATGATGCTGTTAATGCTATCAATCGCGATTTACAAATGATGGGTTTGTACGAGCATTTATTACCTGTGATTGATGATTTTGATGAGGTAGTGGATGTTGTTACTCAGGAAATAGTTGATAGCAAAGTAGCAAGTAATGGTGTTAATAATCAGGTATTAAATAATTAATGTTTTGTAGGGTGCGTTACGCTAAAAGCTAACGCACCGAAAAGATTAGCGGATGGTGCGTTACTACGTACTTTTCAAAAATCAAATAATAATCCTATAGTGATAAGAGGAAATATCATGGAAAATAAATTTCAACAAATTGATCAAGCATCTGTATTATCCTGGGAACCTTGTACCCTTAAAATTAATAAATTAATATCTTCTATATATCAATTCTTAGGAGATGAGGGATGGGAAAACGTTAGAGAGAATTTAGATTCTGCTGGTTCAGGTCAAATACCAGAAATGAATGAAAAATTACTTTTTATTGAAGGGATGAGGTGTGAACTTTTACAACCTGGTAAAGATTGGCAAAAAGGTAGAGTTAAAATCAAAGTATCTCTAGAATTCTGTCCCGATGAACCAGAGATAGAAGCAATATCAGAAAATACTACTTCTGAATCATCTCTTGATGATATTCGCCGTAAATTAAATCAAGTTAATTAATATAGTCACTTTGAATCATAAGATCCCCGACTTTTTCAAAAAGTCGGGGATCTGGGCCTCGCCATTTTGACCAAGATATAATTTTTGAGCCTAGCTGCATATACTGCCTAGGAATAAATTCCCAGGCTCATAGTCAAAGTCTGATAAATCAGACTGTGAAACACAAAAAATTTCAGTGCATTTTAATGTACTTGGACTGTTAGCCTTTAAATTTATTTCAAGGTGGGTTGTTGGACTAAATGAAATTGCTGCAAATTCTCCCTTGAAACATACCCACATGAATAATATGAATGCTGATAATAAAAAGCTGAAACCAATAGAATGTAATGATAATGATGTTGTTTGCTTTGGAGAAAACATATTTAAAATTGACAAATTAATAACAGCCGTTCGTAAATTATGTAATCAAGAACTTGTAAATCAACTCTACAATCTTTTAAGTTCTAGACAAATAGATGTCGAAGCACGCTCTTATGAAAAATGGTTTCATAAAGGAATTGACTGTGAAATCTTAACCCTAGGTGCAAACCATTGGCGTAAAGGAAAAATGAAATTCAAACTCAGCGTTGAATTTTACGTGGAAGAAGAGGAAGATAATACAAGCAGTGAAACCACAGCAGAATCACCCCTAGATGATATCCGTCGTAAAATCAGCGAAGCTACCTCATGAGTAAAACACCCCGTATTTCTATCCCCAAATCAGTGCGAGAATACGTATACCAAAGGGACAAATACCAATGTCAAAGCTGTGGTAAAACTCACACAGAAACCCAACTTACCATCGACCATATTATCCCCCTCGCTCGCGGTGGTGCAAACGATATCAGTAACCTGCAAACCCTCTGTTTTCCTTGTAATCGCCAAAAATCAGATAAAAGCGATCGCAGATTCCAACGCCGTTTTGATTTATAATTTTGAAAAAGTCATACTAGTACGTCGTGGCGGAAATAAAGCAACCATTTATAAAATGTCAAAGCTAGAAAACACAGTAGTTTTGACTTTTGACTTCCGTGCAGCGGCACTAGGGATAACTATTTGAGATTCAGTATCTCTACATTTATTTAACCTGAGTTCGGAATAAGAAATCCTCGAAACATCTGATGTCTAGTTGTTCGCTCACCAAACCCTGTTTTAAGTTCTTCTCAATAAGCCATGTTGTTAAGATTAGTCTCATTTATGAACCTGATTGACAAAATGATGCCAATTTAATCGCTTCTTTAAGCACTTAGAGTTTGGCTAAATCCTTACAGAATAAGCTTTTAGCTTTTGGCTTAACCCGAACTCAGGTTAATTTTAACTCCGAACACCGAACTCCGAACACCGAACTCATAAAAATAATGACTTATGACAATACTCTCAAATATTTAGTAGAACAGTATCCAAAACCATTTATTAATTGGCTATTGAAATCTGAACCTACGGATATTCAAATTATTAAAACAGAATTAACCCAAGAACCCATCCGTGCTGACTCAGTAACATTTCTGCAAACTGCTAACAAAATATTACATTTAGAGTTTCAAACCTTGCCAACTTCTAATCCACCCCTACCCCTGCGAATGTTGGATTATTGGGTGCGGCTTTATCGTCAATACAACTGCGATATCGAGCAGTGCATTATTTTTCTCAAACCCACAACTTCAGAAACTGCATTCACCAACCAATTTATTGCTCCCAATACAACTCACCGCTACCGAGTAATTCGTATGTGGGAGCAAGAACCCGAACCCTTATTCAACTAAAACAGCAAGGAGTCCCACACCGTAATCTTCGATTCGGTGTTGGGAGGAATTGCTGGTTTGATTTGTTGCGTCCTGTGACCAATTTTTCGCGTAGCGAGAAGAGGGGGGAGGACAGCGACAAATCAAACAATCTCTTAGGCTGCAACGCATAATTTTGTATTCCGTTTAATGAGATGTACTTTTGATGGACTAAACTGTCCTAATCTGTGCCAATTGTGGTCATAAACTGAGATGTTTTTAGTTTTGGCTGTTTGGGTGTAACCACCAACCCATCCGATATAAACCTTTCCTGCTTTTTCGGCTTTGACCAAATCACCAGAACGAAAACCAAATGGGGTGACTGTTCCACCTTTTCGTTTTCTGTAATTTACTACATCTGAAACTGGGTTCTCAAAGTGAAGTTGGCGACGGAATACATTGGGACGAGCAATCACTCGGAACGGTGCTGATGTGACCGTAACTTCTCCCACCCAATGATGTCCACGAGTATTTGCAGTTTGAAATTTCTCAAATCGAACAAAACTACTTGCAGCCAACGCCACACCATCATGAGCGTGAGTCTCAGGACTTTGTTTGGATTTATCTTTTTTATCTTTAGCCAAACCTAGGTGTTGTCTGAGTATTGAAGTTTGCCATCCTTGTTGTTTATTTGTTGGTGCAATTTTCTCCAACCATTGCAACATCATTTTTTGACCAACCATCACTGGGCTAAATCCCCTATCACCTCTAGCTTTGATGTATTCATAGGTGATTTGAGTCACAGGAAACAGTTTTACCAATTCCTTGGTCACTCGCAATTCTATTTGTTTATTAGCTCGGATGCTAGGTGGTAATTTGTTTTGTTTTCTGTTGTCAAACCTTTTTTGGCGATGCGCTCTTTGGTGAAAAGGTAGCTTACGGTTTATGCGCCTACCTCGTCTAGCCCGCCGCAAAATTCGCCTGACTGACATTTTTTTTGTCACATCAGAAAAAGGAAGAATCAAATGTGCCATAAACAAGGTGGACTTAGCAGATTGGACACCAACACCAGTAAACTTTTTACCTGGGTCTAATCCCAAAGCTATTGATTGAGTGTCACATCCAGATGGTTCTACTAATAGCTGAATCGAAAAAATATTGAGGTCATTGCCTACAATCTTGGCTTTACCTTCTTTTAGCCAACGCCTAGCACGACTAGGTTTTGTTGGCATGAGTGGCTTACCGTTCTTGTCTAATACTGGTACTCGTTGCATGGAGATAATCCTTACTTTGAGAAGTAATAAGTCCCTTAGCCCACTGTTGCCAGAATGTCCTTGATGGAGGCAAAAAGCGGTGTGGATGTTCCTCCCGCTTTATTGCCGTCAAGCACTACTAATCAGGTAGTTTGTAGTTATTCCGAGTTAGGGAAACGCTCGGAGGTACGTGTCAGGTAACAGCTTGTGGGCTAGTCATCTCTTTCGTTGCAAGCTGATTCTTGCAAGCCTACACTGTACTGTACTCAGTCAGTGTAGGTAGTTGACTTCTCCCGCTTTGTTACCCTTAGCAACCTTAGCAAAAACAGATTCACCCGAATCACTGCTAGAACAGATTGCTGTGCAAGTGAGTATGATTGAAGAAATAGCCACTCAGCAAACTATCTCTGTATGTACTCAGCTTCTAGCAGGTTTGGTGTTTGATGGGGATGTAATCCGTCAGCTTTTTAGGAGGGAAGAAATGAGAGAGTCTGTAATTTATCAAGAAATTCTTCAAGAAGGAATCCAAGAAGGAATCCAAGAAGGAATCCAAGAAGGAATCCAAGAAGGAAAACAATCCGAATTGCGATTGGTGATGCGTTTGCTAAATCGCCGATTGGGGGAGGTTAATCCTGAATTACAAACTAGAATGCAAAACCTATCCCTAGAACAATTGGAAGACTTAGGGGAAGCATCATTGGATTTTAATAGTGAGGAAGATTTGGTGAATTGGTTGCAAAGTAGAGGGATATAGCGCTACGCGCAAGTCAAAAGTCAAAAGTCAAAAGTCAAAAGTTTACTGCTTATGTTGGCAGGTTTCAGCGTTCAATAATATCCTAACCTAATTGCGTAATGCTATATGAGCTTCTGTCTCTCTGGGAAGATAAAAATAAATGTAGGTTGGGTTGAACGGAGTGAAACCCAACAATACCAATTTCTTCGGGTGTTGGGTTTCGTCCCTCAAACGCCACTTCTCTCAACGCGGGGCTCGCGTAGCGTATCCGCAGGATTCACCCGCGCACAAGAGTGGCTCCCCAACCTACATCTAAATTCATAAAAGTCTGTAAAAATCGGGGTTTTGGATTTTGATATTGCCAGAGTAATTAAAGAGGATTAATCTCCATACACCCTCATACCATCACCAGGTAACAGTGTCAGGGATCTGGGATTGATTCTCTCACCCACGGTAACTTCTATTTCTCCATCCCAAATCTCAATGGAAAGCACTTTATCGTTAGGAGTTTCGTAATCGAAATATTGGCAGCGTTGAGCATTACGTCTAACAACTGTACCCTTACGAGTCATCTTAGCCGTACCAGAGTCAACACAGCGATAGGTTTCTCCAGCAAAGTTTAACTGTTGGGGTGGATTCTGACTGACATCCAATTGATTGTTTGCTTCTAAAAATGCAACCTCAACCATATCGTCTTCTTCCACAGATAGCCATCGGATATCATCGCCATCCTGCAACATATATTCCATCCAGGTGTAACCATCCACATCATAGGTAAGGCTACCTTCCACTACCCAATCTCTACCTAAATACTGGACAATATCACCAATTTGCAAATTAAATACGTTACGTTTGAGGGATGGTAGTTCGGGACGTTTTTTCCCCGCAGATAACATCCCATTTTGCTGCATTACTAATAAGGTAATACCAACACCAACAATTAAAATCACTGCTAACCAAAACATAGTTATTATTCCTTAATTTGTAATTTGTAATTCATAATGTTTCTTCCCCACTCCCAACGCCTAAGCTGTCAACTGTCAACCGTCAACTGCCTCCTGTCTTATTTTCAAGACAGCCCCCCACAGGAAAATCCCACAACCAAGTATGAAAATGGTTTGTGACTAACTCCTCAAGGGCGCACGCAATGCGCCCCTACAAACTCCGCGCCTCCGCGCCTATTTTCAAGACAGCCCCTCATGGACAATATTTTGTCCACAACCTGCCGATGAAAATAATTCCCTCACTCTGGGCGGGGAAACCCCGCCCCTACTCCGAACTCCGAACTCCGAACTCCGAACTCCCTATTTTCAAGCTAGTCCCCCACGGGAAAATCTCACAACCAAGCCATGAAAATGGTTTGTGACTAACTCCTCAAGGGCGCACGCAATGCGCCCCTACTGCGGCTCCTACACCTAAGCTGTCAACCATCAACTAACAACTAACAACTAACAAACATTTTCAAACTAGTACAACAAGTCAAAGGTAAAGAATATTAATAAGCAATCCAACGGGAGTCGGACTGGTAACGAACAATCACCGGATGGGAGAGACGATTAACCTCTGCATTACCTAGTTGTACGTCTTTGGGTAATTCAAATAAATGGTGCAAAATTGTGGGAGTCAAAAAGCGGGTGTTTACGGGTAGTTGTAATTGGTTGGATTCTACCGGATTGCGGGATGCGAGGACAAATCCCCAAGGACCAAAACTAGGAACGTCCACCACATAAGGATTTACTTTCAATCCTACTTCAGATAGGGTAGCGGCAATACAACTAAGTACTTTGGGAGCAAAAAAGGGGCTGGATGCTTGGGTGACTAAAATACCGTTGTCTGCGAGTCTGCCCATTAAACGCCGATAAAAACCTTCAGAGTATAATTTAGCAATAATTTTCTCATCAGGATCGGGGAAATCTGCAATCATTACATCAAAGGTTTGATTGAGAGCGGGGGCTTTGGCAAAGGCATCGGCATTAATTACTTGTACCCGTGGATCTTTTAAGGCACCCTTATTTACCTGTAGTAATTGCGGATAACGATTAGCAATTTTAATTACCTCTGGGTCTAACTCAATTACTACTACTTGCTCCACACCTTGCCATTTGAGGATTTCTCGCACCGCCATGCCATCACCAGCGCCCAATACCAATACCCGACGTGGGTTAGTGGCGGCGCTCATGGCTGGGTGTACGAGTGCCTCATGGTAGCGATATTCGTCTAAGGTAGACATTTGTAAATCGCCGTTGAGAAACAGACGCACATCTTTACCTTTGCGGGTGAGGACAATGCGCTGGTAGCGAGATTGAACCCGTTTAACAATAGGGGCAGTGTATAAATTATTTTCTAAATTATTGCTTAGAGGTACGGCAAGGGGAGCTAAGGTGAATAGTAATACTCCCGTGGCTAATCCTACATATCCCAAACGGCGGATTGGGGCAAAATTACGGGCGATCGCAAATACCATAAAAGCGGGGAAAGAGCCTAAAACAAAGGCTGTGGGAAACATCCCCAGCCAAGGTAAAAATATAATGGGAAAGCCCAGGGAACCAAATAATGCCCCTAAATAATCCAGTGCTAAAATCCCAGCTAAGGCATCCTTTACCCCTTCAGCTTTTTCCATAATACGGGTAAGCAATGGTACTTCCAAACCTGCGAGTAAACCCAGAATTACCGTGACTAAAAATAATTCCATCCAGATGGAACCGCCCATGACAAATAGGGCAAATAACCCCAGAGGTAATACGGCTGTGAGGGGCGCGATCGCTAATTCTACACCCACAAAAGCTAATAATAGTTTACGCTGTAAAATATCACCATCTGCTTGGGGAGCAATGAAGCGGCTGAGGTAAGAACCAATACCCATAGCAGCCAAAAAACCACCTACAGCAATGCCATAGGCTAAAGCCGGGTTGCCCACTAGGTAACTCGCTAGGGTTCCTAATAGTAATTCTACGGCTAATCCGGTACCAGAAGATACAGCGGCAGCCATCAGTAATAATCGCCGCTGAGTCTTATTTAATGAACTGTTGACAGCTGGATCTATCTCTTGTAATTGTGAGATAGAGCCAGCAACGATTTCCTGTTCCATAGTTATTTCTCCCCTTTATCTTTATCTCCTTCCTTCCCACCGGGCGGGGAAACCCCGCCCCTACTTCTTCCCTCCATCACTCTTTCCCTCCTACTCTACGAGAAGCCACTTCGTGTCTACACTCTTTCCCTCCTTACTTACCCCTACCGGGACCACCGCCCCGAAAATCCTCGTAATAACTACGAGTAGTATTGGTATATATCCACACTCCACTTCTGTTATACCCACCGGACAAGTTGGTTCCATATCGGGGTGAATAGTTTGCCTGTTTTTCTTCCCGCAGTACCAAAGCCGACTTTTGGGTATAACCATCAATAATAGCGATCGCAGCTAGAAATACAGCCAATCCCGCAAAAATCTTAGTTAACATTAATACCTCTTTATTTAGTTACAAATGTTTAGTAAAAAATGATTTTTGAAATACTGTGAGGGAATATTTTCCACAATCCAAATGAGTGAAAAGTTTAGAAAATAAGCATTTTTTCTTTTGAATTTTGAATGCGTGACTTTTGACTTTTGACTGACGCGCAGGGGCTAGGCATCCTGTGGCTGAGTTGCATCTATGGGTTCAGCATTAATATGAACCACATGCACAGATGTACGGGTACGCACCCCATCTTTGACCGTTAAATCTGTTCGGTCTATTGGCGCGTCTGGTAAAACCTCTACCTGAAAACCGTAGGAATCATGGTTCTCAAACAAGAAAAATTTCTGAAGTTTGCCGCTAGCTCCTTCGATTTTGCCGTCTTCTTTTTTGAAGTTAAGCTGAATGCGGTCAGAGCCAGCATAGACTTGTTCCCCATAGGAATTATTAATAAATAACCGTACTTCCAATTCCCTGGGAGAAGTTTCATCGGACTGGACACTTACATTCACCCTTACCAGTTTATTGGCTCCCCCAACAGTAGCCCTACCACTGGGATCGCTATCATTGAGTTTTTCTGCGATCGCTTTTTTGCCAATTTGCGGCACAGCTAACCATGACATTATCCCCAGTGCCAAAGAGCCAAAAAAACCAGGCCATAAATGGCGTGTATCCACAACACCATTTTCCACTTTTATCTTAAAGGATACTGGCAAATTGATATTTCTTCGTCCAGCACCATAACCTAATACATTTAAAGCTAGGGTGACTTTTTCTTCTTTCTTTGCCCGGACATCTAAGCCCCCCTTGAGATCCTGTTCCGACCAACTTCCTGACTCTCCATCTTCATACCAACGCCCGGATTCTTTCCAACCTTGCTTCACTCCAGAAGCAATTACCTTACCTTGTTCATCCAGGAGTTGAATTTCGTAAGTAATCCACTGATTAGTTCTAATCCGCGCTTCTACATCCACCCGCAAAGCCCCAATTGCTTGAGGTTTGAGGGTAAATTCTTTGAGTTTTACAGGTTGACCTACACTAGCAACTATATTCTTAGAAACAAGGGTTCTTTTAAAAAATGGAGCCACTATTAATGCGAAAAATACCAGCGCTGATGCTCCTAGAGCAACGTATGACCACGGCTCAATAAAGCGGCTGGTAGGCTGAGTATCTACAGTTACGGACATAATCTGTTTTTGTAACAGTTATATTAACAACACTATGCCATCATAGCCTGACGTAAAAATTTGTCTTGGGTAATGATGCGAATAAAATTAGTAATAGCTTTATTTATTGGTAATTTAAGGGATTAAATAATTATTACTTTATGTTAAGTTTCCCATTATTTTGTAAATTTAAATATGATTATATTCTCCAAAATGTCCTATTAACAAAGGGTTTTCCGCAGAATTACTCCCTTATCGGTGTAAGATTACCTGTCTTTTAAACCTCTCTATCCTTTGTGTTCTCTGCGCCTGGAGCGTTTTTTTTTATCAGTAATCTTGGGGCGGAATAGGAGTAGCTGTAAAAGCATGGAAATCAAGCATTAATATCAGTTAAATTACTGACATAAATATTCAAAATATTTTTAATATTGATGGTTTTACTGAAAATATTGTATGAAAAAATAAAAGTAATTACCGCATCCTTAGTTGATAGACCGAATGGCACGCTCGTTAACAGTTATCAGTTAGCCTCCTGCTCCCTCCGGGAGAGCTGCGCTAACGGAGGAGCTGCGCTAACAGTTATCAGTCAAGATTGATGTGTTTATCCGCATCGTTTAAGTCCCCCACCAATTGGTGGTCGGCGTTGGTGGCGGGTTTAAATCCCCCACCATACCCATTGATAACTGTGCCTCCTGCTCTCTCCGGGAGAGCTGCGCTAACACTGTTCACTGTTCACTGATTTAACTCCTAACACCGAACTCCTAACACCGAACTCAGGTTAGTAATATATTCGATAATGTTTTAGATAAAGTTCATCAGTGTTAGTCCAATCATTATCACGTAAAATGACATGAATTTGACCACCTTTAATCCCAGGTGCTCTGCCATCATCTAAATTCCAGAAAGTAATTCCTTCAGGCTCTTCGTACTTAGAAAAACCTGGATGAAATTCAAATTTAAAACTTCCATTTTGACCAGATTTTATGATTTTTTTGCCGTTATTAGTATTGAATACCCATATTCCACCATCTTTGGAATTAAAATCTTTTGCCTTCCCGTTCACAATATATAGGGTATTACCATTACTGGAAAAAACTCCTCCTTGCAAATATTTTTTAATTATAAGTTTGTTGCCATTATTCTCTTTGAGATATAACTTGCTGTGAGTCTGTAACTGCAATTTTCCTCGTTTTAATTGCTCTAAATTAAATTTATAAATAAAAATCGGATTATTGTTCCGATCAATAATGTTGTTGGATGTATACAACAAACCGGTTCGAGGATGAATTGCAACCCAGCCAGATTGCTGTTGTGCCTTACCATTCCATTTCAAAGGATAAGAATCAACATAAGCGAGGTTAGACGCTTTGAATACTGCAATCCGAGGTATTTTACCCTTGCCTTCTACTGGAATAAAAAGAAAGCCACGATACTGATCCAAATCGCCGTAATGGTTGTATCCTCTCAATGCATTAGGAATTCCAGTCTTGAGAATGCCTGCCCTAGGTTGAGATTGAGTCACCTTTTTATTAAGATTATGCGAGATAGGAAATTTCCAAAGTTGTTTTTCCTGAGTAAAAAACCAATTATTAGCATCATTTGCTACACCATTGAGTTTTTCACTCCAACCATTGTTTCGATCGGAAGGGAAATTGCCTAGGTATTTAATTCGAGAGATTTTGGCAGATTTAATTTGTTGTTTAGGAAGCTGTTTATTAGCAGACTCAGTTTTATCATTGTTGTTTGGTGATGAAGTCTCAACCTGCATTTGAGCTGCCCCATTAACGATGGTAGTCAGCATTAGTAAGCCTGATACAGTGAGGTTGATAAATAAGTAATTAACAAATCTTTTTTTTCTTTTGAGATTGGGTGTGTTCATCTTGATGAGTTTCCTGATTATGAATTGATTGATTGGAATTTGGACAAACTTGAATTTTTTGTCTTGTATTTCCAAGTATGTTTGATAATTTCAATCAAAGGTTCAGGAAAATTTAGGACTTGGAAAACTCAGTTAAATTTAGGTTTGGAGGCGTTACTATTAAATAATTTTCTTACCAAACCTTTTCAAATATCTCCAAATATCTACAAGAGAAATGTTGAGGTTTGAAGAGGTTGTTGACTAAAGCGTATGTCTCCCCAAAAGAAGCAGCAGAACATTATGGAGTCAGTATTACCACCCTTAAAAGATGGGATAAAGAAGCTAAATTGTGCTAATATAGGCA
>JASJDS010000220.1 GCA_030065055.1 Calothrix sp. MO_192.B10
TTCTATAATTGGTGGGGATGATTGACTTTTTGGTTGTAATTGATTGCTTGGTTTCCCTGGTTTTGGTTGAGATTGTTCCTGTTGTATCCCCATGTTCCAATCTTCCCAGGTAGCATGGGGATTGAGAAATTCTGAAGGGGAAACAGGTAAACCACCCCGCCCCGTCACAATAAATTCACTGCCTTGCCGTGCAGCAGTACACAGGTTCTGGTTAATTAATCCGGCAGCATCAACTATATTTTCTGGTAATTCTGATAATCCCCGTGAAGGGTCTACGTCTGGTGTATTGATAGATACCTGACCACTCAAAGAGGGATTTTCTTGGGAAATGGCAGTAATATCATTACTGGGTAATTGATTGGGGTTGAGTTCTGTGGGATTACTAGTTGACAATAAAGTTTGCAGTTCTTCTCGGCTACGGGGTACAAGTCCGAAAATAGCTTGGGTAGTAATGTCAACTTTACCGCCACTACCACTGAAAGCATTAGCTGTGATATCGCTGTTTTCTTTGGGAATTGCCACAAGGAAGCCTTGAGAGGCATTGATGGTAATATTTCCACCATTGCCACCTGTTTGAGCGGTACCAGCAGAGGTAGAGATGAGACTACCACGACGCATTAACAATAGTTTTCCTGTTCCTATTGTGATATTGCCACCATTTCCAGATGTGGAATCTGCAATCAATCTTCCAGTATTATCCAGCTGAATTTTCGGTGAATTAATTTCAATATCTCCCGCACTTCCCAAACTTTCAGAACTAACAAATAAGCCACTAGAACCATTGTCAAGAGTATTAGTAATTCCTCGGCTGGTGCCAAATCTAGCTAGTCGGTTGTTTCCAAATTTAGCAATCCGTTCGTTTAAAGTTTTATCAATACCATCAACAATCATCTCTTGAGTAGCATTAATTTGAATATTCCCTGCATTTCCATTGCCAGAGGTATTGGAAAGAATTTGTCCCCCATTAACAATCTCAACTTTTTTGGCACTGATTTCAATCTTTCCACCATTACCATTATTTACGGTTTGGACATTCAAAACTCCACCATTTGCTAAACTAAAATTGCGGGTATTGATAATGATATCTCCTCCATTACTGGAAGAGTTGGTACGTGCAGATAATTCACTAGAATCTCCTCTAGTAGAACTCGTTCCCGAAATATTTACTAAATCAGTGGCATTAATTTTAATATTACCAGCACTACCTTCTCCATTGGTATTGGTAAAGATGTTAGCTCCATCAAGTAAAGAGAAGGAATTAGCAGAAATATTAATGTTTCCTCCATTGCCTACTCCACCTGTTGATACCAAACTAAAAAGTCCACTGGGGGCTGTTTTTACTCCGGAAATTGTCACTGCACCCGTAACATTAATATTGATATTTCCGGCATTTCCTCGTCCAGCTAAAAGAGTTGAAGTTTCCCTATTATTCTGGATTGCACTCACCAATTGAGCGCCATCTTTGACAGAGAGTGAAGCCGCACGGATATTGATATCCCCACCTTTCCCTACAGCAAGAGGCCCAATACTAGTAAAAATGAAGGCTTCACCTATAGAAATAGAATCAGAGGCAAGTAATGATACATTCCCAGCATTTCCTTGACCAAAAGTTCTACTATCCAAACGACTATTATTTATTTGTAATGAATTAGAGGAAATATTAATATTCCCTGAGTTTCCCACTACTTCCCTTGAAGCTATAAAACTCAATAATCTTGCCCCATCCAGAAAAACAGAATTATTTGCTTGCACAGATAAGTTACCTGCATTTCCCGTACCAAAGGAAATTGTTGCTATTATCACGTTGCTAGCAGAGATGTTTCCGGTTGTAATATAAATATTGCCACCTATGCCTATAGCATCATCATTTATAATGTTGATCAGACGGCTTCCATTTAGACTCAACTGCTCTACAACATTGATTTCAATATCTCCTGCTTGAGTACTTGGAGTTCCTGTTCCCGATTTGATGCCAGCCAAGATGTCACTTCTGGTTGTAAGTTCCAAATTCCGGGCATTGACTTTAACAAAACCTCCATTTTCAGAAGTTGTAACATCAACGTCAGCATTATTAGTCAGAGATATATCAGCTCTGGTTAAATTATCAGGAATGGTTAAACTCAGGTTGTTTTGATCCACATTCAACCCTACTGTTCCATTATCTGCTATTCCTGCCAATTCCACACGACCACCAGGAGCATTCAAACGTCCTCCATTCATGAGGATGTCTCCACCCACCAGTAGCAAGCTGCGACTATCTGGTACTCTTAAGCCCAATAAATTATCTCCTGCTGGTGCAAGGGAACGGTTTTCAATTCTTCCTGCTCGAACTCGATGAAAAAACAATGCAGAAGGGTTAACTGTGAGTAATGGGGAGGGAGTCTCAGGATTTGTGGCACTAAAAAAGTCTCCTTCGCCAAACTGAATTCCATTCGCTGTACTTCCTACAAAGGAACCCCCCACATCCAACCGTGCATTTTCCCCAAACAAAATCCCCGACGGATTCACCAAAAATAAATTCGCGCTACCATTTACACCCAAAGTACCGAGAATATTGGAAACTTTCCCCCCCGTAACTCGCGTGAGAATATTCTCAACCCCCGTAGGATTAGCAAAATAAACCCTTTGGGCATCTCCCACATTAAATGCTGAGAAACTGTGAAATAAATTTGCTCCCCGCCTTGCACCACCATCAATTCTGTCAGCAGGCAAGCCCTTAATAATAACATTGGGGGTAACTGTTGAAGCTTCATTGCCCAAACTTGCATCTGGGGTAATTTGGGCATTGGCGGAGTTTACCCAGAATGTATTACCAAGAGCGATGTTCCAAAGGAACCACCTGACGGCGATCGCACACCATCCTACCAAACTATGAAGCGAAACAATCATCGATATACGAATCGCTCTACTACAGATGGCATCACGAGCTATGGTGGCAGATTGTTTTTTCATTTCTGATGATACCCGCACCTAGAATATTATTTTACTTAAATATAGGCGTGAAAATTAAATGTAGGTTGGGTAGAACGAAGTGAAACCCAACACAATCTCACATTTTGCACCAATAAAAATTGATGTATTTTCATCACTCAGTATTAAGGATAAAACCTTAATTTATCGATAAAAACCAAGTAAAATAATGTAGCTTTATTGTGCCGCTTTTAAGCTTTTCGTGTTTTATACGGATAGGTGCAAGATATGAGCAATAAAACTTTTGTTGGGTTTCGTCCCTCAACCCAACCTACAACTAAAACCGTAGGGCTATACTTCATGAATTTTCCCTCACCGGGTGAACGAAAAAATGTGTGGGAGAGCCAAAATACTTATTACTCCCCCTGCAACCGCTGACAATCTAGAGGATGTAACCAAGTACCTTGCCGAGTAACTGTAACTGGTTTCGCTGTCAGCATCACATTACCCTGGCCATCTAATATCCAACCTCGCGTTTCTATAATTGGTGGGGATGATTGACTTTTTGGTTGTAATTGATTGCTTGGTTTCCCTGGTTTTGGTTGAGATTGTTCCTGTTGTACCCCCATGTTCCAATCTTCCCAAGTAGCGTGAGGATTGAGCAGTTCTGTGGGGGAAACAGGTAAACCACCCCGCCCCGTCACAATAAATTCACTACCTTGACGTGCAGCAGTACACAGGTTCTGGTTAATTAGTCCCGCAGCATCAACTATATTTTCTGGTAATTCTGATAATCCCCGCGCAGGATCTACGTTTGGTGTATTGATAGACACCTCACCACTAACTCCCAATTCAGAACTAGCGGTAATATCGCTCAATTCTGTAAGACTTGGTCGTGGCTGAATACCGAAAATACCGTTAGTAATAATGTCAATTTTACCACCTCTACCCCTAAAAGCATTAGCAGTAATATCACTATTTTCTTGGGGGAAGGCAACAATGAAGGGACTATTAATAGTAATGTTACCGCCATCACCACCAAAGCGATCGCTGCCAGCAGTGGTAGAGATTTGACTACCGTTTCTTAGTAGTAATAAATTATTCAATCCCAGGTTAATATTACCACCCGTATTGCTAAGGGTTTGGGCAGAGATGATTCCATTATCCAGGGTAAGAAAGCCTGAAAATAGTTGGATATTACCGCCAATACCTGTACCTTGACTATCTACAGCAATTTTCGCCCCATCTCGGATAGTTACGGTTTGGGGTTCAATGAAGATACTGCCGCCTTTGCCAGTGGAGCCGAGAGTCGTATTGGCAAATATTCCAGTATCCGAACCAGATAGGGTAATGTTGTCTTGAACTTTCAGCCTGATATTACCTGCATCCAACTCACCAGATGTGGTGGTGCGGAGTTGCCCACCATTGGTGAGGCTGAATGAATTGGTTGTAATATCAATATCATTGGCACTGCCAATTGCTCCCGGTTCTACGGAAGTTAATATTTCAGTTAGAAATCCATTTCTGCCTATACCATCTAAGGAAACCCCATCTTGCGTAACAATCGTTACCTTTCCCGCATCACCTTTTCCCAGGGTAGCCGCAGCGATTACAGCACCATTACCTAGAGCGAGGGAATCTGCAAATATGCGAATGTCACCCCCCTTTCCCTCGCCTACATTTCCTCTAGAATCCCTACCAACTACGGTGAATGCACCTGTACTTATACCAGCACTCGCTTTAAACCCATCGAAAAATATGCGATCGCGGGCTTCAATGGTCACATTACCTGAATCTCCCCGTCCAAAGGTGTTGGCAGTTAGTTGAGCACCGTTGAATATAGTCAGGGAGCCAGTTTTGATTTTAATATCTCCCCCTTTCTGGACGGTGTTGGTTTGTACAGTGGTGAAAATACCAGTTAAATGTTCGACTGCTGGATTGGGATTTTTATCTTCTCCGTCCAAAAATATGCGATCGCTAATTTCCAGGTTGACATTGCCTGTGTTTCCCAGTCCTTCACTTTTATTCTGGATACGCGCTCCATCGGTTATGGAGAGGGAACCAGCGGTAATTTTTATATCCCCTCCTCTACCAACTCCACTGGGAAATACGGTAGCAAACAAGCCACTGGCAAATCCACTGTCACCGATTCCATCAAAGGAAACAGAGCCTCTAACATCAATTGTCATATTACCTGCATTGCCTTGACCCCTAGTAGAAGTTATCAGGTTAGAACCCTCAGTCAAGGAGAAGGATTCAGCTTGCAGTACAATTCCACCTACTGTACCAATTGCCGCAGGAGATATATAGTTAAAGACTACGCTATCACCAAAAATAGAAACAGGTCCTTTTGCCTCGATCAAAATCTGACCCGCATTGCCCACTGCTCCAAAGAACACTGAATTGAAAATAACACTACCATTATCAATTGCGATCGCTCCCTGGGTATTAAGTTTAATATCTTTCCCTTGAGTATCAAGGCTGCCTAAATTTGAATTGATCCCTGCATACAAAAAACTTCCTTTGTCAATTTTTAAATTTCGGGTGTTAAAAGTAATAGAACCTGTCCCAACCCCGCGCACATCAATCCTGGAGCGATTGGTGAGTAATATATCATCTCTAGCAACACCATCAGGAATATTTAAACTGAGGTTATTGGCATCAAAATTTAGTCCTACTATCCCATCACCTGCTATCCCCGCCAATTCTACTTGACCATTGAGAGAATTTAATCTACCTCCATCCATCAGGATGTTGCCACCCACCAGTAACAAGCTGCGTCCATCTGGTACTCTTAAGCCCAATAAATTATCTCCTGCTGGTGCAATGGAACGGTTTTCAATTCTTCCTGCCCGAACTTGATTAAAAAACAATGCAGAAGGGTTAACTGTGAGTAATGGGGAAGGAACCTCAGGATTTGTGGCACTGAAAAAATTGCGATCGCCAAACTGAATCCCATTGGCTGTACTCCCTACAAAGGAACCCCCCACATCCAACCGTGCATTTTCCCCAAACAAAATCCCCGACGGATTCACCAAAAATAAATTCGCGCCTCCATCTACCCCCAAAGTGCCGAGAATATTAGAAACTTTCCCCCCCGTAACTCGCGTGAGAATATTCTCAACCCCTGTAGGATTAGCAAAATAAACCCTTTGGGCATCTCTGACATTAAATTCCGAGAAACTGTGAAATAAATTTGCTCCCCGCCTTGCACCACCATCAATTCTGTCAGCAGGCAAACCTTTAATATTAACATTGGGGGTAACTGTTGAAGCTGCATTACCCAATGTATTATCCCGCTGAATCTGGGCACAGACGGAGTTTGACCACAATATTATGATCGAACATCCCATGAAAGCCATGTTTTGTAGGATTCCTGGTCTGGTGTTCCTACATTGAATGACCACTACAGCGATGTTCCAAAGGAACCGCCTGACGGCGATCGCTTTTATCCATAAATCACGAACCATGCCCCACAAGTTTCCTTAATCTTGCATGGGTTTACCAAGATCAGCATTAAATATTATCTCTTATTTTTGGTTCTGTGCGTTCGCCCTTTGGGCGGTTCCCTCTGGGAGCATCGCTCCTGTTTAAAAAACTTAAAATGCTGGCATAGTGGATGTGAGCTGGAAAACTGCAAAAAATACCGACGATACAGTTAGATAAAACCTCAAATTTGGGCATCCTATACATTAGAGTTTGATATTTAAGGATGCTAGCCGTGTCTAATACAATTTTTATTGCTCAATCTAAACCAAAAACACCAAACAATACAAATAAGGCTTCCCAGGAAGTTCCTGCTAGCAATAATTTTATACCTCAGATTATGGTTGGGGCTTCTGGAATATTTACAATCATAATTATTGCTTTAATTGTATATGGTAAAATTCAATTTAAAAAGCTGAACAAACAAATAAAATTTGAAAAATTTAAGGCCAAGGAACTAGAGAAAAAATTTAAGTTAGCCTTAGAAACCATTCGGAAAATGGAAACTAATCCTGACTTAATTCACTCGCGGGAATTCAATCTCGATTATTTGCGAATGCGAATGAGTGAAGAGGTATTTCATTTTGGAATCGTCAATCAAATTAAAATTAAACTTAAGGAACAAATTTCTCAAGTATTGCGTGCTAGCCAATCTCAACCAGGTGTAGTTGGCATTGCTAATAATTCTGGACGCAAAATAAATGCAATTTTTGATGTTGAACATGAAACAGGTTCTCCTCCTAATGTTAGCAAAAGAGTACTATTTCGTATCCAAGTGAAGTTAATGAAGTTACCAACACAAGCCACTTCTGCAACTATTAGTCAAATTATCGATTGTGTTGAAACTTACCTCAGCCCTGAGGAAGAACGGGATACTTGGCAACCTACAATTCAAGGTAGAATTGTTTATATACATTGGGATCAAAAAGCTAAACCTACACCGTTATTAGTTTTGGAACAAAGTAACGAAGGGGTGAATGTTACTTTTCGTACTAACCGTAAAGCAAGTAATGACTTTGCAACTAAAAAAATGCGTACATCTAGGAGATAAAATCTATTTAAAGGGTGCAACTAGTACCTATGTATAAAAAATATAGCTACAAACAATTAATAATTAAATTTTCCTGCTCATACATTATTTATGTGGAAAAACAAAAATATCAAAATATAATTGTTGAGTCACCAGATTAAAAAAAAACCTATATTATTAATAAAAGTGCGATGGCACTCCGCGCCCGTCCAAAGGACGATTGCCAACTGAATACAATTAGGTGGGGCTAATAACAGATCCAAGGGAGTGGTCCGCCGCAGAAACAGAATTAGCCTGCTTTGCCCTTGCCAAAAGCAAAGGAAAAAAATTAGTTAAAATCATCAATACCAAAAAGCCACCCATGCCTTTTATTTGCATTTTTGAGGATTACCCGCAATGACTACCACATCTGCTCAAATCCCAATTACCACAATCGTTCCCATATTTACAGCTATCGGCGATCGCGCTTGGGAACGGTTTAAAGAACTAGAAGCTGATTTTGTCTCTCAGTATGGGGTGGAAGCATGGCAAGAGGTTTTCAACTTCCGTATTTTACCAGCATTGGATCAGGATTCTAATAGATGGTTGCTGGTTCAGTGGTGCGGTGAAGGTATTATTTCAGTCAAAAATGTAGAGTAAAGTTAGGGTGGACAGAGCAAAATTACCCAACCCGTGAAAAGTCAGGGTGACTTCTAAGGTAGCGGTACTAGTGTTTCAGAAAGAATATGAGTGATTAGTTTTAGCCCCAGATTCATAGCCGACCTTTCCCTTGTGGGAATCGCGGGCTAAACAACCATCTTCCATATCTACAATGCGATCGGCAATATCCAAAATTCTATTGTCGTGAGTCACCAATAGAATTGAGGTTCCTTGCTCTTTAGCCAGTTGCTGCATCAGTTCCACTACATCCCGTCCTGATTGTTTATCCAATGCTGCTGTGGGTTCGTCTGCTAGCACTAGTGATGGATGATTGACAAGAGCGCGAGCGATCGCTATTCTTTGTTTTTGTCCCCCAGAAAGATTATCGGGGTAAAAATCAACATATTCTCCCAAGCCCACAGCTTCAAGTATGGCTTTTGATTTAGCAATAGCATCGATCTGAGAAATATTATCTTCTAATTCCACTGCCATTTGTACGTTTTGTCTAGCACTTAAAAAACCCAGCAGGTTGTGAGCTTGGAAGATAAAACCAATATTCCGCCGAATTTGTACTAGTTCTGTTTGGCTAGCTCCAAAGAATTCTCTCCCTGAGAATTTCAAACTTCCTTGCTGTACAGAACGCAAACCACCAATCAAGCTCAATAAAGTTGTTTTACCTGAACCTGATGGTCCTGTCATAATGACAATTTCTCCAGGATTAATTTCCAGATTAATGTCAAATAAAATCTGTCTTTTGAGAGAACCTTTACCATAGTAATGGTTGAGATTCTTAACTGAAACTACAGGTTCTTGTGTCATCAAAATATTATATTTCAGAGATGATTGCCTATAATTAATGATATCTCTATTCTGGATTTTTATTCATAAAAAATTCTAAATTCTAAATTCTTTTAAAATATATCTGCTGGGTCAGCATAGCGTAATTTACGGACGGCTATGGAGCCAGAAACAAAACACATAATAATCGTCAATATTAATACCATCAAAGCACGGCTCAAACTCATAAATACAGGTAGAAGTGTTGCAGTTTTTGCACTTTCATACAAAAATAAGCTAAAGATAACTCCCGGTATATATCCTAATAAAGCTAAAATTAGAGCTTCTTGTAAAATGACGACCAATAAATATTTTTGTGTATAGCCTATGGCTTTGAGAGTAGCATACTCAACTAAATGATCTGCTACTTCTGTATACAGAATTTGGTATACAATCACCGTACCTACAATAAAGCCCATGATTGTACCCAAAGTAAAAATAAAACCAATAGCTGTACTACTTGCCCAAAAATTTCTCTCAAAATCAATATATTCTTGCTTAGTTAAAACTTTGACATCTTTGAATTTGGATAAATATTTTTTTAATTGTCGGGCAACTAATTTAGCATCTGCACCTGGTTTTAATTTAATCAAACCAATATCAATTAAACCTCGTTGGCGATTATTGAAGATTCGCAAAAAATTAACATCACTAGTAATTAAATTACCGTCTGCACCAAAGGATGCACCAAGTTTAAATAATCCTCCGACTTTCATCAATCTTCTTCTCACCTCAGCCGTCACCAAATTACCTTGTTCAAATTTAGCTGCAATGGGACCATATTCTTGACGAGAAGAACGGTCATATAAAACTACATTTGGTAAGTTAGTTTTCTTTAAATTTTCTTGAAGACCTGGTAAATTTAAAATTTGATTTTGGGGATTAATGCCAATGACTAATAAATTACGAGGAATGCCATTGATAGGATTTTTCCAATTTGTATAATCCAAATATATAGGATATACAGCCTCAACTGCTTTTAAATTTCTCGCTTTATATAACCTCCGTTGAGAAAATCTTTGCATTGATAGTAAAGCACTAGATTTAGAATGAATTAAAACAATTTCACCATTTAAGCTATTATGAAAACGGACATTACTGTAATACAGTGAATCTCGAAAACCCAATTGCATAAACATTAAAATATCAGCAAAAGCAATACCTGCTAGAGCTACTGCTAGACGAGTTTTTTCACGTTTTATTTGTAGCCATGCCAAAGGTATTTTTTTGCCAAACATTTACCAAATTTCCTGATTATGAATGAGTAATTATCAAAGCCGAAAAATTAGATGAAAATTTGTACTAAAACTTTCGCATCAGTTAAGCCTGCAACGCGATCGCTATCTTGGGGAGGTAAAGAAATCTTCACTTCTACAACTCTGGCATCCACATCCGCCGCAGGATCGTTATTGAATACATTTTTTTTGCCAATTTTTCTGCCGATTTCAGTCACAGTTCCTTGTAATTCTCCGCGAAATGCACCATTCTCACTGGTAATTGTGGCTGGTTGACCCAAACGCACCTTACTAATACTGTCTTCAGGAACCTCCGCTACCACAATCATTTGATCCGTGCGTCCAATTTCGGCAATACCATTAGGTCCCATGGTTTCCCCGGCTTTGGTATGAATTTTAAGGATTTCCCCGGCAATGGGTGCGACAACATAGCTTAAACGTAGTTCTGCTTCCGCTTTTTTAGTATTCGCCACCGCATTATTCAATTGAGCTTGTGCCATTTGGAAAGTACTGGGACGGGTATCTCTAATTCTGTTAAATCTGGCTTGTTGTTCCTGAATTTGCCTTTGTAAAGTCGTTATGGTTTGATTGCGACTGGCTTGAGCTTCTTTAATCTGTTGTCTTAAAGTGGCAATAACTTTAGTTCGGTTTGCTTGAGCTTCCTTAATTTGCTGCCTTAAAATAGCAATAGTCTGGTTGCGGGTAGCTTGACTTTCTCTTAATTGTTGAGTGGCTTGTTCCGCCTGTAATAGTCTGCGATCGCGTTCTTGCTGGGAAACAGCTCCTTCTTGATACAATATCTCATACCGGCGTAAGTCAATGCGAGTATTACGTTGTTCTGCCCGTATTTTTGCCACGGTGGCTCTAAAAGCATTTTTTTGTCCTCGCAATTCTGCTTCTAAACGTCTTACCAATGCTTGTTGGGCAACTTTTTCTGCACTTAACTGAGATCCTAAACGAGCAATTCCCGCCTGTTGAGCCTGCATTTCCCCAGCTAATTGAGCCTTTAAACGAGCAAGTACAGCCGTTTGAGCTTGTAAATCTCTAGGTGAGACAGCTTTCACATTTGCTAAATTGGCACGTGCTTCTTGGAGTTTAGCTTTTGCCTCTTCCACTACAGCTTGGTTACTGCCATGATTATCGAGAATGGCAATGACTTCACCTTGCCGTACCCTTTGTCCCTCTTTGACTAAAATTTGATCTACCCGAGATGAAGCTTGCAATCCACTAGTGGGAGCCGATAACTTAATCACTGCACCCCTTGGCTCCAAACGTCCTATGGCGTTGACACTATTAGTAACCGGTTTATTAGCAGCAGGTTGATTCAACTGCCTTAGCTGCTCCATCCTCGCTAAAGTTAATGCTCCAAATGCGATCGCTACTGGTATGACTATGGCAAGACCCCATAAAACCTTTCGTTTCTCTGGTTTCTCTGGTGACTGCTCTGTTAACTGTGGCTGTTCGCTCACCCTTGACATATGATTTTGCCCGTTTATTTATAATTTTTTGCCAGGTAAAAAACTTCTGGCGGCGCAGTTACATTAAGTCAAAAGAATACGACAGATAAGTAGGGAACATCCACAATATTTTGGTGTATACAATTATCTTGCTGATGCCGTGCCCTTACGAAAAATATATGTGTCGCAAACATTAAGTCAAAAGAATGGGACAGATGGGTAGGGAACATCCATAATATTTTGGTGTATACAATTATCTTGCTGATGCCGTGCCCTTACGAAAAATATATGTGTCGCAAACATTA
>JASJDS010000221.1 GCA_030065055.1 Calothrix sp. MO_192.B10
AGGGAAGTGGTTGGAGGAATGGGAGGGAAATTACGAAACGGTTGTTGAGTGTATTTCTGTATAGCAGGAACAGCGAGACAACCAGTTGAGTAATTTCCAAATATTCAGGAACTAATAGCTTTTGCATTGTATCTTTTGGTATAATTGGATGAGTATTCAGAGGTACGCGGTGCAAACAATATCTGTAAAATGTAAGCTCCAAGTCCCTGTAGAGTTGCGTCAAGAAATTGATGCCACTTTGCAGGGCTTTGCTGATGCTTGCAATCAGATATATGAGGTTGCAAAACGGGAAAATTGCTGGAATACAACCAAGCTTCACCATCAGGTTTATAAACCAGTGCGGGAAGCTACAGGATTGAAGGCAAACCATGTCTGTCAAGCAATCCGTCGTGTAATTGGTAATGCTAAAGCAGTTAAACAAGTCCATAAGTTTCGTCCTACTTCTTTGAATTTGGATCTTAGAACTTTCCAATACATTGAGGATTTGCAAACTGTTGGCATTACTTTGATGTGTGGTCGTAAAAAGTTTAAATTGTCTATTGGAAATTATCAGTTGGCACTGCTCAGAGGGCAGTCCCCCACTGCTGCTACTCTTAATAAGACAAAACGCGGCGACTACTACATCAATATATGTGTTGACATACCAACCGACCCCACAGGCAAAACGCCTAAAGTAATTGGAGTCGATTTGGGAAGACGCGATATTGCTACCACCTCCACAGGTCAATCTTGGAGCGGGGAACAGATTCAAAACACTCGTGACCGATATAGCAAGGTCAGAGCTAATGTTCAGTCCAAACGCACTCGCAGTTCTAGAAGGCTGATGAGAAGGCTCTCTGGCAGAGAACGAAGGTTCCAAAAGTGGTTGAATCACAATATTTCTAAACAATTGGTTCAAGACGCTAAAAGCGGTAATGCTACTTTGGCTTTTGAGGACTTGACCAATATCAGAGAATCGCTTAATCAAAAACCACGAAGTAAAACTGAACGACGTAGAAGCAATAATTGGGCTTTTTATCAACTGCGATTGTTTGTTGAGTACAAAGCAAACATCGCTGGTGTCCTGGTTATTTTTGTGCCACCAGCATATACTTCTCAAACCTGTTCGCGGTGTCACCAGGTACACCCCGTTAAAGGTAAGTCGTATCGTTCTGGCAAGTCGTTTAAATGTGGACATTGTGGTTTTGAGCATGACGCTGATATTAATGCTGCGTTGAACATTGCAGCTTTGGGGGTTTCCGTAAACAACCCCGAAGTTCCGGGGATTGCTTGCTTGTTGTCAGGACAACTCAGCTTGTTTCCGACGACTGGCGGTGAAAACTGGGACAAAGCCTACACCGACCGCAGATCGGCGGTGTAGGTAGTTTACAGGACAATGATTGTGAGTTGATATTTAAACCACAAATTATATGCGATCGCACTTTGATTATCTTGACCAAAAAATAGACTGGATACAAGCCCCCGTATTCATCCGTGAAGATAAAAAATGTTTTCCTTATCTCATTAGCCCCTCGATTCATTCTAAATTCTAAATTCTAAATTCTAAATTCCCCTTGACATGATTTCCTATTTTCCATCATCACCTGTTTAGGAGAATTGGCAATAGAGCTGCCACCCCCAACCACAATAAAAAACTATACCTGGTTAGCTGTAAGGCTCGGTAAATAGATTGAGAGGTAATGGGAACAATGGGATCTCCCAGTAATGGTTTGTGTTTTGCCACCCCCCGATACCAATTTATCCCTCCCACCTGTACCGCTAAAATCGCAGCATAACTACACTCACTCCAACCAGAATTAGGGCTAGGATCTTTGATGGCATCTCGGCGACACATTTGCCAAACTGCCAAGGGTTTACCGGCAATTAGCCCCAGAGTGATGACGTGTAGACGACAGGGCAACCAAGTTAATATATCCTCCAAACGGGCACTAAACCAGCCCAAATAGGTATAAGGTGCATCCTTGTAACCAATCATGGAATCTAAGGTACTGCTGGCTTTATATGCTACAGCTAAAGTCACAGGTTCCACACCGGGTAGCAATGCACCCACAATGGCATAAAACAGAGGTGCCATCACCCCATCCGTGGCATTTTCCGTCACAGTTTCTAAGGTAGCTCGTAAAACTTCTGGTGCGGTCAAATTTTCCGTATCTCGCCCCACATAATTACTTAAAATTGAACGGGCTGTGGATAATTCTCCTTTCTCTAAGGGCTGTAAAACTGCTGTGGCTGCATTGTTTAAACTTCTACCAGCAAAGCAACTAGCCAATAAAATGCTTTCTATGGCAATGCCTAAGAATTGATCACCAGATTTAGCTATTTGTACAATTAATTGAGCGATCGCACCACTACCAATAATCAATATTGTACCAAGTAACACCCCAGCTAGGCGTTGGGTGAATGGATTGTGGCAATATTTTTCAGCTAATTTGCTCAAACGAGAAATTACCCATCCCATTATTTGTACCGGATGAATAATATTCACAGGATCGCCAATTAAGTAATCTAAAGCGGCAGCAAAAATAATTACGCCATAACTAGCTATCATCTATCAGTTATCAGTTATCAGTTATCAGTTTTATCACCAGGCAGGACACTCATTCCCCGCCAATTATCCTTCTTCCTTCGTCAAAAATCCAACCTCAAATCGGATGGGGAATTAGAAACCCCGTCCTCCTTTGAGGCGGGGTAGTTCATTTAATATATCTTAATGAAAATACCTAATTTACATCGGCGGCAAAAAAATCATATTTTTCCCTGAAATTCACGTCAATGCCTTGATTTAACGTACTTTCATCGATTAATTTGTCTGATGTTTAGCCGATGTTGTTGGTGTTTTGCCAATCACATTTGCCACATTTTTGCTAAAAAATACAAACAAATGTCCCACTTTTTGCCAAGATAGTTAATATTTCCCAAAAATAATCTTGTGGCAAGAAACGGCATGAGTGACAAAACAATAGAAGGCTATGGCAAAGGCTATCTTGTTCTACTTTTGCCAATCTCATTTTTAATTATTTTCCTGGTTGCTACCTGGCGTGTTTGGGTATCAATCATTCTTCTAGTATTAGGGTTGAAAATTTGGCAACGCTATAAATGGCAAGCTTGGTGTGAGAAAATTAACCCTATTTTCAATCAAATGCTTTATGAAAACCAAGGTCAAATTACCCCTGCTGACTTAGCGATGAGGTGTAATTTTTCCGGTTCCACGGCAAAGCATTATCTTGATACCAAGGCGGAAGAATTTGGAATTATTCCGGCAAAATCTGAGAGTGGCAATCAAGTTTATTACTTTTTAACTGCGGGTACTCTGGGTAATATTTTGGACAGTAGCGAACCTGCTCCAGAAGCTAAACCCGCTATGGCAAGAACGGCTACACCACTGCTAGCAGCACCTCCAACCCAGGAGAAACAAGAAGACATATCTGTTCAACCTGAGTCAACGCCACCCAGCCATCAGGAAGCAAAAGTACCTCTAGAAAAACAGTTGGTTTTTGGCTCTCTGATTCAATCGGAATTAGCAAAACGGCTGAATGTTTATTCTAGTACCGTGTACAAACGACGTAATGATCCAGATTTTCCAGAATGGAGTCGTAATCGTGACCCTGATGGCATAGCTTGGGTATATTCCCCTGAAACCAAGGAATTTTTCCCTGAGGATGAGGAAGATTGAAGGTTGTTAGTTGTTGGTTGTTAGTTGTTGGTTGTTAGTTGATGGTTGGTGGGATGATAAGGTGATGGGATAATGTGTTTTGGCTCATATTCACTCCTTCACTCCCCCACTCCTTCCCTCCTTCACTCCCCCACTCCTTCACTCCCCCACTCCTTCACTCCTCCCCCCACTCCCCACAGCGTCAGCAATAGAATGAAGTCCATTTTGTTCTAATTTGGTCAGTAAACCCTCTAAAATACGACGTACCATCCAAGGCCCCTCGTAAATCCAACCTGTATAAACCTGAACCAGACTAGCTCCAGCTGTAATTTTTTCCCAAGCACAATCGGCATTGAAAATACCACCCACACCAATTATGGGTATCTCTCCTTGGGTGCGCTGCCAAATAAATCGAATAATTTCCGTGGAGCGATGGCGCACTGGTGCGCCACTAATTCCACCCGCTTCCTGGGAGGGAGGATTACCCGTTGCCTCAATTATGGGGGTTTTTAACCCATCCCGGCTAATGGTGGTGTTGGTGGCTATAATTCCTGCCAATTGGTAGGTTTTTGCTAAATCAATAATATCAGCGATCGCTGACCATTCTAGATCGGGAGCAATCTTGACAAATATCGGTTTATGTGTATTGTTTTCTTGTTGTAGTGCTGACAATATAGAACTAAGCATGGCAGCATCTTGGAGCGATCGCAACCCTGGAGTATTGGGAGAAGAGACATTAACCACAAAATAATCTCCCAAGTCTTTGAGTAAGCGAAAGCTTTGTAGGTAATCTGTAGGGGCTTCTGGGAGTGGTGTGACTTTGGATTTGCCGAGATTAATGCCGATGGGTATGGGGGAAGGATGTTTTTGCCTTTGGGCAATTAACCGGTTTGCCATTGCTTGGGCACCACTATTATTAAACCCCATGCGGTTGAGAGCTGCTTTATCGGCAGGTAAACGAAATAGACGGGGACGGGGGTTTCCTGGTTGGGGGTGAAAAGTTACGGTTCCCATTTCGGCAAAACCAAAACCCAAACTAGACCAAATATTAGTAGCAGCAGCATCTTTGTCAAATCCAGCGGCTAAACCTACCGGGTTGGGAAAATGCAGTCCCCATAGTTGTTGTTCTAAACGGGGATCGGCAAAACACAATGACTGCTGTAATTTTGTATTTAACCAACTTGTGGGGGAGTTATCCCTATTGTTTTCCCACCAGGTTAAACTACGAATTGTCTGCTGGTGCAAAAATTCTGGATCTGTTTTCAGCAGATTGAAGAGCAAAGGACGAATTGCAGATTGATAAATATCCACCAATTTAAGCTATTGTCGAATCTTTTTCATTATTACTTACTGGGTTGAAAATGGTTGACGGTTGACAGTTGACGGTTGACAGTAGGTGTGGTATTCGCACTTGAGATATTTATGGTTATGGCTAACGCGCTCGCTCCGCTTTTCTTTAATGCCCATAGGGCTATAGGTTCAAAGGTTGTGAGATTTTCTCATGGGAGACTAGTTTGACAATAAGGAGTGAGAAATGAGGAATTAGGAGTGGGGAAGAATTATTTATGACTAACCCCAAGTTCGGCAAAATCTCAGTCAAAATAGAAGAATCCATAACAGGTTATGGTTAAATATCTGGTGATTTGAAAGAAATGATATGACTACTACAACTGCCAGACGCTTTACTCTTGAAGAATATCATCGTTTAACTGAAATCGGGTTCTTCCATGAAGATGAGCGAGTGGAACTGATTCGGGGGGAAGTGATACAAATGGCGGCTAAAGGAACTGCACACACTACTTGTTGCAGAAATTTACTGAGGGAATTGGCGAAACTGGTAGCGAACCAAGCAGAATTACAATGTCAAGATCCCATTACTTTACCTTCAGGTAGCGAACCAGAGCCAGATTTTGCTGTTGTCCGTTCTATAGCTGATAATTATTTATCTGCTCATCCCACACCAAAGGATGTTTTATTAGTAATTGAAATTGCTGATTCCTCCCTAAATTATGACCAAGAAGTGAAAATCCCTCTTTATGCAGAAGCTGGAATTTCCGATTATTGGATATTTAATTTAGTTGCTCAACATTTAGAATGCTACAGCGAACCTTATCAAGAATTAACCGGAAATTTTGCCTATAGCGTCAAACGAATTTTTCTACCTCATCAGGTAGTCATGCTCCCTAACTTTGCTGATTTATCCCTAGATTTATCGAGAGTTTTGACTCAGATTACAGCTTAAGTTAAAAGTATAATTGAATAGCGATCGCGATCTTTATATTATCTGTATGGGAAATAAGCTCTTTGGTTTATGAAACAATAAAACTTAATTCCCAATAAATAATGCTTGTATCCATCATCTCATGACTCGACAACCCCATGACCAATTTGCTAAGGAATATCTAGAAGAGTTGTTAACCTCATTAGGTAAGGTAGAAACCAGCAAAGATGTCAAAAGCGAAGTTCGTGAGATAGATGTTTGGTTTGTCCCCACTGCTTCATCTTCTTCTAATAATTCAGAATTGGGATTATTGGCGAAAATGGCTGCAACGAGTTGTCTATTTGAACTCTGACGAGTTCGCCAGTCGCTCATGGGGGAAACCCCCAAGACTGCGCTGGCTCACCATTCCGTAATGCTCCCAGTGAAGTAGAGATTAGGAGTTGTTTATTAAAGTTATATACGGTTCATGGAAATTTATTACGACAAGCAAAGCGAGAAAAGCGTTCTTTATCAGAAGGTAAGTTACCGCGTTTATGGATTTTAACTCCTTCTTGTTCTGTAAGAATGCTGGAGGGATTTGGTGCAAAAACTCAGCTGTCAGGAAATTGGGTGGAAGGGGTCTATTTTTTACCAGAATTCCTAAAAGGAGCTATTGTAGCCATCAACCAGTTACCTGTTGTTGAAGATACCCTATGGTTAAGGGTGTTGGGAAAGGGAAGGACACAAAAGCAAGCAGTAGAAGAATTAGTTAAACTATCACAAGCAAGTTCTAGATGGGATAATTTGTTAGAAATTTTAGCCTCTTGGCGCAAAAATATAGAGGTGAAAGATAATGTAAGTGATGAAGAGAGGGAGTTAATTATGAACTTATCACCAGCTTATCTCAAACAACGGGAAGAATGGCGACAAGAAGGACTTCAAGAAGGAATCCAAGAAGGAATCCAAGAAGGAATCCAAGAAGGAGAGAAGAAAGTGCTGCTTCGTTTACTCAGACGACGCTTTGGGGAAATTTCTCCTGATGTGGAGCAGAGGATTACTAGTTTATCCATTGCTCAATTGGAGACTTTGGTGGATGCTCAGTTCGATTTCTCTACTTTAGATGATGTAATTGCCTGGTTGGAAACACAAAGCTAATTTTTTACAGGGGTTCCCAATAAGCGTAAGGTACGTTTTTAACATGACACAAAACATAAGCAAAACCCAACTAATTGGTTGGGTTGAGGCAAGAAACCTAACCTACTACATTCTTCGCAAGGGCACGGCATCCACAAGATTTTGGTGTATAAAATTATCTTGCTGGTGCCGTGCCCCTACCTCTCCTATTAATCTATTCTGTTTTTCTAAATTCTAAATTCTAAATTTGCCTCATCATTGCCATTTGGCTAATTCATCACCAATACTACGAATTAGTAGAGTTAAACGATCGCGTTGAGTTTCAAAGTTAGCCGCTACATAGATTATCATAATTCCTGCCACTAAACCAATCACCCATTTTAAGAAGGAATATTCTAAACCTAATACTACTAACTGATAAGATACTGTAATTAAAAAGGCAACTGTACCGACGTAAAGAAATGCCCGCACTCGCACACCTAATCCGGTAAATACGGCGATGAGGCTAATCATTGCTGGTACTAAGGCTGTATCTTGGTTAAACACAATTGCCCAACCACAAATTAAGCCAGTACCAATCATACGCCAGATGTGACGCTGTGGTTTGGCTGCTGGTAGCCGCAGATGGGGATCTACTTGGGCTATGTAGAGGATGGATAATCCCAGTATAATTACGTACCATAAAGGATTATTGAGGTTAAATTGTAAACACCATCGCCATAGTGCCCAATCTACCAAAACTAGGCTGATATAGGAGAAACGGAAGTTTGAGGTGGCTTGGGCAACGAACAGATAAAAACTAGCAACGATTATCAGGGTGATGGGGTAAACTGCAAACCAGGATAACCATAAGACAATTAATGGTAAGGCATAGGCTACATTCCGCCACGGTGTACGATTCCATCCCCATTTTTTCCAAGGGAGGATGAATATAAAGTAAGATACCACAGCTGCGATCGCACTTTGCCAAGGTAATAAAATACTTCTCCACAGGATGGCTCCGGGCATATTTTGCAAGTAAATACTGAATATTCCTACTAATAATAAGCCCATGTATACCCAGATATCTGCGGTAATTTTATGTTGGCGAGTTCTACCTTGAAAGATGGCATAGCGAATTAAAAATGCCCCGGTTCCTATAGCTAGGGGAATAGCTGTAACGGGCAGAATAGTTGCCACGATGAGGAAAAAGCTACTAATAAACCAGTGTATGTGAGCATATACTTGTAATGACTGGGAACGGAGGCGGAAGTATTTTGTCAGCCAAGGGTCAAGTAGACGATAGCCATACATAATACTAGTGCCGAGAACTGCCAGGGCAATTACTCCATCTCCTATTGCACCCCCCGACGCTTGGGAAAGTTGATATAACAGCAGTTCGTAAGCTGCAATTGATATCCCAGCCATGCCTAGGTAAACCAGGGGTTTTAATGCTGGGCTGCGTCGTCCAATGTTGACGGTAATTAAAGCCAGTGCCAAGGAAGATAAACCAGTCCAATTCGCGAAGGTATGCCAGCGCAAGGCAGCACCAAATACACCATATATTAAGGGTAGGATATGCCAACGGTTAGGTAACTTTTGTAGATGGTGTTTTCTCTGCCACCACTCCCCTAATAACTGGGCTGTTAAACCCAAGCCAATATTAGCGATCGCTATTTTTATTGTCGAGCGATCGCTAAATGCCAATACCTCAGTTAATAGTAATTCTAAACACCAACCAATACCGTAAAATGACGCAAGTTGTGATCTTCTGGTGCTGCGAAATGTAATGGCTGCTAAAGTGATGCCAGTAGCAATGAGATATAACCATCCTGGTTGAGCAATATTTTGGTAAACCAAGAGGGAGTGCCAGCTTAATAATAATAATTCTGCCACAGAGGCGGCGATCGCCCATCTATCACAGGCAATTGCATATATAGTTGCTAATTCCCGCTTCTGTTTGTGGAGTAATTTTTGACACGCCCATAAACTGAGGATGGATAGGGAACCGATGACTAACCAGCTTGGCAAAGATAATCCAGGGAAGAATTTCCATATACCTGCGCCCACACCCCCTAAACCCAAGCCAACGGTAATTAAACCATATAAGTTGTGACGCAAGTAGCCAGTATTAACTACCATCAGCACCGCACTAATGAGCAAGCCAATTAATCTGACATTGGTGAAGGGTAAAGTCAGCAATTGGGCAGTAACTAAGGTTGCCACACTTAAATTACCGTTAAGGGTGCGGTGTATTCCTGGGCTACGAATAGCAACCACTGTCAGCATTAGAGGGGTTATTAACCAGATGATACCCCACCCACTTTGACTGACATTGATATTAGACCAAACTGAGTCGGCATTTGTCCACAGCAATATAAAACTGAGGCTAGCTAATGCCAACCCAAACACCCACGCACTACGTCGCCATACCCCCTCACCAATGCTATATAAGAATTCTGCCACCATTATTGCTAATAAAGTAGTTGCCCAAAGTTCCCGTGACAAGGTGGGTAGGAACCAATTAATCATGGAGCATACTGTTAGTAACCCAGTAATATGAGTCAGATATACCAGAACCATGCTGGTAGAAGCACGTCTGTTGGTAACAATTGCCAGGGTAATGGTAGAGAAAATTAAATTGAGGGATTGTACTAGGGGATTATCTAAGGTAATAGCAGTTAATATAATTCCCAAAGCTAGGGTTAACTGTTCACCAAATAATGCTAACTTTCCTTTTTCATTTCCATACAACCTATCTGTAAAAGCAACCATGAGGATGACATAGGGGAACAGTGCCACACTCAACAAAACCCAGGGATGATTTTGGGAGTTGGTAAGTTGGGTAGCAGTTGCTATTGCCCATGTTTGTGATTCAGCAGGGATTAACCGCCAACCCAACCAAAGAGCCTGTAAACCGATGGCGAAAATAGCTGCTAAATCTGGTTTGAAACTATATCTTTGCAAGCGACGATGGAAAAACCAGACAGCTAAACCACTAACTGCAATAGCTTGGGCGGGATTGGTTCTTACCGCCATTACCCAACCCAAAAATAACAGAGTAGCACCTATGAATTGCCACAAAGAACTAGGGATATCTTCTTTCTCCTCTGCTCCTCTTTCTTGTTGTTGTGCTAACCAACTCACCAACCATCCACAAATACCAATAGCTAAACCAAGTTGGGTAATATCTACTTGGACAATAAAAATTGCTCTTACCAACACCATACTTAATGCATAGGTGACGACGGCTGTTGGTAAATTAATACCTAATCCTGGATGTTGTTCCTTTGGTTGTTTAGAAAATTGCCTTTGTTGATTGAGGGTTTGCCAAACCATAGCGATGGTAGTGAATATCATGGCTAGATAAACAGCAATTAAGGGGAAAGAAGGTAATCCCCAACCCCAATGCAAATAACTCAATCCCAACAAATTAACTACAGATAATTTTCTGGTAGAGGTTTGGGTAGTAAATAGACGATTATTGCCCAGTAAAATAGTAATAAATGTGAGGATAAAAATTGCGATCGCTAATGCAATCCAGCCTACAGGATTATGCCACAATCCAAAAGTGTCCATTGCCCAAAAGTTAACTGGAATTAACAATAGGGTGACAATTAGCAATGCCCCAGTTGTTAAACGTAGATTAGGTTGTTTCCCCGCCCAAAAACTTGCTCCCCAAAAACTTAAGGTATAAGCTAACAAAATTCCATATTGCAAAAATCCTGGGAACTTCTCCCACTGACTAGCCGCAAGTACCCCAGAGGAGACTATCACCAGGAACATTCCTAAAAATAGCAGCCAGCGCACGCTCAACTCTGCCTGCAAGGATTGCAACATGGTATTTACCAGGTTGGGTTTCCTGGGTTTTGTTGGTGCTTCTGTGTCCCTACTGGATGTAAATATGGGTTCGTGGCTAACAATATCTCTTGCTAATTCAGGTTCGGCTATGGTTGTTGGTTGTAAGACTACCCGACAACTTAAATTTTCCCTACATAGTTGACGAACTTGAGTATTAGATAGTAAACCTAAATTCAGCCATAAATCCAGTCCGTGTAATAGTTCTGGATGGGAAGATGATAACCTGATAATTAGTCTGGTTGGGTGGTTGGGTGATGATGACATAAGTCAAACGAGCTTGGATTTTAGATTAAAAAATTGGCGTTGCACAATTAAGATATGAATTTGTCTCACGCAGAGGCGCAGAGGCGCAGAGAAGGAGAGAAGGAGAAAAGGAGAGAAGGAGAAAAGGAGAGTTTAAGATACTTGATTTTTTGAGTTCATATTCCAATTCAGCGATGCCAAAATTAATAGTTTTATTATTTTGAGGGGAGAAAATTTTATCCCTGTACTTGCATCATCATGATCTAAAAATATTTTTCCGTACTTGTAGTGACACTTACAGAATTGACTATGGATATAAATAATTTGTTACAAAAAGAATTAGCTCGTTACAATCAGATTATTAATAATAATCCCCATAGTCCTCAAGCTGATGTAAAAAGGGTTCTTATTGTTCAGCAATAATTTGCGATATGCCTTTGGCATCAAGCTGTGTGATATAATACCAATTCCAATCATGTTTGCCACACATACATTATTTGTAAGGGCACGGCATCCACAATATTTTGGGATCTAAAATTATCTTGCTGGTGCCGTGCCCCTACCCATCTGTCCCATTATTTTGGGATGATAAATAATTTGTTTAAAAAGTAAAAAGATAAAAGTAAAAAGTAAAAAGATAATCCCCATAAATAAATAAATTGAGGGGATAAGATTACGGAGGTATTGTTTCTTGCACTACCTGTATCGAAACAAATGTTTTTACTTCGTTCCATAAATA
>JASJDS010000001.1 GCA_030065055.1 Calothrix sp. MO_192.B10
TGTAAGGATTTAGCCAAACTCTAAGTGCTTAAAGAAGCGATTAAATTGGCATCCTGAATTGTCAATCAGGTTAATAAATGAGACTAATCTCAACAACATGGCTTATTGAGAAGAACTTAAAACAGGGTTTGGTGAGCGAACAACGAGACATCAGGTATTTCGAGGATTTCTTATCCCGAACTCAGGTTATTTATGATATTGTACAAAATGGGATGCTCCCGTTCCTTTGGAGCATCGCCCTGAAAATTTTTCAGCAATATTTTATTAATTCTGTGAAATAGCAGTTAAATTACAGACCAAACTTCTTGTCTATATCATCTGCCACTGAACCACCCCGAACAGAATTAATACGCAAGGATGTTTTATCTAGGGATATATCATAGGTTAAAGGCTTTGTCTTAGATATCAAAGCTTCACCCTCTTTAACTAAAGTCTGGGGTGGATACTTTTGAATTAACTTTTTGAGAGCTTCAATACGTTTGGGTACTGCGGGATGGGTAGTATCTAATTCCGCTCCTGGGGTTCTTGCCAAAACTTCCATTGCACGCAAACATCCCTCGGGCTCAAATCCTGCTTTTACCGAAGCAATATATCCAACTTCATCAGCCTCCAACTCATTATTGCGGCTTTCTTGGGCTATGCGTTGTTCTAATTCTTGTTGTTTTTGCTTGACAATGCGATTAATACGCTTCTGTCCTCGGGATAATCGATTGCGACTTTGGCTACCAAGTACAGAACTCAACAAACCACCAAAAGGTCCCTTGACAACCCGACGACTAACTGCACTTCCTACTGCTGTTGCTGTTGCTTCTGCATTCGCGGCTCGCTTTTCTCCCAGAACTTCCCGTTCCGCTTCTTCTCTGATTTTGGCAACCAATTCTTTCTTTTTGGCTTGGCTAATGGCAATGTGGCGTTTAATGTGGTGTCCCATTTCATGAGCAACAACACAAGCCAAGGCGGAAGAATCTCCACTTAATTGGTCAAGTATGCCATCGTACATGGCAATTAGATTCACATTAGTGGCAAAAGCATTAATATTATATTTGCGAACAATTACAATCCGCCAAGGTAAATTATCCATTTTGTTGGCGCGAGCAACCCGATCAATGATGCGATAAAGACCATATAAATTGGTCGGTAACTCTTTTTTGGCACGTTGGTATATTGTAGTAGTTGTGGGTTTTGGTTTTGCTACTGCTGGTAAGGTAGTGGATAGCAAAAGTATAGATAAACAACTAAAACTCAAAAGTTTTGTTTTTAATTTATTCATGATTATTTTTCGTTGTCAAAAGTTTTATTTTACACTTTAAGCAACAGTATATATATTTAGTAAATATAGGAGAAGAGTGTATCAGTATTCTTTGCACTAAATTTATATATATTGAGTTTTAGTATAAAAATGTTCTTGAGAGCGAAAATAACTACTGAAAAAAGTGAATTACGAATTGCGAATTGCTATTACTCTGCGGCAGCAGAACAGCTTATCCTAATGAGTAGTGCGGTCAATAACTCCAAAAACAACCTTAGAAAAGTTAATATGCCTGTAAACCCAGGTTAGCAATCAAGCTGAATCACTAATTACCCTTAGCCAAGCCGCTCCTCATCTAAAGGAGCATCACAGTCCCTAGCCAAATACCATTAAAGCAGATATGCCAAGAACCCAGAAAAACGATAACTTTATAGATAAATCCTTTACTGTGATGGCGGATCTGATTCTCAAGCTCCTGCCAGCGAATAAACGAGCCAAAGAAGCCTTTGTTTATTACCGCGATGGAATGTCGGCACAGACAGAAGGAGAATATGCCGAAGCTTTGGAGAATTATGAAGAAGCTTTAAAACTAGAAGAAGATGCCAACGATCGCAGTTATATCCTTTACAATATGGGGTTAATCCATGCTAGTAATGGCGATCGCCAAAAGGCTTTAGAATTATATCATCAGGCGATCGAATGTAACCCCCGCCTTCCCCAAGCATTAAATAATATTGCTGTTATCTTCCACTACGAAGGGGAAAAGGCAAAGGAAGCCGGTGATGAAGATGGAGGGGAAGCATTATTCGATAAAGCTGCTGATTATTGGGTGAGAGCAATTCGTATGGCTCCTAACAATTACATCGAAGCTCAAAACTGGTTAAAAACCACAGGTAGAATGGAAATTGATGTATTCTTTTAAAGGTTTTGGGCGGGTATGAGCGATCCCCGACTTCTATCCTAGGAATTGCTACAATGTGCGGATATTGATTCAAAAGTCGGGGATCACCTTACCTAGCCCTCAAAACTAATTCCCATAATTCATACCAAATAATCCCCAGTTACCCTCGTTAGTATTTCAACATAAAATCACAAAACCTATGATCGATCGCGAACAAGTGCGTAAAGTAGCCCATCTAGCTCGTTTAGAATTGACAGCAGCAGAAGAAGAAACATTTACTACTCAGTTAGGAAATATTTTGGCCTATGTTGAACAGTTGAACGAACTGGATGTTCGCAATATCCCACCAACAACCAGGGCAATTGATGTTAGTAATATCACGCGATCGGATGTGCTTAAGCCTTATCCAGAACGGGAAGCAATTCTCCAAAGCTCCCCAGATCAAGAAGGTGACTTCTTTCGGGTTCCAAAAATCCTCAATGAAGAATAAATGAAATGTTTCTAAAGTTACTCAATTGCCACTGACAATTAACTTTACCATTGCTACCATTGACACATATACAGAAATTCTATACAGAAACTAAGTCCACTATATTGTGTCAGAATCTAACAAGAATCACTTACCCCCACTAAGGGGGTATTTTTTTATTCCCTAACTACAGACACCCAAGAGTAATTAACCTGAGTTCGGTGTTAGGAGTTCGGTGTTAGGAGTTAAAATTAACCTGAGTTCGGGTTCAGCCAAAAGCTAAAAAGCTTATTCTGTAAGAATTGAGCCAAACTCTAAGTGCTTAAATCAGCGATTAAATTGGCATCCTGAATTGTCAATCAGGTTCATAAATGAGACTAATCTCAACAACATGGCTGATTGAGAAGAACTTAAAACAGGGTTTGGTGAGCGAACAACGAGACATCAGGTGTTTCGAGGATTTCTTATCCCGAACTCAGGTTAATTATACTCACTACAAGGGAATGAAAATTATTCTTTGCGGGCGGGGAAACCCCGCCCCTACTCCATCACTCCATCACTCCATCACTCCGGGCGGGGAAACCCCGCCCCTACTCCATCACTCCGGGCGGGGAAACCCCGCCCCTACTCCATCACTCCATCACTCCTTCCCTCCGGGCGGGGAAACCCCGCCCCTACGCTGTATCAAAACGATAACCTTTACCGTAAACACTGTGAATTAACTGTGTTTCTCCACCCACCTCAATTTTGCGTCGCAGTAAACGCACTAAAGCTGCAATCACATTACTACTGGGTTGTTCCTCATTGTGCCAAAGATTCTGCATAATTTCGGTGTGAGTTAGCAATCGTCCAGAATTCTCCATGAAGTATTGCAGTAACTTACTTTCTTTTTCCGATAGTTCAATAATTCTGTCTTGGCGGTAAGCCACTTGATTTTCCCTATCGAGTTCCAAATCCCCTACTACCAGGCGAGTGGTTGTGGGATGGGGTGGAAAATTAGAACGACGCAATAAAGCGCGAACTCTGGCTAATAATTCCCGTAATTCAAAAGGTTTTACGATATAATCATCTGCACCAGCATCTAACCCTTGAATGCGATCGTCAAGGGTATCTTTAGCAGTGAGAAATAATACAGGGGTAGAAATCCCTCGACAACGTAACTCTTGACAAATGTCCAATCCTGTTTTTCCAGGTAACATCCAATCTAAGATGAGTAGGTTGTAATTACCTGTTTTTGCCAGTTTACTACCACTAGTTCCATCGTAGGCAGTATCAACACTATATCCCTCACGAGTTAAGACTCTACTTAAAGGATCTGTGAGTTCAACTTCATCATCAACTACTAAAATTTTCATAGATGCTTCTTTGCGGTTTGTACCTTTGGAGTGGGAGAGTGTGGGAATTTAATTCTGATTACTTATTACTTATTACTTATTACTTATTACTTTCCCCTGAGGGGGCTGCTTTCAGCTATTATGATGTTACTGTGCCCTGACCAAAAAATAGTCAAAAATGAATCTATCGTTTCATTAGCCCTTCGATTTATCGATGGGGTAACTGATAACTGATAATTGATAACTGATAATTGATAACTGATAACTGATAACTGATTATGCTGACTGTTGCATTGCCCAAAGGTGAACTTCTCAAATATAGTATCCGTCTGTTGAAAACTGTAGGTTTGGACTTTAGTGGTTTTTTGGATTCGGGAAACCGTCAATTACAAATTCCCGATACCAGTGGAACCGCTAAAGGATTACTGGTAAGGGCACAAGATGTACCTGTGTATGTAGAATATGGTCAGGCACAGCTAGGAATTGTGGGTTTTGATGTCTTGAAAGAGAAAAAGCCACAAGTCGCTCATTTAGTAGATTTGGGCTTTGGTTATTGTCGGATGTCCGTAGCAGTTAAGCAATCTAGTCACTATAAATCGCCTTTGGATTTACCAACCCATGGGAGAGTGGCTTCCAAGTATGTCAATTGTGCCCGTGAATACTTTAATGACTTGGATTTACCCGTAGAGATTGTCCCATTGTATGGTTCTGTAGAGTTGGGACCAATCACCGGTATGTCAGAAGCGATCGTTGATTTAGTTTCCACAGGGCGAACTTTAAAGGAAAATGGGCTAGTAGAAATTGCTACTTTATATGAAAGTACTGCATATTTAATTGCCCATCCCCTCAGTTATCGTTTGAACAAGGATAATATAGGCGATTTAATTGGGAAAATTAGAGCAGCTAGTGTGGCTGTTTAGATTTTAGATTTTAGATTTTAGATTTTGGATTGAATCAGCTCTAGGGCGTGTTTTCAAACTATGGTGTAGGTTGGGTAGAACGAAACCAAACCCAACTGGGTGTACGGAAAATGTTGGGTTGAGGAACGAAACCCAACCTACAATTGATGCTAATTTTGGGTTTGAAAACAGACCCTAGCCTTAATAAGGAGAGGGGATGGGGGTGAGGTTCGATCTTATATTTAACCAACCTTGGGGGGTTGAATTCCCCTGCTTCTATAAGCAGCGCGTTTTGCGTCGGGGTAAAATTCCCGTTGCAAAACATATAAGAATCCGGTTTGAATATTGAAAAAATTTAGGTACTTGTAGGGTGTGTTAGACGTAAGTCGTAACGCACCAAAACCCTTGCAGCATGGTGCGTTACCCTACGGGATAACACACCCTACGTGTTTTTCAAAAATCAAATAGTAATCCTATAATTCTAAATTCTAAATTCTAAATTCTACATTCTTTTAATTATGCCTACCTACTTACTAACCACCAAAAAACTTTTCTACACAACGCACAAACATTTCTACCCCCATTGGTAAAACCATTTCATCAAAATCAAACCGGGGGTGATGGTGGGGATAAGCGAGGTTTTTCTCAGGATTGGCGGAACCTAAAAAGAAATAGCAGCCGGGAACTTCTTGTAAAAAGAATGACATATCTTCACCGCCCATAGTTTGACAATCTAGTGCCACACCCATAGGGGTTTCTACCACAGTTTCTGCTACAGAACGCACTAACTCTGCCATACCAGCATCATTAATTACTGGAGGATATAAGCCCCAGTATTCTAAGTCATAATTAGCACCATGACTTTGACAAACCCCAGCAATAATTTGTTCCACCCGTTGGTGGAAAAAGCCTGCAAAATCGGGATTAAAATACCTGACAGTACCACTCATATTGGCAGTATCAGCAATGACATTATTTGTCGTACCTGCATGGAGTTCTCCTACTGTAACCACCGCCGAATCAATGGGATTGACATTACGGGCAACAATAGTTTGCAGAGCGTTGACAATTTGAGCTGCTACCACCACAGAATCAATGGTTTGGTGGGGAATTGCTCCATGTCCCCCTTTACCAAAAATCTGACAGCGAAATAATTCCACCGCCGCCATTAATTCCCCAGCACGGACACCAATGGTTCCCAAGGGTTGATTATTCCACAAATGTAAGCCAATAATCGCGTCTACATCGGGATTTTTTAATACCCCTGCCTCAATCATGGGTTTGGCACCCCCTGGTGCTTCTTCCGCAGGCTGAAAGATGATTTTTACAGTACCAGTGAAAGATTGCCGATGGTGGTGCAGATAATAAGCAGTACCTAAAGCGATCGCAGTATGTCCATCATGTCCACAAGCGTGCATTATACCATCATGCTGGGAACGGTAGGGCACTTCATTCAGTTCTTGAATGGGTAATGCATCCATATCCGCCCGAATTGCCAATACTTGGGAGCCGGATTTCCCCTCAATCATGGCAACTATCCCAGTTTCGGCAATTCCTGTATGATGTTCAATTCCCCATTCCTGCAACTTCTGGGAAATCAAATCAGCAGTTAACTTCTCCTGGAAACCTAATTCCGGTTTTTGGTGAATTTGTCGCCGCCACTCTACCAGTTGCGGCTGTAATGCCCGGATATCCAGTCGGATGGAAGATAAATCAACAGCCGAGTTGGGGAAAGTAGAAACCATAACTGAGATTGTATAGATTGTGATTTTATGCTCTTTGTTTTACCTTTTTCATGAAAAAAATAGGTGTAGAAGTTATACCAATTTGATAAAAGAATGTGTTGCAATCATTTATTGAATCGGTATTAGGCATAAAGAGAAATTGTAGACATCTTTATAACCATAAATCTACACCTTGTAAATCCCTAGTAACAAGACTACAGATACTGTGTTAAAGTCTTAGCCAAGGTGGTTTTTGGTACTGCACCAACAACAGTATCCACCTGTTTACCACCTTTAAACACCATCAGTGTAGGTATGCTACGAATTCCGTAATGACTGGCAACTGTGGGATTTTGATCTGTATTCAATTTCACCACTTTTACCTGTCCCTGATATTCTGTAGATACCTCCTCTACCACGGGAGATAGCATACGACAAGGCCCACACCAAGGTGCCCAAAAGTCTACTAACACTGGAACTGTACTTTCGAGGACTTCTGACTTGAATGTTGCTTCTGTCACATTTGTAACGGATGACATAATTGCCCTCCCTTTATACTTCTAAAGTTCGAGATAATCGAATAATTAAAATATAATCTAATTTATCAGATAATGCAAGTATGCGATTTATCTACAACCCAGACCAAAAACATATATCTTTACCAGGGGTTTTATATGCTTTAGGAGATCCTGTAAGGTTGGAAATAGTGAGGCAATTGGCAATCAAAGGGGAGCAGTGTTGTGCGGATTTTGATTTTGCGATCGCAAAATCAACCATGTCCCATCATTTTAGAATTTTAAGGGAATCCGGGGTGGTTTGGACCCATAAAGAAGGAACCCAGCGTATAAATCGTTTACGGAGGGAAGATTTGGATCAATTATTTCCTGGTTTGCTAGATGCTATACTGCGATCGGCTCAACCATTAGTAGTTAATGGTAATCAATCAATGGCAGAACCACCAGTAATGTCCAAGTAATGTTGTAGCGTGCGTTCAAAAAGAATGGGACAGATTAATAGATGGGTAAATGGGTAGATGGGTAGGGGCACGGCATCAGAGTGATAATTTTATACACCAAAAGATTGTGGATGCCGTGCCCTTACGAATCATGTATGTGTCGCAAACATTATTTGAGTTGGTATTAGATGTTTGGGATTGCTTCCTTGCGTCGCAATGACGTAGCGATTGTCTTCCGGAAATACACCCATCTGCCGCTATAAAACCAGCCCAGTAAGATGGCGTTTAAGAAACGCAACCCAACATTATCAAATATTTGTTAGGTTTCCATATTAGTCTTGAAATTGGATAATGTCCGTTTTGGATTCCCCAATAAAAAAGGAGCCAAACTCAGGCTCCTTTAAACATAAATAATGAAGTTAAAATTACTTCACACTTGCCTTACCACCAGCTTCCTCAATGCGCTTCTTAGCATCTTCAGCGGCATCCTTAGGCATAGCTTCCTTAATAGCCTTAGGCGCAGATTCTACCATGTCTTTGGCTTCCTTCAGACCTAAGCCGGTCAATTCCCGGACAATCTTGAGGATAGCAATCTTCTTGTCAGCAGGAACCTCTTCCAGAACCAAATCAAATTCGGTCTTTTCTTCTTCTGGTTCAGCACCAGCAGCACCAGGAGCACCAGGAGCCATCATCATCATGCCACCAGCAGGAGCAGCGGCACTGACTTCAAAAGTTTCTTCAATTTGCTTAACTAACTCAGCTGCTTCCAATAGAGTTAGAGTTTTTAACTTTTCTAAGATTTCATCAGTTGTAGCAGACATTTATGTATCTCCTTGAAGGTAAAATTTGTTGGTTGTTGGTTGTTGGTTGTTAGTTGTTGGTTGTTAGTTGTTGGTTGTTTTAATCATCACTAAAACTCTTAATTCCTAACTCCTAACTCCTAACTAAGACTCAGCGTCGCCTTTTTCCTTATCCGCATGAGCCTGTAAAGCACGAGCCAAGGAACTGGGAACTTCGTTGATACCCACAGCAATCTTGGTAGCCAATGCATTGAGTGCTCCAGCCATTTGTGCCATGAGTTGCTCTTTGGATGGTAAATCTCCCAGGGCTTTGACATCTGCTTCTTTCAGGATTTGCCCATCCATTACACCGCCGCGAAGTTCTGTCTTCTTGGTGGCTTTCTGGAAAGCTTGGTATGCCTTAATTGCTGAAGAAAAATCTTCCTTTACCAGCAAAAAAGCAGAAGAACCTTTGAGAAATTCTGACATGGGTTGCCAATTCTCATCATCTTGAATGGCAATACCCATTAAGGTGTTTTTAGTTACCTTACAAACTGTTCCACTAGGGCGGAGTTTGTTACGTAATTCACTGATTTCACCAACTGTTAACCCTTGATAGTCAATAACTAGGGCTAAAGTGGATTCACTTAAAGTGTTTTTGAGATCCGCTACAATCTCTTTCTTATTTTCTAGGGTTCTGCCCATCTCGTTCTCACCTCCTTGCAACAACTTTTGGGTTAGTTGTCAGTTGTTGATTTTTAATGGTTATTTGGGATTAACTGTCCACCATCAAAGCAACAAACCCCGGCTAATTATGCCGGGGTTGATGAAGCGAAGTTTGTTGTCTTAACCTGACTCTTGCTGCCACGGGAATGGCGAGAAAGTTAGGTAATAGCGAACAAAACCTCGGCAGGAAATTAAGCTAGTTGCACCTGCTGTCTCCGGCTGTTACTTGATTCGATTTTGGATTTTAGATTATCAAACTGTAATCTAAGCGGCTTCAGCTAATTTCAAATCCCGTAGGGCATTAACATCAACGCTAATTGAAGGCCCCATGGTGGAAGCTACATAGACTGTACGCCAGTAACGACCTTTAGCACCAGAAGGGCGGTTACGGTCAATTGATTCCTGCAGAGCCTTCAAATTTACTAGTAAATCTTCAGGTGTGAAGGATACCTTACCAAACATAACATGAACAATGCCAGTGCGATCGGCACGATATTCCAATTTACCTGCTTTAAATTCGTTGATTGCAGCTACCAAGTCAGTGGTAACAGTACCACCCTTAGGAGAAGGCATTAATCCACGGGGACCGAGTAATTTACCCAGCTTTGCCACCTGAGGCATCATATCAGGGGTGGCAATTAGCTTATCAAAGTCCATTCTGCCTTGTTGGATTTCGTTAATCAATTCTTCCGAACCGAAAACATCAGCTCCAGCATTACTGGCTTCTGTGACTTTCTCACCCCTAGCAATTACCGCTACTCTTATAGTTTGTCCCGTACCTTTAGGTAGAACTACTGTGGTTCGCAACTGCTGGTCCGTATATTTAGGATCTATTCCCAAACGAATATGGGCTTCAGCTGCCTCTGGAAATTTTGCGGTTGCTGTTTCCTTAAGTAGATTCAAAGCTTCTAGAGGCTCGTAATCTTTGTCCTCTACTTTCTCTAATAACGCCTGTAAACGACGCGATATTTTTCTTGTCATTGTTTAGTCTCCTGGGGTGATTAGCGAGGTTAAATCTCTCCCCCGATACAATTTTAGATTTCGGATTTTAGATTTTGGATTGGTTTAAGTAAATCACCAACACAAAATTACAACTTACCCAGAGGTAACTTTCCTAGTCAGAAATGGTTACACCCATATTTCTGGCAGTACCTTCAATAATTTTCATTGCCGCTTCAATGTCATTGGCATTGAGGTCAGGCATTTTGGTTTCAGCAATTTCTTTGAGTTGCTCTTTGGTAATTGAACCAACTTTAGTTTTGTTAGGCTCGCTAGAACCTTTCTGAATCTTCGCCGCTTTAGTAATTAATACCGATGCGGGCGGAGTCTTGAGAACAAATGTAAAACTCCGGTCTTCATAAACCGAAATTTCTACAGGAATCACCATGCCAGCTTTATCTGCTGTTTTGGCATTGTATTCCTTGCAGAACATCATAATATTAACGCCGTGTTGACCCAGAGCGGGTCCCACTGGCGGTGCTGGGTTGGCTTTCCCCGCATTTAGAGCCAGTTTAATAAGGGCTACAACTTTCTTCGCCATTTTTAGCCTTGTTTTTGAACCTGATTAAATTCCAATTCTACTGGTGTATCCCGTCCGAAAATCGAAAGTAAGGCTTTTAGTTTACTCCGTTCTGGACTCACCTCAATTACCTCACCTTCAAAGTCCTTAAATGGACCTGATAGCACGACTATCTTATCACCAGTAGCCATGTCAATTTTGACAATTGGCTCTTGTTCGGTAGTCTGTTTGAATATTCTTTCCACTTCTGCATGGGAAAGGGGTACGGGTTTTACGTGCCCACGCCCTCTACCGGTGCCGCGTTTTTGCTCTGCTCCCACAAAATTAATTACATGGGAGGTATTCCTGACTACTTGCCAGGAATCATCATCCATCAGCATTCTTACCAGTACATAGCCAGGAAAAACTTTTTCTTCCGTATGCTGGCGACTACCATCCTTACGAATTTTGACCGCTGGAGTGTGGGGAATTTCCACTTGAATAATTCTGTCAGCTACATCAAAAGTCTGGATGCGCTGTTCTAGATTAGTTTTGACGCGTTTTTCGCAGCCAGAGGCTACCTGCACCGCATACCAACGTGCTTCTTTTGATGTATTAATTGCCGTTTCTTCGGTCTTTTCCGACTGCAATGCGGAATTCCGACCTTCGTCTGTTCCTGGAGCCATCAGAATACCTTTGCTGCTGCCCAAGTAAAGAATTTATCTACTAAAAATATTAAGGATGAGGAGAGTGTCACCATCAGTAACACGGCGGCTGATTCACTTACCAACTGCCTGCGACTTGGCCAAACTACTTTCTCGAACTCTTCTTTCAAACCTTGAAAAAAGTTAGTAACACTAAACCCATTGTTGTTTTCAGGGATTTCTGATTCTTTTTTTTTGGCCACGTTCGTTTATCCCCCATTTTCAGTCAAGTTATTTTTTCAACTAAGTTTTATCAATCAGCTACAGCCTCTTATCAAACTTCCGGATTAATGCAAAAATCTACGCTACAAAAATTAAACCCGAAATTTAAGATGCTTACTGCCATATTAACAGCTATAGCACTTATTCCGGGCTTAATTAATCTTGAGAGCGCGCCCTGGAGGACTCGAACCCCCGACATCAGGTTTTGGAGACCTGCGTTCTACCAACTGAACTAAGAGCGCACAAGCTATCTTGTTCTTTGTTTTACACTCTCTCTAGTTTAGCGCAATTTGGCATTTTTTGTAGGTTACTTTAATTTGTAATTTAAGGAACTAATTAGCGGCTGTTGCCGCTGTTTGATATATTTCCCTTTCATACCGTGTTTGTAATCTACAAAGGGCGATCGAATCTTTGTTTGATTCGGGTCGCTTTACCAACGCGATCGCGTAGATAATAAAGTTTAGCACGTCTTACTTTACCACGGCGCACCACTTTGATTTTTTCAATCCGGGGAGAGTGTAAGAGAAAGACTCTTTCTACGCCAATGCCTTGAAAGACGCGGCGAACGGTAATGGTTTCATTGATACCGCCATTGCGTTTGGCAATGACAACTCCTTCGTAGGGCTGTACGCGGTATTTGTTACCTTCTTTAATTTTAACTCCGACTTTGACTGTGTCACCTACATAGATTTTGGGTAGGTCAGATTTGATGTGTTCCGCTTCAATGGAGCGGATTATTTCTTGCGCGTTCATAAGTCAGTTAAAAACTCACGATCAACTATTATAAATCGACTACTGCTTTCCAGTCCAGTTATTTTAACTGATGATTGGCATATTGGGGATGGTTGGAGAGAAAAAAAACGGCAGGTTATAACAGAAAAGACAAAGGAGTGGCTGGTTTAATTGGGGATTTTATGAAATTTAGTGTGGCGATCGCAACCTACAATCGTTTAGATTTGTTGCGGCGTGCTGTGGAATCGGCGATGAATCAAACCATACCCTGTGAGGTGATTGTGGTGGATGATGGTTCATCTGATGGTACGCAAGAATATATGCAGGAGTTATGTGCGACTTCTGGAGAAGTTGTATATCATCGCCATGAAAGTAATCAAGGTCATGCGGCGGCAGTAAATACTGGGGTACAGAAGGCTAGTGGTGATTGGATTAAGTTTTTAGATGATGATGATTATTTAGCACCTAATTGTCTGGAAGAGATGACACAGGCGATCGCACTGCGTCCTGAGGCGGTAATCTGTTCTTGTATGGCGGCACAGGTGGATGAACATGAGGTTGAAATCAGCCGCACGCCAATTACGGGTTCGGGCAAGGCTTTTTATATCCCCCAAGCAGATATTCACTATGGGATGCTATTGGAGTTAGTTCCCTTTGGTACTCCCGTACAGGTAGCTTGTAGGCGAGATGCTTTTTTGCAAAGCGGTGGTTGGGATGTGAAACTAACTAGTTGTGATGATATTGACTCCTGGATTCGTATTGCTGAATTTGGAGATGCCATTTTCCTCAATCAGTGTCTCGCCTACCGTACTATTTGGGGTGGTGGGTATGACCAAAAAATTGATATCACAAAACGATTGCATACTAATATTTTCATGAAAGAGAAAATATATCATCGAGTCAACCAACAGTACCGTGACCAAATTCCAGCTTTAGAAGATATTAAAAAATATTTGCACTTGCATTGGACAATAGCAGCTATGAAGCAAAAACATATCCAGAGTGCTTTGAAGTTAATGGTACCAGCAGTTTTTTCTCGCAAGGCTTGGCAACTGTTATTATCTGCTACAGTGTTACGCCGTTCTCCAGGGAAGAGTTTACCTATCAGTAAAATTCAATTAATTGAGTGAAGGAGTGTAGACGCTCGTACACCGAAGGGGTTGCCGCAGGCTAGAGCGGCTTCGGTGCAGGGTAGGAGGGGAGGAGTGAGCGAGGGATGCTCCAAAGAATGTAGCCGCCTGACGGCTCACGTTTTTTAACAAGCGCAAATCATGTTAGCGACATGAAAGCCAATGAGATAAGCAGTCATTTGAGGACTGATTCTCGGTAAAGGGGCAGCAGAGAGATCCGCCACATAGACATTAGTTGACCCAAAAACCTTTCCAGTTGACTGGGGATTTTCAAGTCCATTGTCAATGGCTTTTCCAAACAAGCACCCCCCCGACAAATGTTGCTCAGACAGCATAAACTGACGACGATAGGTGTTAATATACTTCTCTACCTGTTTTTGTTCGTAAGGAATTTTGCTAAACAGACGAATAATCAATTTAACCAACCAATGGGGCTGTTGTCCGAGATGGTTTAAGAGTTGCAGTTGACTGACAATAACACTTTGAGCTACTGCTATATCTTGATTAAAATTTGTCTCCTGGTCTGGAGTAAAAAAATTAAGATCGATACGATTGTTGTCTTGGGCATAGTATCCTTCAATTGCTGGATTGAATTTAACAATCGCTGTTATCAAATTATATTGTTCACGCTCCCAAGATTTTCCTTGAAAGAGACGATTAATTCCCCATAAAATATTAATCAATAAATTAATAAATCCAATCAACATTCTCACCCCATTTTTGATAATATAAAACAGCCAAGGGACTCGAATGACAATTTTTTTGAACCAATTGGGTAAGAGAAAAGCAAGGTACAAATGGGAGATCAGATACCAGAGTCTTTCAAAGTTGCCTGAGAAGAAGTCAAAACAACAAACAGTCTCGTTTCCTGGTTGTTCCGCTTCAGGTTTCCACAAAGTCGTTGCAAACACAGGAAGGTAAACATCTCTACCCGTGACAGGAATTTTGGGATCGAGAACGTAAATTCCCAGTGGTAGAACAATATGATCGCTGACTTGTTGTCCAATGGCGTTGTTAGACAGTAATTCTCTGTGTGGCATCAGTAGACGAGGGGTGGCTGCGCCAGCACAAAGAAGCAATTTCCCCATTGAAGACAGAGAAAAAGAGACGGTTTGTCCGGTATCAAGGTTTTTTACTTGTACACTCACACAGCGAGCTAGTGTGGCTGATGTCTTCTCCCATTCGAGGTGTTCTACTCGACATCGCGTCAAGAGTGTCAGTCGGGGATCAGACCAATCAACTAAGGATACGCCGCTACGAGTTCGCTGTCCAAAGCGATTGAACTGGGTGGGAAATGGGTGTAGTAGCAAAGCATTTCCCTCATGATAATTAGGAATGTTTTCAATGGTATCCCTGCTCAGTTTAAAACCAGCCTGATGAGCTAAGTCTAAAATGTGTTGGGTCACTCTAGACTGGTTTTCCATCGGATTGGGACTGTCAAATTTCTGGTTGAGTTCAGCCTTAAGCTCATTCCAATAGGAAATAGAACAACCGATATGTTGGGACAACCACTCAGACGATTCGTGGATTATCGTGTAGTTAATTGAACCACCGCCACCCATAGCACAAGCCCGCCCGGAAATGATCGGAATCCCCTTGGGCGTTAGGGCATTGTGTAACTTAAAAACATTTTCTTCCCCGTAAGATTGAGTCCAATTGTTTTGGTGGGTGATGTCGCTAATGTTAAAAAAGTCGTCACCTTCTTCGATGACTAATATTCTTTCATCAGGAACTTTTTCGGCTCTAGCTTGTAAGTAATGGTTGAGAAAACCGCAAGCTCCGTTTCCAGAACCGACTACAATTAGGTCATAAACTATCAACTCATTGGTGGTTTCCATTACGCCCCCTTACGAACGATACGCCCTACCCTGCCAAAAGCATCTCCCACCTTACCGTTTATGTTTTGCTTTGACTATAGCAGGACTTACGCAACTGTCACATTGCGATCGCGACATTCGCTACGAAGTGTCGTAAAGCTCGTCTTCAAAGAAATCATATTGCGTGCGCGATGTTAGTCTGGCTTAGACTTAAAAACTTAGCTTATAAAACCGGTGAAACTGTTTATAAAATCAAACATAATTTACTTTCTAACTATCTAATTGAGCAACTAAAACGTCCGGAAGTTGCTATGTCTATAGTTTAGTTTTTTAGGTGCTCGGTGCGCGAAGCGCACCATTGCTTGTGCCAGTTGCGTAAGTCCTGACTTATAAACTGCTTTTAATTAGCATCGTATTTTTGTCAGTTAACCAGGAACATAGAGTTAGTTTGGTAAGATGAAAGAAACAAGAGAATAGCTATTTTAATAGGCAAAATAATTTCAAGATAAAGGAATAATTATGACACCATCTCTACAAAAATTATTCACATTCGATGAATTTATCGAATTTTTATCAACACAACCCGAAAATATTCGCTACGAATTATACGATGGATAAATTATTCAAATACCACAATCAAAAGGAAAACATGAGGAAATTATTGCTTTTTTAGCAGCAATTTTAGGATACGATTTTGTAAGACTTAAACTGAAATACGGTATATCGAATAAGGGAATAGTACAGTCGAAAAATAAACAATCTGGGTACTTTCCAGATATTCTTGTATTAAATCTCTCCAATTTAGTAAACGAACCACGCTGGCAAGAAGAGTCTATTTTAGCTCAACCTGAATCAATACCATTGGTAATAGAGGTAGTGAGTCAGTGCGTTGCGCGGGTTCCCCGCGTTGAAGCAACTGATGAACCCGTAAGGGTCAGTACTAACTGGAGAGATGATTATCATAAGAAGTTTGCTGACTATGAAGAAATGGGTATTCAAGAATATTGGATTGTGGATTATGCAGCTTTGGGTAGCAAAGCGTTAATAGGCGACCCCAAACAACCAACAATCACAATTTACTCTTTAAGTGATGAGGGTGAATATAGTGGTAAACAGTTTAGAAGAGACGACTGTATAGAGTCGCCAACATTTCCAGATTTAAATCTGACTGCTCAACAGATTTTTTCAGGAAGTTATTAAAGAAGGACTGTTAAAAACCTTTATCTCAATCACTATTTTCTGCTGCATTTTTTCAGCAGCTAAAAACTTCTCCGCTCCTAAATTTGTATATAAACGTAAGCCCTTATATTAAGCGTGTAAACGGGTCAAAATAATTGGTAATTGATAATTCATAATTCATAATTGGTGCCCAGGGATGAATCCTCTTTCTTGAACCAAGCAAAGTTTAAAATTTATCCATAAATAAATTTAGGGGCTTGCACCATTAATTATGTTAGCGCAGCTCCTCTGTAAGAGGCATTATGAATTAATAATTATGAATTAATTGGTCATCAGTAATCACCCAGCCATCTTTGACTAAAGCATTTTTGACTTCATTGTGATACAAATCGGACTGTGACATTTATCAATTAAAAAACATTGATTTGATTTTATTATCCTCCTCCCAAAGAGCGTGAGCGGGAGCAGGACGGCTCACTCTGGGTGCGAGACGCGGAGCGATAAGCCGGAGGCTTTACGCACTTCGGGAGGGAAACCATTTGAACAGTAGCTTGTTGCTGGGGAACAGTGGGGAGTGCGGAGCAGCCACGGAAACCACCACTTTTAATGGCGTTGTACAATCATAGGATGATTGAGGCTGACACTCCAGACGCAGTGACACGGTGAGACAGTGCTGCCAGAGGGGTTTCCCTCATCATCCCGTAATGGGAGCAACGCCCTTTTTATTCCTAGTATTTGAGGTGAAGCTCTACTCGACCCTTTGTCTTCAATTCATCTAGTACATCTTCAGGAATATTAGTTACTCTTCTCACTTCAGTTTCAACACTGGTAGAAAAGGTTCTATCTTTCCTCTCAGTATAGGTTGTGATTTCCATGAAGTCTTGCTTGTCATCTAAAGTCAGATGACTCCCAAGAATAACATCACCTCTAGCTCTAAGAACTTTATGAATCCGCTTGATATCTTGTTCTATGAGATCAAAGTTTAATATTCCATTTTGAACGCAGACTAAATTAGGTGACTCACTCAGTCCTTCTTGAACTGCGTCTGTTACCTTCTTTGCAAAGCCTGTCATATTACCGAATAGTCTACCAAGTTTTTGGTCAAGATTCTCTTGATCTTTCATATGTACCTCTTAAGTTGACTGTTGTATTAGCTTTAGCTTCTGCTTTCTTTCAAGCTGAGCTTGAATGTCATCAGGAATTTCATACGGAGAAACTTCTTCTTGCCTATACTCTATCCTTGTGCCGCCACTATTTACATTTCTTACATAGACCTCTATTCTCTTGTAAATACGGGTTCCTTGCTTTACAAGATAAACAATGGCATCTGATGTCACCTCAATTGCACGATTAACTGCATCAAGGATATATCCAAGTACTCTAGTGGCCCAGGCTTTAATTTCATCCCAGAAAACACCTACAGCAAAACCTGCAAATAAACCGATGATTATCCAGCTAATTGGTTCAATTGGCATGGTATGTATTCTCCTTGTTATGTGAATTTGATTGTTGATTTGACGTGTTTTCTACTGACGAAAGCTCAGGCTTAGGCGAACTATTTTTATGTAAATCCTTAGTTGCCTTATATCGCTCTATTTCTTCCTGAGCAAGGATTTCATTGACAGAACTCCCTTTTCCTGTTAAAAGCTTCAAGCCTAACTTCATGGAGATGTTTCTTATATCTCCACCACAAAGACCATGACTTATTTCAGCGAGCCTCTCATATGAAATTTTCCTAGGAACGGACTCGGATAGATGAAAAGTCCACAACTGTAACCTCATTTCATAGTCTGGAGGTTGAAACTCGATATTAAACAGAATCCTTCTCAAAAATGCTTCATCATAGTTTTTGAAGAGATTAGTTGCAAAAATAATAATTCCATCAAATTTATCTAATAAATGAAGCAGCATACTCTTAGCTGAATTGACACCATGATCAGCCGCTTGTGACAAGTTTGAGATTCTTCTACTCAACACAGCATCAGCTTCATCAAAAAATAACAAGCTTTTTGTTTCCTCAGCTTGTTGGAATACTTTAGAAAGGTTTTCTGAAGTTCCTCCCACAAGTGAGGACTCTAGTTCACCATAATTAACCCTAATGAGAGTTATATCTAGCTGATTAGCAATTGCTTCAGCAGTAATACTTTTACCTGTACCTGGTGGCCCAAAAAAGTTAATACTTAAACCAGTTCCCATTTTCAAGAAACGGTTAAATTCCCATTCGTGCAATAGCTTGTCTCGATTATTAATGTAAGCAATCATTTCATCAATTTGAGCAATTGTACTCTGAGATAGGGCTACCTCATCGAGAATCCACTTAGGCTGCTCTACAAGGCTTTTCACTTTGTCTTGCTTATCGTTCTTTTCTTTTTCTTTGATAATCTCGTACTTCATAAATCACCTGAATGAAGATCCGGTTTGTATCCGCGACTGACGGATTTAACTTTCTAGGCTGGCAATTTAAAGTCCATAAAAACGGAAAGTGTAGATGTACTGCCTCAGAAGATAACTATTTAACATTCCGCCTGATTGAATCGCCACCACAGTTGGCACATCCGCTTCTAAACGGGAAGGGCGGGAGATAATACTCCCCTAGACCTAATTCAATGCCAATCCTTCACTGGTTTTCATGCTGTCAACTTCTCACTATAGGATTAAGTCTAAGTATTATTTCTGAAAACAGCACCCTGAATCCGGTTAAAAAACGTGAATACTTTATATTTAGTACTTGAAATTACGTAATATCTTCCTATGGTAATACAACAATTTGGATATGGGAGTATGCCGAGAGATAGAGTCGCTCCCCCTTCATCACTTACTCCTTTTCTCTTTTCTGTAAGCCCAAGGTTCCTGGTAGCTCCCACTCCACACTCCTAAACGCAATTGCTTTGCAGAATCTTGGGCACTCTTTACCCCCTCCCAAGTGGGACAATCATCCTTATAGCGAGTTGGAACCCCCCGGATTTATCCGTGGGGTGAGTTCAGAGCACTCTTTGCATTGGGACTGTGATTGTGGGTGGATGGATGATTCTGTATAGACGCTCAAACAATGACAATACAATGCTTTAAGGGCAGTCCAGCAACGGCTGCCCTTTATTTTTCCCAAAAACTTGTAGTATACACTTGACACTTTGTAGTACATTGTGTAGTATTAAATTACAGAGTAATACAGGGACTACAAAGAAGCTGCTATTAACTCATCTGAACCTTGAAAACTGAATCGCCATATTTGGGGATGTAACTCAGTAGTGTAGAGTGCCTGTCTGTCGAACAGGAAGCCGCGAGTTCGAGTCTCGTCATCCCCGTGTAGCCTTGTGGACAAATAGACAAGTCGCTGTGCCTCTCAAGCACGGAGAAGCGGGTGCAATTCCCGTCAAGGCTTCCAAATATGTCCAGGTCGCCTAACGGTAGGGTGTTGGTCTGCAAAACCGATTGTGCGAGTACCCTTCGGGAAGCCGCTTTGCGTCTACAATTCTCGCCCTGGACTCCAAACGTTGCAGTGTCACCTAATGGCTAAGGTACTCGGCTCATAACCGGGGATATGTGGGTTCAATTCCCACCACTGCTATCAAATGCAGGGATGGTGTAATGGCAACATCGCAGTCTCCAAAACTGTTGTTCTGGGTTCAAATCCTAGTCTCTGCGTTGTGGTGCTGTAGGCAAATTGGTAAAGCCACCTGTCTTTCAAGCAGGAGATTGCGGGTTCAAGTCCCGTCAGCACTGCCAACATGGGTCGGCTCACCTATTGGCGTGGGTAACTGTCTTTGACATACTCCCACGAATAGAATTCGTGGGATTCTGGGATACTGGCGTAGACAGCAGGAGAACCCGTCTTACATCTACTCTCCCACCAGACAATGCCCTGCCTGGTTGGATTACTCCAAGCAACCAGAACTGGTTTTTTTTCTTCAGGTCTGCCAGACTATGAGAGTCCCGGATTTTACCCCTGGCGACTCAGATTTTCCCAGTTAAACTGGACAGACTACGACTTCTCGGTACGTTTGAAGTTTTACTCAACCAACTTCTGATTGAAACCCCATACTCCAAGTGTGTTGTCAGACTTGCATATATTCTATCACGGCGGATAAATCCGCGCTGCTCCACATCCCACACCTCAAGGACGCAGCAAGGTAAATCTTCAAGGGATTTACCTTGCTACTCGTGGGCTTTGCGCTAAATTTTGTAAAACAGCCGCGATCGCATTGTAGGTTCAAATCCTACTCGACCCATTACGGAGAGGTGGCTGAGTGGCTTAAAGCGTCCTCCTGCTAAGAGGAAGCGGGTAGTTAATGCCCGTCGAGGGTTCAAATCCCTCCTTCTCCGTTTATGAGAACGTGGTGTAACTGGATAACACGTCAGTCTACGAAACTGAAGAGTGAAGGTTCAAGTCCTTCCGTTCTCGCTTTAACCCCCGGTAGCTCAGTTGGTAGAGTGCCTGTTTGAAAAACAGGAGGTCGTCAGTTCAATACTGACCTGGGGGACTGGCACATTGCCCTATAGCTCAACTGGCAGAGCGAGCGGCTGTTAACCGCGAGGTTGCAGGTTCGATTCCTGCTGGGGCAGCCATTTATTGCCGAGTGGACGAATTGGTAGAGTCACCTGTCTCTGAAACAGGGGTTTTGTAGGTTCAAACCCTACCTCGGCAGCTAAATCTACAATGGGGAGTCGCCTAATCGGTATGGCACCGCTCTTTGAAAGCGGAAAAATATAGGTTCGAGTCCTATCTCCCCAGTTCTATTCAATAAGAATAGATAAGCCAAATCATGCTGCTGTAGCCCAACTGGAAGAGGTGCTGGTCTTAGAAACCAGAGGTTGTGGATTCAACTCCCACCAGCAGTACTATCCGGGTGTGGTGTAGTTTGGCAGTATTCCTGTTTTGGGAACAGGCGGTCGTAGGTACTCTGCGAGAAGCCGCTCCGCGTCTACAAATCCTACCACTCGAATTCATGGGTCGTTAGCTCAATTGGCAGAGCTGCCGCCTTTTAAGCGGAGGGTTCAGGGTTCAATTCCCTGACGACCCATAAAACGTGGGCGTTTGGCAGAACGGTTATGCTCCTGACTCTTAATCAGGCTGAAACAGGTTCGACTCCTGTAACGCCCACTCTTCTTAAGCCCCTGTGATGCAATTGGAAGACATGACCCGCTTAAAACGGGTTTTCTACAGGTTCAAGTCCTGTCAGGGGTACTATCAAAATGCTGGTGTGGCTCAACGGCAGAGCAACTGTCTTGTAAACAGTAGGTTGTAGGTTCAATTCCTATCACCAGCTTGATTAACGCGATTGTGGTGTAACGGTAGCATATGAGGCTTCCAACCTCTCGGTACGAGTTCAAGTCTCGTCGATCGCTTTTTAGTCCCGTAGCTCAGTTGGTAGAGTGCCTTCCTTACAAGCAGGATGTCACAGGTTCGATTCCTGTCGGGACTACCAAATATGGGAGTGTAGCCTAATGGATAAGGCAACTGTCTTCTAAACGGTTTTATGTGGGTTCAAGTCCTACCACTCCTGCTCATGGGGTCATAGCTCAACTGGCTAGAGCGTCCGCCCTGCAAGCGGAAGGTTAGGGGTTCAAGTCCCCTTGGCTCCATTGTGGTGTCAGAAGCCAAAGTGGTCGCGGTGCTTGTTTGTGGAACAAGTAATTAGGGAGTTCAAGTCTCCTCTGACACCCCTTAAGGAAGCTGTCCGGCATGGACGAGGACACCGTCTTGAAAACGGCTGCGGGTTACACCGTCAAGAGTTCGATTCTCTTAGCTTCCGCCACCACCAGAAGCCGAAAAGTGAGGCACTGTGCTGATAACACAGAGATAGGAGGGGCAGTACCTCTCTGGTGGATTACCTTTAATTAGTGACTATAAAAATTTTGCAGACTTCTTTGCGCCTTTGCGTCTTTGCGCGAGCTTTTATAATAACTGTTTACCCGGATTTCATGATAACTGAAAGAAACATTACTTCTCAAACATCTTCACCCAGTTCCCAGAAAAAACATCATGCAACAAAGTATAAAAACAGGGAATTATTACCAAAGTTAAGACTGTCGCCAGGGATAAACCAGAAAATACCACCACACCCAAAGGCTGCAAAAACTCTGACCCTTCCCCAATTCCCAAAGCTAAGGGAAACATACCTAATACAGTAGTAATAGTTGTCATCAGTATGGGACGCAAACGTTGGGGTGCTGCTTGCAGGATCGCTGTTTGTCTATCAACGCCCTGTCCCTGCTGGATTTGATTTGCCAATTCAATCATAATAATGGCATTATTCACCACAATCCCCACTAGTAAGACAGCACCCACAATCACAGTTGCACCAATGGCTGTATTGGTAATATAAAGACCGAGAATTCCCCCTGCTAATGCCAGAGGAATGGTTAACATAATTACCAAGGGGTCAACTAGAGAGTTATATTGCACCGCCATCACTACAAATACCAAAAAGGCTGCCAGTCCTCCCAGCAGTTTGATGGAGTTTTGTACCTCTTGATTGGATTTGGAGGTACTACTGGGTAAAACTGTCACTCCTGGAGGAAAATCAAAATTAGCCAATACTTCATTTACCTGGGCTAAGGCTTGACTCAAACTAGCTCCCTCGCTCAAGTTCCCAGCAATAATAAATACCTGACGCTGATTAATGCGTTGAATTTCTCCTGGTGCTTGACTTTTGATAATCTGCGCCACATCACTCAAGCGTACTTGGCGATTGTTGCTCACAAATAAAGGTAATCTTTCTAATTGTGAGGGAGATTGGATGGATTCTTCATTCAACTGCACCCTAACATCCACTAGACGATTGTCCCGTTGTAACTGGGTGGGAACGCTTCCTAGGATAGCTGTTTGAATGGTTTCGCCAATATCTTTGGTAGTCAATTTTAAAGCCTTGACCCTTTCCCAATCTGGTCTAATTTGCACTTCTGGTTGACGGGCAGTAATATTAGGACGGAATCTGGCTAGGTTAACCTGCTCGTCTAATTGGGCAAGTAGTTTTCGCCCTGCTGTTTCTAGGTTTTTGGTATTATTACCCTGGAGCATAATATCTAAATCCGCACCACGCACGGGAGAGTTATTCACAAATAAACCCCGTACCCTTCCGGGAAAGAGTCGCAGGCGAATTCCTACTAGATTGAGTTTGCGAAATTGTCGGGAAACTCTTTCTGTATAACCTTGTATATCTGCACCGGGTTTCAAAGTAATGGTGCTGGAACTCCTCAAGGGATTAGGAATAGTACTACTACCAAACAAAAAACCACCAATGGAGGAAAAAACATACTTGGTTTCCGGTTGTTGCTGAAGAATTTTATCCACCTCATCCATGACTTTTTGGTTCACTTCCAGGGGAGTGCCAGGAGGAAATATAGCAAATAACCTAGCTTGTCCCGTATTGATGCGAGGGATGATTTCTTGGGGAATTTGAGGAGCTAGCCACAAACTACTACCACCTAAAAGTAGGATGGCAGTGCCTAACACTAACAACCGCCTTCCTAATACTTTTGCTAACAACCGGCTGTATCCATTGGTTGCAGCCTGAAAACGGCGGTTAAACTCCTGTAACAACCACAGCTGATTCATACCACTAGAAAAATTCCACGCCAACAACCGGGATGTCAACATGGGTATAACGGTGGCGGCGATGATAATGGAAGCAGCTACGGAGAAGCTAATAGTTAAAATTAATTCTTTAAATAGTAAGGAAATAAAACCACCAATAAGTAAAAATGGCAACACTGCTACTAAATTAGTACTAGTAGCCGCGATTAAAGCAGATTCCACCTCTTGGCTGCTGGCTTGTGCCTGTTGAATTACCCGTTGCTTACTCCATCGGTTCCGGAACACCTTACCGGGAGTCATACCCATTCCCCCGGCGATATTTTCCAACATGACGATGGAATTATCCACCACAATCCCTACTCCCAGGGCTAAACCACCCAAACTAAACACATTTAGGGATAAACCAAATACCCCCATTAAGATGATGGCAGCTAGGGTAGCCAAGGGAATGGCAACAATAATAATCAAAGTTTGCCGTAGAGAACCAAGAAATAGCAAAACTGCGATCGCAGCCAAAATCGCTCCGCATAAACCAGCAATGGTAACGTTAAAAATAGAATTACGTATAAATACAGATTCATCGAGAGTTGGAGTTAAAATTGCTTCTTGAGGAATTAAACCAGATTGCTGCAATTCCTCAATCTTTTGTTTCACAGCGTCAACCACATTAATGGTGTTAGCATCCGGTTGTTTTTGGATGCTTACCTTTACCGCCTCTTTCCCATTTAATAAGACAAAAATCCGTTGCTTCTCCGTACCATCAATTACTTCGGCAAAGTCCCGCAAATAAACCCGACTATTGTTAGGAGAGGGGGAAGCAGAAACTGCAAAGGAGAGGTTCCTGATTTCATCGGCATTGGCAAAACGTCCCACGGTGCGAGTCAGGGGTTCAGAATTCTTACCAAAAATTCGACCACCAGCAATGTCTTGGTTGCGCTCTTGCAACTCATCTAACACATCTGTCAGTCCCACCCCCATAGCTTGCAGCCGTTCTAAATCGATATTCACCCTAACTTCTTCTTGGACTCCTCCCGATACATCCACTCCCGCCACACCAGCGACAACACCCAACTCCCGCGCCAGTTCTTCTTCCGCAAATACCCGCAAATCGACTCCTGTCAAAGCAGGAGAAGTTAAGGCAAATTCATACACAGGTAACTGAGAAGGTTCAAATTTAAATATCCGTGGCGATTCAATGATATCTGGTAGCCTACCTCTAGCCCGGTTAAATGCTGCCGTGGCATCATTCAAAGCTCGATCAATATTTCCTCCAGTTTTAAAGTATAAATCAAGACTCGTTCTTCCTTCACGGGTGCGGGAAAATACCTGTAATACTCCCTCCGTGGCAGTAAAAGCCTCTTCTAAGGGTTTGGTAATTCGATCCACCGCTACTTCTGGAGATATCCCTGGAGCCTCTACACGCACCCCAATGCGGGGATAGGTAATCGCAGGTAGTAAATCTACCGGGAGTATAGAAAGAAAAAATACACCAATAACCATCACAGCCAAAGTCAGCATCAGAGTGCCGATATGTTGACGGATAGCCAAGGTGCTAATACTAAATCCTCGACTATGCTTAACTGGTTCTGGTTGCATTAATTTTTCTCTGTGAGGGCTGATTTTTCCGAAAGTATGGATAGTTTAACTGCATCGCCATCTTTTAATGGTTTGCCGCTCCGTACTACATAGGACTCTTCCGGCTGTAACCCAGATAGGATTTCTACTTTGCCATCAGCTTGTTCGCCGAGGGTGACAGTTCTGGCTGTGACTTTGATTTTGCCATCTTTGCGGGCGATGACAAACACCTTACCATTCCTGATTAGCTGAGATTTTTCTCTCTCTCGTGCTTTGCCTTGAATTGCTGTCAGGGGAACTACTATCTTTTGGGGCGCGGTATTTTTAAACCTAATCCTGCCCAACAACCCACTGCCAATTTTGCCATCATTATTGGGAATAACAATTTCTACAGGTACTAAACGGGCTGTAGCATCTGCTGCGGGAGAAATGCGGGTCACACTGCCAATATATTTTTGATTGGGAAAAGCATCTAAACGGACTTTGACAGATTGCCCTAATTTAATATTTGCCAGTTCTAATTCTGAGACATCAACCACAACTTTAACTCGACTAAAGTCAGCAATTTTGAGGATCTCATTGCCCGGTTGCAGTAAATTCCCTGGTTCTGTCACCTTTTCTAACACCACCCCTGTAATCGGAGATTTAACTTTACCATAGGATTTACGCTCCTTGGCTTGGGCAACCACTGCTACTTGGGCACTTAACCTACCCTTAGCTGCGGCAACCGCTTGTTGCTCCGTGCGTACCCGTTCCTGGGCAGCACGCAAGGCTTGGGCGTTAGTACGGGCAGTGGTGCGAGTTTGTTCGGCTACTTGTTTGGCAATCGCTCCTTGTTTTAACAGTTTTTCCTGTCTTTTGGCATCTGCTTGTGCCTGCAATAGCTCAAGTCGCGCCCTTTCTACCTCCACACGGGCATTACTGACTTGAGTTGTAGCCCTGGCTACTTCTGATTTGAGGGCAGCTAATTCTGCCTGGGCTTGGTTTAAGGCTGTTTTCAGTAAAGCATCATCTATTTGTCCCACAAATTGTCCTTTGTTGATTTCATCCCCCACATCCACATTTAATGCCAACAGTTGTCCCTGTACTTGCGATCGCAAAGATACGGTACGAAAAGGTACAGTAGTACCAGTATATTCCGAAGGCGATCGCAAAAAATCCGGACGAGCGATCGCTACATCCACAGGAATTGCTCCACCCTTTTTCTGACCTGCACCTCGCTGTCGAGATTGAGCTCCTGCTGAGTCTTTGGGGAATGAGACACAACCTACACTTAGTAATCCAATACTTAATAAAGCAGCAATAGGTACGATATATCGAGATTTGAGAAACTGAAGCATTAGGAATGTTTGCTCCCCTGGCTTTTTGCTGTTTTTTCTTGGTATTCCCTCATTCTAAAAGATAGTATAAATCTTTTTTGCTGGTTTCAATTTTACTAACACGGAGAAATTTTTGACTACAGCACATTTCAAATGCAAGAAGTACAGCACTACACGTTTAGGGCGCGGACATTGTTGAACGCACCAAGCCTATGAGCAATAAAATGCGTGAATTTTGAATGCGTGACTTTTGACTCCTTCGGAGTATCTCCTCCGGAGAGGCTGCGCCAACGCCATTTGCTTTATGCCGGGGAACCCGTCCACCGCAATGGCTCACTTTTGACTTTTGACTTGCGCGTAGCGCTATACCATTTCCCTCTACTAATTTTGGGAGAGGGCATACCTCATTTACTTAGAAAATACTGTATCAATACTTACACTATTTGCTTTTCCCGGTGATTTTGTAATTCCTCAGGAGAGAAAGCTCCAGTTTCCGTGATAATGGCAGTAATTAAAGCTGCTGGAGTCACATCAAATGCAGGGTTATAAAATTCCACTTCCCCAGGGGTAAGAATAGTTTCACCCACCTGATAAATTTCTGCTGGATGCCTTTGTTCAATGGGAATTTGGCTACCATCAGCTAGGGAAAAATCAACAGTAGAAAGGGGAGCAGCCACAAAGAAAGGTATATTATGAGCCCGAGCTACCAATGCCAAACTATAGGTACCAATTTTATTAGCCGTGTCACCATTAGCAGCAATGCGATCGGCACCTACAACTACCGCATCAATAAAATCCTGTTTCATGCAGTGAGCCGCCATACTGTCAGTAATTAACGTAACTGGAATCCCTTCTTGGACACATTCCCAGGTTGTAAGTTTAGCTCCTTGTAAACGGGGGCGGGTTTCATCTGCATATACCCGTGCCAAACGTCCCGCACTCCATGCCGATCGCACCACTCCCAAGGCAGTACCATAACCCGCAGTCGCCAAGGCACCGGCATTACAGTGAGTTAACAGACAAAGCTTATCTGGCTTTGTCGGTAACACTTTTAACCCATTAGCACCGATAGCTTGACAGGTTTGTAAATCTTCAGCATTAATACTTTGGGCAGTGTGAAATAGACTATTTTGGATATCTGCCACTGTGCCTAAAGTTTCATAGGCAGTTTTCATCATCCGTGATATTGCCCAGAACAAATTAACCGCCGTGGGGCGGGTAGCGCGTAACATCTGGGCAACTTGTTCCAAATGTTTTAAAAAGCGATCGCGATTGTCAGTATCTATTTCCCTAGCACCCATATACATACCATATGCCGCAGCTACACCGATGGCAGGAGCACCGCGTACAATCATAGTTTTAATCGCCTGTGCCATATCTTCACTACGGCTGATTTCCACAAAGGTATACTCACCGGGTAAACGAGTTTGGTCGATTAAAGAAACGGCATTGTTGTGCCAAATAACGGGATAAACTTGGTTTGTGGGGGAATTCATGGAATTACAAGAATCAAAGTTAGAGGTTGTAGAACATTAGAACTTCGACAAGTTCCGGCATTTTTTCAGTAGATGTACCTTTTAGGATAGTAAAGCCATTGGGGGCATCGTGAAAGACATCCAAAAAACTTACCTATTTCTGAAAGAAGGCTCCCCACACTTGGGATGATGGGGTGATGAGATGATGGAGAGGTAGTAGGTAGTAGGTGGGAGGTCGGAGGTATTGAACAACAAGCTTTCACCTCCGACCCTTCACTCCCTCACTCCTACTCTCCGAGAAGCCGCTCTCCGAGCGTCTACACTCCCTCACTCCATCACTCCCTCACTCCTTCACTCCCTCACTCCCTCACTCCTTCCCTCCCCACACCTTTTTTCGCTTACCCAACATTTTATGATCTGTAAGTTCCTTACTTCACAGGTATACTAATCACAAATTCCGCCCCCTCACCGGGTTTAGAAATGCAATCGAGGGTACCACCATGATTTTCGGTAACAATTTGGTAACTAATTGATAAACCCAACCCCGTACCTTTACCTTCAGGCTTAGTTGTAAAAAAGGCATCAAATAGCTTTTGTCTGGTTTCTTCACTCATCCCCGGACCATTATCCTTAATTGAAATTTGCACCCAATCCCCTTCTGTAGTTGTACGAATTGTAATAGTATTGGGATTTTCCTCAATTTCCTGGTAGGTTTTACCTTCATTTGACTCATCAAGTGCATCTATCCCGTTTGCTAAAAGGTTCATAAACACTTGGTTAAGTTGGCCGGGATAGCATTCTATTTGAGGTAAGTTAGTATCGTATTCTTTGATAATTTTAATTGCAGGGCGTTCTGGTTTTGCTTTGAGACGATGGCCAAGAATGAGAATTGTGCTATCAATACCTTCAGTAATATCAACAGTACGCTTTTGGGCACCATCGTTGCGTGAAAAATTACGTAAAGATTGCATAATGTCCTTAATACGCACCGTCCCCAATTTCATTGATTTGAGCATCTGGGGTAAATCATCGAGTAGGTATTCTAGATCAATAGTTTCTGCATCTTCAACGATTTCTTCATCTTCCTCGTCACCATATTTTTCTTGGTATAGGTTGAGGTGGTTAACTAAATCAGAGACATATTGCTCGGCGTGGAACAAATTGCTAGAAATAAAGCTAACAGGGTTATTCACTTCATGTGCTACACCCGCCACAAGTTGACCTAATGCAGAGATTTTTTCTGTATGCACCAGTTGGGATTGGGTATTTTGCAGCTTCATCAAAGCTTCTTCTAAATCTTGGGCTTTTTCTACCAGCTGTCCTTGAGTAATTTCTAGTTGTTCTAAGGAGTTCCGTAGCTCTTGAGATTTTTGCTTTTCCCGTGAAAATAGTTGTGCGTTTGTAATCGATATCGCAGCTTGGGTAGCTAGGATTTTCACCAATTCTAAATGCTTGGGAGTAAACGCACTAGTAACAAGATTATTTTCTAAATAGAAAATGCCAATTAATTTACCTTGATATTGAATGGGGAGACACAATATTGACTTACACTTGTGTTGTTTGACGTAGGGATCATTTTTAGTTATAGAATCTTTATTTGCATCGCGGACAAGTAAAGGTTTCTGGGTACGCGATACATAATTGATTGCAGAATGGGGAAGAATATCACTTTTCTCAAAAGGAATTGATTGTAGCGCGATTGTATCATCGCCATTTGCATGTTCAATTGCTTCAATTTGGAAACTATTGTTTTTTTCTAAAAGCATACAGCCCTTTTGAGCGGCAGCGTTTTCTATGATGATACTTAATAGGCGATGGGGCAGAGTTTCCATCTGCATACTTGATTGAATTGCTTCGCTAGCTTTCATTACCGAAGCTAAATCGAGATTTTGGCTGACGCTAGTTGTCTTTCCAGTTGTGCTGATGCTAATAGATGTACTAATAGTTGTGTTAGCACCAATTTCAGAGGGCTGTACCGTGTTGCAAATAATCAAATTCGGATAGCGTTTTTCTAAATCTTGGACTTTTGCGTATGCACCCCATTTAATGTAATCGTAATAGGCATCAGTCATGTAAGTTTTGGCGAAATTGGTTTGACCCGAAGCTAGATAAAATTTGGCTGCTAGTTCGTTAGCCAGAGCAACTTCTTGGATGTAGTTGTTAGTTTTAGCCCCGGCAATCGCTTGATCGTAGAGTTTAGCTGCGATGGTGTTTTTGCCCAGTATTCTGGCTTTTTCTGCTTCGACGAGGTCATATTTGTTCTGGTAGTTGCAAGGGGCATGATCCGCCCAGAGTTTCATTTTCTTTTGGTTGGTTGCAACTTGTTTGAGGTATTGCTTGCGTTCGGGATGGGTGGCCTTGGGATATTGGGCTAATAGTGCTAGGGAGTGGTAGAAGTTGTTGACAGAGTAAGGTAGAAAACCAGGGTTATTTTCATGGATTTTTTCAGTGAGCAATCCATTATTTATTGCTTGTGCATAATCATTAAATAAATATGCTAAGACTGTTTTACTAGCATATAAGCCTCCTAAAATAGTAGAACTTTTGCTTAAAATTTGTTTATCTTGCCTTTCATTAAAAGCATTGCCAATTAAATCAACTCTGTGAGAAGATTTCCCTTGCAAATTTAATGTTTTTTGCAAAAAAACAGATATAGCTAAAGCATTATCACTTAAGTTTAATTGATTTAACTGTTTGATGTAGTTCGATAATTTGTTTTCAACTAAATCTAGATTAGTTCCATTTAAAAATAAATTTTCGCTAACTACCCAAGCATTATATCCAACATATTCTACATCACCTGTTTCCAATCCAGTCTGCATAGCCCTAGTTAACGGAAGAATTGTTTTATTAACAGGGTTTTTGAAATGTTTTATTGCTCCATTAAAGATAAAATTAATTTTACATTTTAAAAAATTAGCATCCATTTTATCTAGCAATTCTTGACCCAAACAACCAAACCGATATCCCGATTCAACATCTCCAAATTTATCGCATAATATAGCTCCATAAATTGTATAACCAAACGCAGTAGCAGGTGAATTACCATATTTGATTGATAATCTAACTATTGCTAATACAGTCAGAGGAAAAAGTAAAGAACCTGCTTGACTTGCAGCAGGAATCATAATCATGAAAATTCGCAGAACCGCCAGTTTGTGAGGGTCAGTCATTTCTGGCAATTTGACTAAATCTTCTATTCGTTTCCCAGCTAAAGCTAACTTAGTTTTAGCGATCGCAGCAAAAACATTTACTAAAGTTGGCTTTTTTGGTAAGCTTATACCAAAATCATGCAAAATTTTTATGCCAAAATTTAATGCTTCTAACATCATATTTTGGGCAATATAAAGTTGCATAATAATTTCATAGGCTTTAGCCTGATCGAGAATGCTACTTGCTTTGCCTATTACAATATTAGCTAGTTTCTCAGCAGTATTGAAATTGCCATTCAAGTATTCAGCTTCTGCGGTTTCTAGGTATAAGCCTAAGACAAAATTATAATTAGTCTGCCAATTAGATGAATCTAAAAGTGACATACTAAGGTTAAAATATTTTAATGCGGTATTAAATGCTGAATTTTTCTTAGCTTTATTTCCGGCAATCCGATTGAGATAAGCTAATTCATATTTATCTTGCTCTTTGTTCAGTAAATCAACTCCATAATTTAACTGGTTAACAATATTTAAAATATTATTGTCCAAATCTTCTTCTGGCGTTAATTCTTTGAGTAATCTACCAATATAAATATGTGTTTCCTGCTTTTCGTCTTGGGGAATTAATGAATAACTAGCTTGCTGTACCCGATCATGCAAAAATTTATAACCGATCTTTTGAGAATCGAATCCAGATTCCTGATCTTGAAATAGTAATGGAATACGATATGCTTCAGTTAATGGGAGAATTAAACCAGCCTGAACTGCGGTATTTAGGTCATTAGCAGCGTCAAAAGCAGATTTTTCACTTACAGTTGACAATACATCCAGAGTAAATTTATCCCCAATACAAGCAGCCAGTTTCAACATATCTTGCGTACTCGCTGGCAACTTCTGAATCCGATTAGCAACCAACTCAACTACACTTTTATCTGTAATACCTATTACATTAATCTCTTGAATATCCCATTGCCATAATTGTTGACTAAAATCGAACGTTAACAATGAATCTTGATACAATGCTTGCAGTAATTGCGTGATAAAAAATGGATTACCACCTGTTTTATTAAAAATTAGTTTTGCAAGTTCATCACTACGATTATGATTATCATTGAGAGTTTCTGCTGATAGCTGTCTGACATTATCTTCATGGAGTGGTCGTAAAACAATATTACTAACACAAGTCCCTGCTTTTTCAATTTCTTCAATTGTTGCCATCAAAGGATGTGTTGCTGATACTTCATTATCTCGATATGCACCAATTAGTAATAAATGTTTGATCTGTGCATCGGTGACTAATAGTTGCATTAATTGCAAAGTTGCAGAATCAGCCCATTGCAAATCATCTAGGAAAATGACCAGGGGGTGTTCTTGTGTGGCAAATATTTGCATAAATTCTTGAAATACCCGATTAAATCGATTCTGGGATTCTGTCGGTGGTAGTTCGGATACTTCTGGCTGTTTGCCAATAATTAATTCTAAGGAGGGGATAACGTCAATAATTACTTGTCCATTACTACCTACTGCCGCTTGGATTTTTTCCTTCCATACTTCGATTTGGGTTAATGTTTCGGTTAGTAATTGTTGTATTAACGACTCGAAAGCCTGTATCAAAGATGCGTAGGGAATATCCCGCTTGAATTGGTCAAATTTACCCGATATAAAATATCCCTTACGGGCTGTGATGGGTTTATTTACCTCGTTGATAACCGATGTTTTACCAATACCCGAATAACCGGATACCAGCATTAACTGAGTTTCTCCCCCAGCGACTTGCTCAAATGCATCTAGAAGGGATTTTACTTGTTCTTCCCTGCCGTAGAGTTTTTGAGGAATAAGTAGTTGCGATTGCAAATCTAATGCGCCCGGTACAAAATCACTGTTACCATTGGCTAGCTGTTCCAAATCTACCAGCAATCCCTTTGCTGATTGATATCTATCCTCGGCATTTTTCGCCATTAATTTGTTAATGATACCAACCCAAATATCGGGGATTTGGGGATTTAGTTCTTGGATTGATGTGGGAGTTTTGGCAATGTGAGAATGTACCAATTCCATCACATCTTGGCTCTGAAATGGTAAAACACCCGTTAGCAGTTCGTATAATGTCACCCCTAGGGAATAGAAATCGCTGCGATAGTCGAGGGTACGGTTCATCCTTCCCGTTTGCTCCGGTGACAAATAGGCGAGGGTGCCTTCGAGTTGGTTGGGGTTATTACTGACGATTTCTTTGGATAACCGCGAAGCAATACTAAAGTCGGTTATTTTGATTTCCCCATTGTCGGGGTTAATGATGATATTGGCTGGTTTGATATCCTTGTGGATTATATTTTGGCTGTGGATGTAGATAAGAGCTTTGGTGACTGCTTTGGCTATTTCTAATGTCAAACTAACTGAAGGTTTTGTTGATTTGAGATACTGTTTGAGGGAAATACCGTCAAAGTCCTCAAATACCAGCACCAAACGTTTTTCGTGATTTTCCAGGTTAAGAGCTTTAACTATCCAAGGGTTGTCAAGCCCTTGAACGATTGAATACTCGTGTTTGAGACGGGCTATGGCTTCAATGCTGGGGAACTCATCCTTGAGAATTTTGAGGATGACTGGTTGCTTATCTTTAATTCCTCGATAAATATAAGTATTTCTACTAGTGTGGATTTGTTCTGTGAAAGAAAAGCCAGGAATCATCAACATTTTTAACTTTATCCTTAAGTCAAAAGTATCTTTGTATTGAGGATTCCCATTTATTTAATGTTTTTAACAAATTGACTGACCCTATTGGACTAAAGCTGCGTAAGTCCTACCTATATTATGAAGGTATCCAAATTTTTAAGATTTGTTTCAAAATTCAAGATTGAGACTGATGTAAATTCTCACTCAGAAAGAAATAAGGGTTTTTACGTTTTTCGTCTTATAGGAGAGAAGTCTGATTTGATTGCTCTAATTCATGTTAGATTTACTCACCTTGGGAATAATCCATAGATTTAAGTAACTCTTCCATGTACATTTGGGGAATCCTTTCAAGTAGTGAACGGTATTGATTCTCTGGAAGTTCTTGTAAATGTGATATTGCCTGGGAGCTGAATTGTTTAACTAGCTCAAGACAATGGTCTATGGATTTACTATCTTGAAAGATTCTTTGAAGTTCTTTTTTCTTACTCGCAGATGGCATAGTTCCAATTGCATCTATTATAGTCTTTCGTTGTGGATCATCGATTGGTAATGTCTGCAAAGCATGATTAATGACAACATTTTTCTTATTTGTCTGAATATCTGAAAAATTATCCTTGCCAGACTTATCAGATATTTGCATTAAATCAACAATATGGTCAGATAGTTGATATGCACAACCAAAATCCATCGCATAATGATATAGAGCCTTTATTTGTTCTGGTGTTCCTCCACTAATTATCGCACCTGATGTTAATGCACCTGCTAACAGTGGTCCTGTCAGCAATTGGCAAGTGTGTAAAATCTCATCTTCATCTATGACTGTATCTGCTGATAATTGCGTTAACTTATGTTCGAGTAACCAACCCATAACAGTATAGCTAGATGATTGATAGAAAATATCTTTAAGCTGCTTGTTATCGGGGAGTAATAGCATTGGTTCGAGCTGCATAGTACATGCGGATAGAAGTGCCATCACTTCTCCATATTCAACTCTAGGTGTTGGCATATTCGCACGTATTGTACCTGCATCCAAAATCACACTATCGTCCATTAAGACATAATTTGCCGTAATTATTTCATAGGCCATTGCTATGCTGTCAGCACTTTCTGGAATACCACCTACAATTCCACTACCACAATAGGCTAAAGTTGCTCTCAGCCTTCTTCGGCTATAAAATAAAGCACGATTAAGCGGTTGATGGAGAATATGTTCTTTTGGATAGTAATTGTTTAATAATTCATTGACGCGCTTGCGGAAAAAGTCCATTAAATTTAAATTAGTCTCTAATCTAAAACTCGAAGAATCAATATTTTTGAACACTTCTTCAAAGGAAACTGTTAACTTACTGCTAATCTGATCTAAGTGGTCGATGGTGATTGAATTAATCATTTTAAATTCCTTTTTTTTATAATGGATAATATACCCCATTTATATTTAGGGTCGAGTAACTGCTATTGCAAATAAGTAATGACAATGCAAACATTCATATAAGCAATTATGTTACAAAATTGCATCTATCATATAATCCAGAATCACTCAATCTAGGACATCATCTCTAGATATGCAGAGGTATCCATTGGATTTGTTTGATATAGCAATATTTATTTTATAGAAAAAACCAAAATGAATGTAGTGGAAAGTTTTCAATATTAATACCAAGCGATAATAATTAACTAATTATTAGCCGGATTGAATCTCCCCTCATAGTTATTAACTATTGCATACTACTTAAGTAAGTTCCACATCTAAAACCGATAATTTAAATAAAACATACAAAGCGATTGAAAAATATAAAAATGATATGAAATACCTAAGTAATCATAGCTATATGAAGGTGCTTATGAAGTTGCTATCGATAAATTTTTAAGTTTAATATGAAGCAAAATTCTATATTTTTGAAGCTAGATTAATGTCAGTTTGGGTTAATTAATTATTCACCGTTAATTGTCTCAAATGAGGTAAGCACGTTGACAGCTGGGTGTCACAATCGGTGGTTGGTGCGTAACGCTATAAGTTTTATTGCTACGTTCAAACATTTTCCCAGGGTCACACACCCTAGTACTTTGTCCCATAAGTTCTGATAGCTAGGGAACAGATCCCCGACTTCTAAATCAAGATCCGCAAATTGTAGCAATTCCTAGGATAGAAGTCGGGGAGCGCTCACAAGCGCGACTCGTCAAAATTAATGGGACAAAGTACTACTACTCGACCACATTAGTTGTGAGGGGTAGAGTCAGAAAACGCTCCAGGCGCAGAGAAAGAAAAGGAGGAGATAAGCATAGGTGCCTCCTGCCTCCAGCTTGAGCTGTTTTCTTCAATGCACAACAACGGATTTTTGCTGATTAAAGAAAGCTTGCAATACCCGCTCAGCAATCTGAGAACTAGATAAACGTAATTCTGCCTTGGATTCATTGGGCTGGGCATGATCCACCAGTATATCTGGTACGCCTATACGTTTAACGGGTACTAACATATCAGCATCTAATAAAGCCTCCGCCACTGCAGAACCAAATCCACTTGGGAGACAACCTTCTTCCAGGGTGACTACCCGCCCAATTTTCTCAGCCAAAGGTAAAATTAACTCTGTATCTAGAGGTTTGGCAAACCGGGCATTAACCACCGTTGCTTCAATACCATGTTCGCTGAGGATTTCGGCTGTTTGCAAAGCTGGATGTACCATAGTCCCATAACCTAACAACAGCACATCATCTCCATGGCGCAAAATTTCTCCCTTACCGATTTCTATTGGTTCCCAGCCTTCTTCCATTAAAGGTACGCCATAACTACTACCACGGGGGAAACGCATGGCAATAGGTCCTCTGGTGTGGTTAATTCCAGTCACTACCATTCGTTGCAGTTCAGCTTCATCTTTCGGTGCCATTAACACCATATTGGGGATACAACGCAAATAGGCAATATCATACATACCTTGATGGGTAGGACCATCTGCACCTACGATTCCTGCTCGATCCAAACAGAAAAATACTGGTAAATTTTGAATACAAACATCGTGAATAATCTGGTCATAGGCGCGTTGCAGGAAGGTAGAATAAATTGCTACCACCGGACGCATTCCTTCACAGGCAAGTCCTGCTGCCAACGTCACAGCATGTTGTTCGGCAATACCCACATCAATATACTGATTGGGTAATTTCGCCTGGAGCTTATCTAAACCCGTCCCTGTTGCCATTGCCGCTGTAATGCCGATAATTTTTGGGTTTTGTTCCGCCAGCTTGACTAAGGTATGGGCAAAAACTTTAGAGTAAGAAGGGGGCTTGGGCTTATTGGAAGGAATTGCTTTACCGGTGGAGAGGTTAAAAGGTGATTGGGCATGATAACCGACTTGATCCTTTTCCGCAATTTCATAGCCTTTACCCTTGACTGTGGCCACATGAACTAAAACTGGTCCCCCTATTTGATGCGCCTGGTGGAAGGTGTTAATTAGTTCTTCAATATTATGCCCATCCACTGGTCCGATGTAAGTAAAGCCCAGTTCTTCAAATACAGCCCCTACTTTGGACACTGCTAACCGTTTCATCCCTTCTTTAATTCTTTTTAACTCAGGGGATAAGGATTCACCGACAAAGGGAATTTGCTTAAATTGCTCTTCAATGTTATCTGTAAAAAACTGTACTGGTCCGCTGAGACGCATTTTATTCAGATAACGGGGAATCGCACCAACATTGGGAGAAATGGACATTTCATTGTCGTTGAGGACAACTAGGAGGTTCGTTTTGGGTAAATGTCCGGCATGATTAATTGCTTCCAACGCCATACCACCAGTCAAAGCTCCATCGCCAATAATGGCTGCAACCTTAAATTTTTCTCCCCTGGCATCCCTAGCTAATGCCATGCCCAAGGCGGCAGAAATGCTGGTGGAAGCGTGTCCAGCACCAAAATGGTCAAATTTGTTTTCACAACGCTTGAGATAACCAGCCACTCCATCCTTTTGCCGCAGGGTATGGAAATCATTGTAACGCCCTGTGATTAACTTGTGGGGATATGCTTGATGTCCCACGTCCCAAATAACTTTATCGCGATCTAAATCTAGGGTTTGGTAAAGTCCTAGGGTCAACTCTACAACACCCAATCCTGGTCCCAAGTGCCCTCCAGTCGCTGCCACAGTTTGCAAATGCTTATCTCTAATTTGACGGGCGATTTGTTGCAATTGCCGAATCGATAAACCATGCAACTGGTTGGGGTGGGTGATTTCGCTTAGATGCATATGAATAAATGTTTTCCTGTTTCAGTTCTCATTATTCTGATTTTGCCATCAGAACTGGTAAGTTTGCCTAAAAAACCAATTGAGTTGCTATTAGATATTTTATATCTTGAAAAATCATAGATTTTTGCGAAAAAAAGCATCTAATTCTTACAAACTGGATAGAACAGGATTATTTCATGGTAAAGAGTCCCCCACAAGGGGGAAGTAATAAGGAATTAAATCCCCTTGTTATGAAATGAGTGAAGGAGTGAGGGAGTGAGGGAGTGAAGGAATTATTTTCATGCTTGGTTGTGGGATTTTCCCTTGGGGGACTAGCTTGAAAATAGGGAGTTCGGAGTTCGGAGTTCGGAGTTCAGGAGTAGGGGCGCATTGCGTGCGCCTTTGAGGAATTAGTCACAAAGCATTTTCATGTTTGGTTGTGGGATTTTCCCGTGGCAGGCTAACTTGAAAGAGATGATGGGATAATGGGATGATGAGTTTAAGAACCCTCTTTCATACTTGGTGGTAAAATTTTTTCATCGGGATTGCTTTGTTTCTTCGGAGATGTTGAAGGATTGGGAGCAGGAAGAGCTTCTGGGGTATCTGGTTGCGGTTTCTGCCTTTGGAGGTATTTACTTAAAACAAATGCCATATCTCCACGAGTCATGGGTTTTAAAGGAGCAATATTCCCATCTTGGGTGTTAATAAATTTTTCTGCGACTACAGTTGCGATCGCCTTTCTTGCCCAAAGGGGGATAAACTTAGCATCAGGGTAGGGAGAGAGTAACTCATCCACGGTGCGATCGCTAAACTGAAACACTCCATAAGCTTGGGCAAAAATTGCCAATGCCTCTGCTCTAGTTACCCTTTGATTGGGGAAAAACATATTTCCCCGATAACCCTTCATAATATTGGTCTTTAAAACTACCTGAATATCATTAAATGCCCAATGGTCAGAGGAGACATCTGCAACCACTACTAATTTCTCTTGTTGGGCCTCTCGCCGCTTATCCAACCGAAATGCCTTGACCATAATTGTAGCCAGCTGTGCCCGGTCAAGCCACCTTTGGGGATAAAAATTACCATCGGCAAAATTGCTCATTAATTTAGCATCTACTACCTGCTGAATATAATCTGATGATTGCTCAGGAGTAGGAAAATTATTCTGTTGAGCGATCGCACTGATGGGTAAGCACTGTAATAATGCTACTAAGGATAGAGAACTTAGAAGCTGACGCATAATCTATGATTCCACTCTAAAACTATTGGCGTAAATAAAAAAAAAGTGGCATTTAATGCAACACCACATTTGACCTGCTCCTAGTCTGCAAGCCCAATGAATATTTCTTACTTCAACTGACGCAATATTCTTAGGTAATGTTGCTCATGTAGCAAAAGGTATTCCCGTCGGGTGGAGTTTAGGGAGTGAGGGAGTGAGGGAGTGAGGGAGTGAGGGTTGACGGTTGACAGTTGACGGTTGTTAGTTGTTAGTTGACCGAAAAATAAACTGGATACAAGCCCCCGGATTTATCCGTGGAGAGTCAAAAATGTTTTCCTTGTTCTCATTAGCCCTTCGATTCATCGATGGGGTAACTGATAACTGATAACTGATAACTGAAATGACAGTCTTTAATTCATTACTCCGAACTCCTTCCCTCCTTCCCTCCTTCCCTCCTTCCCTCTCCCGCAGGGGGTTGGAAATACTGAAAATCTTCGGTTATGGTAATGATTGGCTAATATGTAATTTTTCAGATACACCAGAAACCAAGGCTTTAAGGGCAAACTCTGGTAAAGCTAACATCCGTCGCCAACGCCATGGTTCTTGGTAAAGCCTGTACAGCCATTCTAAATGGTTATTTGCCAACCACCGGGGAGCGCGGGTTTTCTTTCCAGACCAAATGTCAAAACTACCACCAACACCAATCCAAATAGCTTGGGGACATAGATGGCGATTTTGATGAATCCACATTTCTTGACGGGGTACTCCCAAGCCCACAAAAATCACATCAGGTTGTAATTCTCTCAGTGTTTGCCGTAATTCCTCTTCCTCTGTTGGTGAGTGATAACCAGAACGAGTACCGATAATATTTAAACCGGGTAGTTCATCTTGCCATAATTCAGCAGCTTTGCTGGCTATACCAGCGGCTCCTCCATAGAAAAATACCTTTTTATCAGTATTTTCTGTGCCTAGCGATCGCAATAATTCTTCTGATAGCTCAATTCCTGGAATTCTTTGTACTTTTTGACGCAGTATTAATTTTAAATATAAAACTACTCCCGATCCATCGGGAATCACTAGTTCCGCACCACGAATGACTTCTGCCAGGGATGTGTTTCGTTCTGCCTGCATAGTCATTTCAGCATTTAGTGTGACTACATGACCTCCAGAGCCTTGTTGCAATCGTTCTAGCAACCAAGCCGAATAGTTACTCATCACGTTAACTGGTAATCCTAAAACGGAAAAGGCTCCATGTGATTCAAACATAGCCTGTGTTTAATAACCCTCATACCAATCCATATGGCAAGTAGTTTATCAAATATGTGTGAATCTGCCATGAACTTAGGGACAGAATTTTAGATTCTTCCCTACCCCCTATCACCTAATACCCAATCCCAAGTGTTGAGAAACGGGGGGAGGGGAAGGAGGGAAGGAGTTCGGAGTTCGGAGTTCGGAGTTCGGAGTGATGAATTAAAGACTGTCAACCATCAACTAACAACTAACAACCAACAGCTAACAACTAACAACTATCAACCATTTTCCAGCTAGCCACTGGGTTTCCAAATTCCCGTGAGGTTTTTTCTGAAATAGATTTAACCTGCGTATGCTACTAACAGGTTAAATAATAGTAAGTACGCTTGGTTTGTTGTAGTAATGAGTATATGGATTTGCTAGACGGTATTTAGGGAGTATGTATCAGCCTTGAATGTTTGACTGACTTATATTTTTATAACCCAAGTCTTTAATCTTTAAGACTTGTTCGTAAACTCAATTTTAGAGCTAAGAGTGCAAAGGGCAGAAATTGACCATGAATAAAATTCGTGTGGCACTAATTGAAGATCACGATCTCACCCGTGTAGGTATTCGGACAGCATTACAACAGAAAGAAGAAATTGAGGTTGTGGGAGAAGCCGCCAATGCTACCGAAGGCTCACAAATGTTACAACAGACCCATCCAGATATAGCAATTGTTGATATTGGATTACCAGATAAAGATGGCATTGAATTAACTAGGGAAATTAAATCTGCTTCTGGTGGAGAGGAATCAGCTACAAAGGTATTGATTTTGACTTTACGGGACAATAAAGAAGCGGTACTGGCTGCCTTTGCAGCAGGTGCGGACTCTTACTGTATGAAAGATATCCGCTTTGATAATTTGCTGGAAGCTTTGCGAGTTACTCACAACGGTAATTCATGGATAGACCCCGCAATTGCTCGGATAGTCTTGCAACAAGCACAACAATCTACACTGAAACCAAAACCAGATATTGCGGAAAGTACTACCTCTGTAAATACCGCAATTAAGGGCAAAGGTGATGAAATTATCGATGCTTATACCCTGACAGAAAGAGAGTTAGAAGTGCTACAGTTGATCGTTGAAGGTTGCAGCAATGCTGTAATTGCTGAAAGGCTGTACATTACAGTTGGTACTGTCAAAACACACGTCCGTAATATTCTAAACAAGCTATGTGCTGACGATCGCACTCAGGCAGCTGTACGCGCTTTGCGTAGTGGCTTGGTGGGATAAAGTCAATTTTATCAGGGTGGCAACAATTGAGATAACTATACAGACATTTACAACTTTGGGTAACCGATAGTGTTTTCCAAGTTGGACGCTTACTGTTTACTTTTGCTTGCTTATGGTTTGTGTATTCTCAGTCCAATTCAGCATTGCAACATCTTGTAAATAAGCAAAAAACAAGTGAAGTCAAAGTATGGCAGATAAAACCCGTAAGCTGAAGCTCATGGTTGTAGATGACGAGCTAGATAACTTAGAGTTGCTCTACCGCACCTTTAGGCGGGACTTCCAAGTGTATAAGGCACATAATGCTGAAGTTGCCTTGGATATATTGGCAGAACAAGGGGAAATGGCAGTAATTATCTCCGACCAAAGAATGCCGGAGATTAATGGAACTGAATTTCTCAGCATGACTGTGGAACGTTTCCCTGATACCATGCGAATTTTACTGACCGGTTTTACCGATGTGGAAGACTTGGTAGAGGCAATTAATTCAGGTCAAGTATATAAGTACATTACTAAACCTTGGAAGCCCGATAAACTAAAGGCAGTAGTCGAACAAGCAATTGAAACATATCGTTTAGTCAAAAAGCGTACTGATGAACTGCGTCGCTCTCTGCGCCGGGAATCTTTATTTAATGAAGTTACTACGGCAATTCGGGAGTCTTTAGACTACAGCAGTATGCTGCAAAAGATAGTTGCTACCATTGGACAAACCTTTACAGCAAGCTGTTGTTTGTTGCGACCTGTAGAGGGCGATCGCTTGACAAATGATGAGTTTTCTTACTACGATCCCCAATCAACTGTAGACCGTGAATGTTTCGACTCTAATGGGGCAATTGAACAAGTTTTGGCTACCAAGGATTATCAGTTAATTCAATCCACCCATGATGGTAATTCTTGCCATCAATTAGTAGTTCCCCTGACCTATCAACAAAAGGTTTTAGCTATTTTAAACCTTTACCAATGGAGTAGCGATCGCCCCTGGAAAGATGAAGATATTCAACTCATTTCTGGTGTCGCCGAACAAGCAGCCATAGCAGTATCCCAAGCAAAACTCTATCAAAGCCTCCAAGAAAAGCAGGAGCAAACTCGCCTGGAACTAGAAGTTGCTCGTCAAATTCAGCACAATTTACTACGCCAAGAATTACCGGGAATCCCTGGAACTAAGTTGCAAGCCTGCTGTCATCCAGCCCGTGAAGTGGGTGGAGATTTCTTCGAGGTATTTGCCCATCCCAAAGGTGATATCTGGCTGGCTGTAGGTGATGTCTCTGGTAAAGGTGTGCCAGCAGCTCTATTTATGGCAAGTTCAATTTCGGTGTTGCGTCGAGAATTATCTCAAGACACTCCACCAGAACCAAATATTGTCATGCAAAATCTGAACTATGCTCTGGGTGATGACCTAATTAGCAATAATTGCTTTATTACTATGGTTTTGGCTCGTTATAGTCCTAGAAGCCGGGAATTAACCTATGCTAATGCTGGTCACATTTACCCCTTAATCTGGTCGCGCCAAGCACAAATTGATGACACTCCTAATTACCTAAAAGTCCGTAGTATTCCCTTGGGGATATTACCTCAGTGGAAGGCAGAGTCAGGACGATTAGTCATGAAATCGGGAGAGACCTTGCTGCTAACTAGTGATGGAATTACTGAGGCTAGAGTATCAAATCAGGCATTAAAAACTATAGCTGTCGGTAATAGTCAAGCATCATCTAGCAGTTCTATGCTCAATCAAGATGGTCTCTGGAATCTTCTCAAACAGGAATCAGAAGCATTTTCTTTGCAAAACTTGCTAGCTCGTATACAAGAGCATAGCCAAATTCAAGAAGACGACCAAACTATACTTTCTTTAGAGGTTTTATAGATCTATGAGAACAGAATTGAATGTACCCAGCGATTTAAAATTTCTCACCATTGTCGAAGACTGGTTGTTGGGAAGCTTGAAAGCTGAACTAGGGGAATCTGTTGATTGGACAAAACAATCCAGCCGTTTGAGATTAGCTTTGGTAGAAGCTTACTCCAATGTCGTTCGCCATGCCCATAAAGAAGAGTACAATTTACCAGTAAAAATCCTGGTAGAACTCAAAGATGGAGAACTTTCTTTAGAAGTTTGGGATCGAGGAGAAGGATACAATATGGATGCCTACTCACCACCTAACCCCGATGATAAGCAAGAAGGGGGCTATGGTTGGTTAATTATGAATCGTCTCATGGATAAGGTGGAATACCAACTGCAAGTTAACGGTGGTAACTGTCTCAAATTAGGAGTCGCTCTGGTAGAGTCTACCAAATAAAATCAGCACTTTTTGGCTATCACTTCTCTACAGTGTTGCATTATTTTTGTATTCGGCATCGCATTTCTAACATAATGTTGAGAAATGTTAATCAAAATAATAACTTTTGCTAATTTTATTTGCTTTAATTGCTGTGAGTAATTAAATAATGGAAGAGTAGCTAACCTCCTGCTAATTTTTACAGAGGAAGGCTCCTAATTGAGATAGTTAGGAGCCTTCTTCATGTATTTAGGACTGGAGTGTATTCAACTCTCAAACTTTGCTGGAAGTTGCTACAAAACGAGTTTGGACATGGTTCTTAGGGTTTGCCTAGTGAATGCACTTACCAAACTTGTAACCCAAATTTAAATTACTGTTGCTTAATCTCCACTTTAAGACATGGTTTTATCTATGGAAGTTTCATTCTGTTTATCACCACGGTATCGCCTTGATGATGAATCCCCTTGGTTAGAGGGGATAGACCCCAGCCGCCATTACTGGGTTGCGGTGAATGGGGAACCAAGTTTGACTATAGGACTTCCTGGGTTAACGGTATCGAGTCTAAGTGAATTTAAGCAATTTATCCGTAAATTCCGCTCCCTAGAGCCAGGGCAACAAATTAATTTACCAAGGATTGCCAGTAATTGCGTCATTCATTGCGTTAGTGATAATTGTTACGCTATAGAAACGGAAATTAATGGCGCTCCCGTGTGGCATCTATTTGAACAAGAAACTTTGGACAGTTTGTTGATGACTGCCCATCCAGATTGGAAATGCGCTCCTTCAGACGTGGAGTTGGGAAGGAAGTTGCTACTACGTTCCTTAGAACAGCCCCACAAGGGGGAAGTAATAAGTAATAAGTAAAATGTGGTTCATTTACCCGAAAATCGCTGTAATTTATCGCCGCAATTTGAGCAATTCTTGGGGTGAAGCTAAGAGTTTTATCTGTACTGAAACAATTTCTTGGTGTTGGTTGAGGATAAATAGCCACTTGACATTGACGCTACACCAAGAAGTTTGAGCTTTCCCCGTTACTTGAAATTGAGTATTGTGGTTGTCTAAAACCTCTACCATCCCTTGTCGGGGATGTGCCTTTAAATCTTGAGCTTCCTTGTGTAGATAGTTTGCGATCGCATCCCTTCCTACAATACCAGATTCAAAGGGGGGATGCATAACACCATTTGTGGCAAATAGTGCTGCTGTGCGATGAAATTCGCCTGTATTTAAAGTATGGAAATAATCTAGTATAGCTGGCTCTGTAATGCCGGGAATGCTATCTATAATATTCTCTGTAGTAGACATAAGCTTTTTTATTGCCAGTATTTTCTCAATAAGACAGCAAAAGAAAAATAACCCCCAGGCAATTACCTTACCCGGAAGTGTTATTTTAAGAGATTGAGATTGAAAGAGATGAAGAAAGGTTAATTCGTTCCCTATTAGCCGATAACATCTACACCCATATCAACTACAGCTTTGCGGAGAACGGTGATTTGCTGGCTAAATTCTAGGTCTCTAATTGCTTTTAATACTTGATTACCATCACGGGACAGTTTGTAACCCTCTGGCATGGGAATTACAGTACCTTGCTCCATTAATTGAGCTAACTCATACCAGAAAGCTAATTTGGTATTGGGGCTAAAAACACCGTAGGAACGGGAAAACTGAGTATTTTTATTGGCAGCCAAGTCACCCATAGTCTCTAATTGCTCTGCGTGAGACATCTGCTTGATTTGATTAAGCAACCCTGCGGCTAATTGTAAACGTGCTGCACCAGTTGCTGCTGGAGTGATAAAACTCCCCATCTCTGTGTATACGTACCACAAAACTGCTAACTGGTCATCTATGCTGAGACTTTTAAATAAAGCAATGCTTGATGCTACTACATCACTGGGTTGGGCGGTGTAATTGAAAGCATTAAATAAACGATTTTGTGCAGAATCAGTAGTGAAAGTCATAACTGTACCACAGTTAATTAGTTTAAGTACACTGGGAATTACATAGAGGTTAAAGGTTTGCTTTACCTCTGTTTACATTTTGCATACTTTCTTAACATTTGGCAATTAAAGTTTACAAATGGTGTGACTAAGAATTTGTTATGAAGGCTTCCAGAACTACTGATAAGAGGGTTTAGGGTGTAGGGTAAATAACCCTCTTTAATCCTTGATGGTGAAAATTTTTTCATCAGGACTGCCTGATTTCCAAGTTATATGTGGTTGAGAAAAAATGAATCAATCTTTTGAGATAAGTAGTGATTTAGTCAAGCAAAAAGCTCTGGAGTTGGGATTCCATCAAGTAGGGATTGCGGCTGTAGACGGAGTGGATGCTACAGATAAACAACGGTTAGAAGCATGGATAGCTTTGGGTTTTCATGCTGACATGGCATGGATGACATCACCAAAGCGGTATAATATTAAACTAGTTATGCCAAAAGTGCGATCGCTCATTTGTGTAGCCTTAAACTATTACACCCCCCATCAGCATCCTCAAGGGAAAGAGTACGCTAAAATTTCTCGTTATGCTTGGGGAAGGGACTATCACAAAATCATGCATAAAAAATTGAAGGCTCTTTCCACCTGGTTACAAAGTTTGGGTACAGGGATTCAAGGGCGTTATTATGCAGATACTGGTCCAGTGCAAGATAAAGTTTGGGCACAAAGAGCGGGTATTGGTTGGATTGCCAAAAATGGTAATTTAATTACCAGGGAGTATGGTTCTTGGGTATTTTTGGGAGAAGTACTGACAAATTTACAGTTATCTCCAGATACACCCCATACCCAACACTGTGGTAGCTGTACCCGTTGTCTGTCAGCTTGTCCTACCAATGCCATAACCGAACCATTTGTAGTGGATGCCAATCGTTGTATTGCTTATCATACAATTGAGAACCGGGATGAAAAATTGCCTGATAGTATTGCGCCTCATTTACATGGTTGGGTTGCTGGTTGTGATATTTGTCAAGATGTTTGTCCTTGGAATCAGCGATTTGCCAAGGAGACTGATGTAATGGAGTTTCAGCCTTACCCTGGAAATGTAGCACCAAAGCTGTTAGAATTAGCTAATATCTCAGATAGAGATTGGGATCGACAATTTCCGGCATCGGCATTGCGAAGAATCAAGCCAAAAATGTTACGACGAAATGCCCGTGCTAATCTTGAATCATCCCCAATGCAAGTATGACTCAAAAAGTAATTATCTTTGATTTTGATGGCACAATTGCTGATACGTTAGATGCTCTTGTGAGTATTGCCAATCATCTAGCTGATGATTTTGGTTATGCACCCATTGCCGCAGAAGAACTGGCATATTTGAGAAATTTAAGCTCTAGGCAAATCATTAAGTATTCTGGTGTTTCGTTATTGAAAATTCCTTTTTTAATTAAAAAAGTTCAATCTGAATTAAAAGGGAAAATACAAGATTTAAAACCAATTGCAGGCATAAAAGAATCTTTAGTATCCTTAAAAGATGAGGAACACCGCTTGGGAATTATTACTTCCAACTCCTCTGATAATGTTATGGATTTTCTCCGTCATAATAATTTAGAAACACTGTTTGATTTTATCTATTCCGGAGTGACAATTTTTGGCAAAACAACAATTATCAATAATGCATTAAAGCAAAATAAATTATCGCCACAGCAAGTAATTTATGTGGGGGATGAAATTAGGGATATAGAAGCGTCTAAGAAAGCTAATATTAAAGTAATTGCAGTAGCTTGGGGTTTTAATTCCCAGGAAGTATTAGCCAAGCAGAATCCAGATTTTTTAATTCATCAACCACAGGAATTATTACAGGTAGTAAAAAATTGTTAATCAGTCAATATTGAGAGAGTATTTCGCATCTTGCACCACAAAATCATTGAGAACGCTCAATACCACACACTTGCTGAAAACATGTTGATTTGGAATTAAACTATATCAACTAATTCAAACTTAACCCGTTTACCAACTACTCTAGCAGCGCGTTCAATAGTATCCAGAGTCACAGATGTATTATTTGGATCTAGCAAGCGATCAAGAGATGATCTGCTTGTTCCCATTTTTTCTGCCATTGCAGTCTTATTCAAGTTTTTTTCGTTCATTGCTTCGCTAATTTGCCATGCTATGACACGTTTTGTAGCAATTAGGTTAATTTCTTCAAGTGTCCCTTCTTCTTCAAAAAGATCATCAAAATATGAACCAATATAAGGATTCTTATTCATCCTTGTGCCTCCAAACTACGTTTACGTTTTAATGCTAGAGTTAATTCTTGTTCTGGTGTTTTGTTGGTCTTTTTGACAAATCCATTCAGTAGTATCATTTCTCCTTCAAAGAAACAAAACAAAACACGAGCTATTCTTCCATTAGATAAATTAGTTCGTACTTCAAACAAACCATCTCCCATTGCTTTACAGGTTGGCATCCCAATTGGCCATCCATACTCAACTGTTTTGATATCAGCACCAATTGATTTTCGATCTTCTTTATCTAGATCCCTTAACCAATCACGAACTGGCTCTACACCATTTTCGTTCTGATAGAATCGTGCAGGAACACGTTTTTCGTTTTGTTCTTCGGTCATCTATATCAAATTTCCTGATAATACACACAACTGTAAAACTACAATATGTACCTTTTACAGAGCGATGTACAATCAGATTTATTTGATGTTAATCATGTTGTACCTTTTTTGGTACTAAAATTGCAACCGTATTGTTTTTGTGTAAAAAATCACTTTGTATATTTTGGAATAATAGTACTTATAGCGGCTGTATTACATAGTTAATAGAAGTATCAGAATTATTTGAAAACGTCACTTATACATTCATTTTTTGCTTATAACGTTGGGCAGCATCTCGTAATTTCGCACTTGGTTCTGGGGGATTTAACATTGCCGCAACAAAAACTTCTTGATCTTGCTTAGTTAAGATCATATTTTCGTGTTCCATAATAACTTGTTTGGCAATATCCAAAACGTTGCTAACAATAAAATCTGTTAGTGTTCGACCCTGAATATCTGCTGCTCGCTGGAACAATTCTTTATCAACATTTTTCCAATATTTTTAAGAGAATGTTTGAAAAGTCGGTTGGGCATTATTTAACGACATTCTCCACCTCATCAGATATGTTTTGAGCGTTAAACGACATTTCTTAACAGATTAATGTTTTATTTATATTTGTTAAAATTAACATTTTGAAAACAGAATAAAATAAATGTAACAATCAAAAATATTCCGTTTATTCTTTTTATTTCTCCACTACTTTTATCTGTAAAAAATAATATGGCAAAAAATAACAAATATAACCCTGTTAAAATTGTGTATACGCCGACTTTTATTAAATTGTTAATATTACTTTCGACATAATTTAATTTCATTTTTAATCTTTCAATTTCTTCTAATAATTCTCTGTCATTCATATATCAAAATTTTTATAATAGGTAAGCGTATTTTACCTTTTTTTGTTCTTCTTTATCAATTACATCAGTATTGCCCCACAGCAACCCCTACCGCTACTCAACAGCACCCACAACAGCCCATATCTAAACCCAATAACCCAAATAGCCCCACCAACGCGCCCACACGTTAACTAAAAATTACCATCAAGCATAATTCTCAGTCCCTAGACTGCTATTGCCGGGACTTTTTTATTTGGTTAATAATTGTGGATTTACCGTCAAAAACATACCAGTAAAATTGCAAGCAAACTTCTTGCACAAAAGCCAATACCTCGCAGGGAGCTTGCGCGGCATACCCTACCAGAAAAATTATGACCGAAAAATAAACTGGATACAAGCCCCCGGATTTATCCGTGGAGAAAAACAAAGATTTCTATCATTATCTCAAGCCCCTGGCTTTAGACATGGGGTCAATCCAAAATCCAAAATCCAAAATCCAAAATTGAATGACTTGAGATTCATTCAATGTTTACACCACTTGTGGTACTTCTACTGGTTCCCCAGTCAAACTAAAGGCGCGAACTTCCGTAATCTTCACCTTGACTAACTTACCTTTCAATTCATTAATATCCCCAGTAAAGAAGGTGAGACGATTACCCCTGGTGCGTCCCATGACTTGGGTTTTATCTTTGGAGTTTTGGTCTTCTACCAAGACTTCTTCCACTCTCCCCATGTATCTTTGAGAACGTTCCGCAGCCTTGATTGCAACTAGATGATTCAGCCTTTGCAAGCGATCGCTTTTCACCTCATCGCTCAATTGTTCATCCCACAATGCTGCTGGGGTTCCTGGACGGGGAGAGTAGGCGGCAGTATTCAACAGGTCAAAACCAATATCTGCCACCAATTGTAGGGTATTTTCAAACTGTGCTTCTGTCTCTCCAGGGAAGCCAACAATGGCATCCGCACTAATCGCCGCATCGGGCATATATTGGCGAACTTTATCGATAATCCGGCGATATTTTTCCTGGGTATATCCCCTAGACATACGTTTCAATACTTCGTTATCCCCGGACTGGAAGGGTATGTGGAAGTGTTCGCATACCTTGGGTAATTCAGCACAGGCTCGAATTAACCTCTCCGTAAAATAACGGGGGTGGCTAGTTGCAAAGCGTATGCGTTCAATTCCCGGTACATCATGGACGTAATAGAGTAAATCCGTTAGGGTATGCTGGTGTCTGCCTTCTGGGGTCACTCCTGGTAAATCTCGCCCGTAAGCGTCGATATTTTGTCCCAGGAGAGTAACTTCCTTGTAACCCTGTCTGCCAATTTCTTCCATTTCCGCCCGAATTGCCTCTGGGGTACGAGACTGCTCCACACCACGCACATTCGGAACTACACAATAGGTACAACGTTCGTTACAACCGTAAATCACATTCACCCAAGCCGTTACCTTACTATCCCGTCGGGGCTTGGTAATATCCTCCATAATATGGACGGGTTCAGTCGCCACCACCTGATTGCCGTCAAATACCTGTTGTAATAAATCTTGCAGGCGGTTGGCGTGTTGGGGACCCATGACCAAGTCTAATTCTGGCACTCGCCGTAATAGGGATTCACCTTCTTGTTGAGCCACACAACCGGCAACAACTAAGGTTAAGTCTGGCTGTTCGTGCTTGCGTTTTGCTTGTCTGCCTAGATAAGAATATACTTTCTGTTCGGCATTATCTCTAATAGTGCAGGTGTTGTAGAGGATTAAATTTGCATTATTTGGATCTTCTGACCACTCAAAGCCCATATCTTCCAAGATGCCAGCCATACGTTCTGAGTCGGCTTTGTTCATCTGGCAACCGAAGGTGGTGATGTGATAGCGATGGGATGAAGTGGTCATTGGTAATCTTGCTGAATCGGGTGGAAACTCTATTAGTTATATAATAAATCACAAAGTTTTCTCGTAGTTGTCTATCGCATTAGTTATGAGGGGTAGAGGAAGAAACCGCAAAGGCACAAAGTACGCGAAGAAAGAGGGAGAGAAGATAAATTGAAATATTCAATTTGAAACTCTTGACGTTTCATATCCTGATTCAGCAATGCCCAAACTTCTAGCCATAACAGATAAAATAGTAACAGTCCAAACCACTTAAAGGTGTTGAGATGACTGCCCCTCTGATTTGTAATAATTTTATCAACGGCGAATGGGTACAATCCACAACAGGAGCGATGTTAGAAAGTCGCAATCCGAGCGATCGCCGGGAGGTTGTGGCAACTTTCCCCGCCTCCAGTAAAATTGATGTGGATACTGCTGTCTCTTGTGCCCGTGAAGCTTACCGCAGTTGGCGACTAATTCCGGCTCCAGCTAGGGCAGAATACATTTTTAGGGTGGGGGAAATTCTATCCCAACAGAAAGAAGAACTTGCCCTATTAATGAGTCGAGAGATGGGTAAGTGTTTGACGGAAGCCCGTGGTGATGTACAAGAGGGGATTGATTGGGCTTTTTATAGTGCGGGAGAAGGACGCAGATTGTTTGGGCAAACTACACCTTCGGAAATGCCTAATAAGTTTGCCATGACAATGCGAGTTCCCATTGGTGTATGTGCTTTAATTACTCCGTGGAATTTCCCTGTGGCTATCCCTTGTTGGAAATCTATGCCAGCGTTAATTTGTGGTAATACAGTCATCCTCAAACCAGCGGAAGATACCCCGGCTTGTGCGACTAAATTAGTGGAAATTTTCCAAGCTGCGGGTTTACCACCAGGGGTAATTAATTTGGTGCATGGGGTGGGGGAAGAAGTCGGCAAGGCTTTGGTAGAACATCCGGATGTCAACCTGGTATCTTTTACTGGTTCTTCGGAAACGGGTTCCCAGGTAGGGGAAATCTGTGGACGCACCCATAAACGGGTATGTTTGGAAATGGGTGGGAAAAATGCCCAGGTGGTAATGGAAGATGCTGATTTGGATTTGGCTCTAGAGGGAGCTGTGTGGGGTGCATTTGGTACTACCGGACAGAGATGTACTGCTACTAGTCGCCTGATTTTACACAGAGATATTAAAGATAAATTTACTACTATGTTAAAAGAGCGTAGTAGTCAATTACGCTTAGGTGCAGGTTACGAACCCCAGACTGATATTGGTCCAATTATTAATGAAAAGCAATTGCAAAGGGTTAGTACATATTTAGATATTGCTAGGGCAGAAGGGGCAAAGGTATTAATGGGTGGGGAAGTTGCCACCGAGGGAGAATTGCAACATGGGTATTTTTTCCAACCCACCATTCTTGAGGGGGTTACTCCTCAAATGCGGGTGGCAAGGGAAGAGATATTTGGTCCAGTGGTAGTCTTAATAGAGGTGGGTTCCTTTGAAGATGCGATCGCTGTCCTCAATGATACTAACTATGGTCTTTCTTCTTCCATATATACCCGTGATGTGAACCGAGCTTTCGCAGCCATGCGGGATATTGAAGCTGGAATTACCTATATTAATGGTCCCACCATTGGAGCGGAAGTACATTTACCCTTTGGAGGTGTAAAAAGTACTGGCAATGGACATCGGGAAGCAGGAACGGCGGTATTAGATGTGTTTACGGAGTGGAAGACTGTATATGTTGATTTTTCCGGTAGTTTACAACGGGCACAGATAGACAATCGAACTTGATAATTAAAATTTGTTATCTCTTGTAAAAGAAGCAATAAAAAAATAGGCGATAAATTTACACCAAGTAATCGATACTCCTTTATCAGATGTTAATTGGAGGATTGAAGGTACTGGAGATTTCAACAATAATGGTCAGTTTGACCTGGTTTGGCGTAACTACGTTACTGGGCAAAATGCCATTTGGTATATGAATGGTGCCAATTTAGAACAGGGGGTATTCATTGATACGACAGTCAGGGATACCAATTGGCAAATTGTTGGGTAAACAAGCAATTGTTTTTATAGCGCTACGCGCAAGTAATAAGTAATAAGTAACAAGTGAGCCATTGCGGTGGACGGTGAGTCCAGTGCTGCGGGAGGGTTTCCCTCCGCAGGCAACTGGCGAACCCGAAGGGGTTTCCCGGCATAAAGCAAATGGCGTTGGCGTAGCCTCTCCGAAGGAGATACTCCGAAGGAGTAATAAGTTTACTGTTCATAGGTTTAGTGCATTCAACAAGGGTGTGGTCAAAAGTAGTTGGTGGGTGAGCGATCGCTAACTACTGATTTTTTTTGCGTCAAAATAGAATCAAGGGCTACTGTAACCAATCGGCTCTTGGCATTTAATAGTAAGTAATCTAAAAAATTTTTTCTACAAATCATGTTAAGTATCTCTACTGATAACAAATTACCGCGATCGCCCCATTTAGTCACTCCTTTACCGGGACCCCGCGCCCAAGCTATTGTAGAACGCGATCGCACCGTTACATCCCCTTCCTATACCCGCGATTATCCCTTGGTGGTGGCTCGCGGTGAGGGCTGTATGTTGGAAGATGTGGATGGGAATGTATTCCTAGATATGACGGCGGGAATCGCTGTCACAGCCACGGGACACGCCCACCCAGAGGTGGTACGAGCAATCCAAAACCAAGCTGCTAATTTACTGCATATGTCGGGTACGGATTTTTACTACGAACCGATGGTAAATTTGGCGGAGAAGTTAGCACAACACGCTCCTTTTCCCCAAGGTGGAAAGGTATTTTTTACCAATTCCGGGGCAGAATCCAATGAAGGGGCGATTAAACTGGCAAGATATTATACCGGGCGATCGCTAATTGTCGCCTTCTTGGGAGCATTCCACGGACGCACCTATGGAGCTATGTCTCTGACGGGTTCTAAGGTGGTGCAAAGGGCTGGTTTTGGATCCTTGGTTCCGGGTATTACCCACATCCCCTATGGCACCCATGCTAGTTTGGATTACCTAGAACAACAGCTATTTTCTTCTATGGTTCCCCCCCAGGAAGTAGCAGCTATTTTTGTAGAACCAATTCAAGGGGAAGGGGGGTATATAGTACCAGAGGATGGATTTTTAGCAAGGTTGCGAGAAATATGCGATCGCCACGGTATTCTGATGGTGGTGGATGAGGTACAGTCAGGTATGGGGCGTACTGGTCGCTTATTTGCCATTGAACATTGGGGAGTAATGCCCGACATCATCACCTCAGCCAAGGGAATTGCTAGTGGTTTACCCTTGGGAGCAATTATTTCCCGACCGGAGTTAATGACTTGGCCTCCTGGCTCCCATGCTACCACCTTTGGGGGTAATCCCGTAGCTTGTGCAGGAGCTTTAGCTACCTTAAATCTGCTGGAAGGGGGTTTGATGACAAATGCAACTCAGATGGGAGAATTATTGCAAGCAGGGTTGAGAAAGTTAAGCGAGCAATTTCCCCAGATATCTCCACCTCGCGGTAAAGGTTTAATGGTGGCAGTGGATTTATGGGATGGAGAAGGTAACTTGAATCCTCAGTTGCGTGACTCCATTTTGCACGGCGCATTTCATCGGGGTTTACTATTATTAGGTTGTGGTAAAGCTGCGATTCGTTTTTGCCCGCCTCTAATCATTGATCAAGAGCAAATTAACATTGCGATCAGTATAATAAAGGAGGTATTACTCCAAAGATAAAGGATTGCAAACAAGGGTCAAGAATCATTGAGTAGAGTGTAAATATATTGAGAATATGAGATTATTCAGATTCTTGGCATTACAGTATAGACATCTCATGAAAGTGGATATAAAAATGGGAGTCAAAAGAATATGAACATCTCTAAATTAATTGCCAAAATCACCCAGTATATTACTGAGGCGGCTATGCGAATCTTTGGACCCGATGATGATGAATATCCTTCCACTGGAGTACAACCATTTACAGGTGAACCTTATAATAAAAAGACAGCAGATTCTTGGTAAAAAACTACTGAAATTTGATCAGTCAAATGGAATCCTCAGAGGTGGATGTTTACTTGGATAATCCACCTTTTTTTGACCAGAAATTAATCGATATCAATTGATTGCGTCAGACAATAGGCGCGAAAACTCCCAAGTATGTGGGTGAGCTTTGACCTAGGTACTGTTTTTGTAGACAAGACTTAACAGTTGTAGACAATTGTCAACGTTTTTTCATGTGTTTTATGCATAATTTTTGCTAAAATCAACCTGATTCATTAGCGAATAATCTCTTGATGAATATGCAAAAACCAAGCACTGATAGAGAGATCCGCAAATAATTTAATATCTGAAAACGCGGACGGCTCAGCCGTGTAAGCCTACTGAGGGATAACCGCTCCCATGCTCCTGGTGAAGTAGGAAGTAATGTCCGGCTTGTCTAGACTTTACAGAGCAGGAAACTCACCCACATACGTCTTTTAAGTGGGAGATGTAGCGTGATACATATGTAGGGGCGCTGCGGCTTGCGCCCATCAGCCTATTCACCCTTGCGGCTGGTAACCAACACCTGAGCCAAGTAAGCAACTGAGCCAATTACACTACTCACCGCCACAATCACCACCGCCACAGCCAGTATAATTTCCGTCGGACTCGTCCCATCTTGTATCCAAGCAGATGGATTTTCTACAGGTGACTTGGGTATTGTGACAATATGCAAAGATTCCGTAGATTGATTTATTTGTTGGGAAGAATAGAATTTATACTTGTTCATAGCCTTGCTGATTTTTTAATTGGGTTTTTCGGCTGCCGATAACACCAAATTAAAGTAGTTAATCGTGTTTTTCTATACCAGTTACAGTCAGATAAAAAGTTACTTATTTTGTCCGTAATAGAACCCAAAAAGGACAGTTAGCAACAGCATGATGGGTATACATTCAGCCAATGGGGAAAATACGCGATCGCGGCGTTTTAGCCACGGAATTGGCATCTTGTGGTAAAAATTGTTACGCGTGGAGCTATTGATGCTGACCTGAGTGGTGCCGACTTGAGTAATACCAACCTTAGTAATACCGACCTGAGTGGTGTCAATCTGAGATATGCTGATCTGAGATATGCTGATCTGAGGTATGCTGATTTGAGCCGTGCCAACTTGAGTAGTGCCAAATTGAGTGGTGCCAATGTAGAAAATGCCCGGTTTGGAAATAATCCAGGAATTTCTGAATCAATTAAAAATAATCTAATTCAACGAGGAGCTATCTTTGAAGATTCTCCAGGCGACCATTCTAGAGTCCTAATTCCTCGTTAACTGGGAGCATACCAATTTTTATGCAATACCCGCGCTCCGAGTATCGCTACACAGACAAAACCCAGGTGTAGGTTGGGTTGAGGAACGAAACCCAACATTATCAGCCTTTTGTTGGGTTTCACTTCGTTCTACCCAACCTACTTTTTTCTTAACTGAACCGTATTGAGATATAAGGTATATTGCAGCTTGCTGTACAGCAGGAGAACTCAACCCCAAAAATCTTACTCTTGTTGGGTTGCGCTTCGCTTCACCCAACCTACTACTACTCACATCTTGCACGCCTCGTATTAATACGGGTTTTAATTGTCTGCAATAAATATATTTTTTTATCAACAACACGATCAATTAGCATTTACTAGCCTGCGTAGGCAGGCTTTGTTCGTATAGCCTCACCCTTCCAGGGTGTAGGTGCAAGATATCAGCCATTGTTTTTTCAAATTGGTATAACATCCCTTGAAGAATGCAGAATAAAGAAAAATAATTCTAAATTCTAAATTCTAAATTCAATTTTCCCCAATCCCCTCACCATGAATTGGATACAAAACGCCAAACTATTAGCAACCAGCACAAGAAACAAAGACCAATTCGGATATGCTGTTGCAGCTAGCCAAAATACCTTAGTTGTGGGAGCAGCACGGGAGACTCGTGACGGAAAAGCCCACGTTTTTGTCTGGAATGGCGAGAATTGGCAAGAACAAGCAGAACTAATTCATACACGCACTACCACCGATGATGCTTTTGGTCATGCTGTAGCCATTGATGGTGACACCATTGTGGTAGGAGCACCTTACGAAAATCGCAAGACTGGAGCCGCTTATATTTTTCAACGCCATGATACAACATGGCAGCAAGTCGCCAAACTCACCCCATCTGATGCTCAACCTGGTGCTTTATTTAGTTATGGTTCTGTATCCATTGACGGCGACACCATCGTCATTGCTGCGGTAGACGATCGCAACCGTCAAGGAGCGGTGTATATTTTTCATCAGGATAACCAGCACTGGGTAGAGGAGGCGAAATTAGTTGACCCCCAAGCAGATAAGGGGTATCGGTTTGGATATCGGGTGAAGATTCGAGGAAATACCATAGTCGTTGGTCACGATATTCGCAATCTGTCTCAGGGAATTTACGGTTATGGAAAAGTCCATCTTTTCCAACGGGAAAACCACCATTGGCGACAACAGATAGTTCTCTATCCCGGCGAACCTTCCAACTTTTTCGGTCACGCTGTTAGTATCAGTGATAATTTAGTGGTAGTTGGTGCTTTCTATGACGATGCAGCCTACCTATTCTCTCGCCAAGGAGAAAACTGGATACCCAAAGCCATCCTCAAAGGCGATCCGTCTCCCAGTCCCAGTTGGTTTGGTTTTGACGTGTTTATTGATGGTGAAATTGTCGTAGTAGGGGCGCCCTATGCCAATGAATCAGGACAGCGTAGCGGAGCCGTATATATATATACCTATGAAAGCGGTGATTGGATCAGACAGGGGAAAATTATTGGCAATGATATCACCGCAACGGAAGAATTTGGTTTTTCTGTCACCGCTAACCAAGAAATGGTGATTATTGGTTCCGTCCACAACCAAGCCAGGGGTCATGATACGGGTGCTGTGTATACTTTTATGCCAGTTACAGATAATGGTGTACCATTTCCAGAACCCAATTTTTTACAGCAATTCTGAAAACCTTGATTAAGGTTGGCTGTAGGTGGGTATAAGCATTCTAAAAGCGAATGCCACCCTCGTTAAGGAAAAACCTGGTTAAATCTATCTTTCCAGGCTCTGGTTACAAGGTTCTACCTTGTAATGAATTGTGAGGAGGCTCTGCCTCCTGTTACGTCTGGAGGCAGAGCCTCCCCTAACGGGTTTCCAGGCAGAGCCTAGAAACGAGGGTCAGCTACCCTAACGGGATATCCCACAAAGGGCACGGCGTGGGTTGTGATTATTCTATAATCCGAGAGATTTTGGATGCCGTGCCCCTACCGGACAATTTGTTTTTTGGCATTTTTGAGATTGCTTCAATGTCAAAGTTCCTAATTACAAGCTCCTAACACAGCCACCAGTTGAAAGTACAAGTCTTTTGACTTTTGACCCTTGCGGGGTGAATCCTAAGCCCTTCGGGCACGGCAAAGCCGAACGGATACGCTTCGCGAGCGCCATTTGCTTTATGCCGGGGAACCCTTTCGGTAGTTGTTCATGGGGGAAACCCCCAAGACCACACTACCTCACCACCGCAATGGCTCAATGCGTGACTTTTGACTTTCTCTCACCCTCCCCAAACTTTCTCCAATACGGTTATGGGAGCAATATCCCCTGTTTTACCTGTGGGAGATTTAATACCCAAAAACTTATCACTCTGGGGTAATAACTTTTCCGGTTCCGTGGGTCCAAACAAAGCCAAGGTATAGGTTTGCACACCAACACCCAAGTGCAGAGCAGGACTGTGGGTACACAACATCAAATTTGCTCCAGCAATCATTGCTGCTAATTTACCCATGTCATCTGGGGAACTCACCTTAATATTGGGTGTCAAGGACAAGAGACTTTGAACAAAAGCCTCATCATTTGGCCCCTTAATCACCACTAAAGGCAAATCTGGTTGCTTTTGCTGGAAATCTTCAAGAATCTGCTTCCAACTCTTTGCTGGGTACATCCTTGCTTGCCCTTTAGGACTATCGCAGTAACCGGAACCCCCATAAATCACAACATAGCCAGTATCCTTAGTTCCCAGTCGAATTTGTTCTTGATTTGCCCAATCAATATCTGGTGTAGGAACGTTAACTGTCAATTCCGGACAAGGGGAGTGAATATCTAGAGCCTTGAGTAAATCATGATACATATTGGCGAGGTACTGTTCGGTTTTTACTAGTACCGTATGAGTGAGAAAAACCGCCCCTTTACCTTTAAAACCAATCCTTGTGGGGATACCAGTTAGCCATAATATCAGACCTTCAGACCAACTGTTGGTAGTCGTAATAGCAACATCATATTCACGATCGCGCAATCTACCCACCAAATTAGCCCAGTCTGCTAAACTGTTACGGTCTTTGTAATCAAATAGCAGCACTTCGTGAACTGACTTACTTACCCGGTAGGCTGCCTTTGACCGAGGTTCCACAACCACATCTATCTGAGCATCAGGGTAACTTCGCTTCAGATCATCTAAAGTCGGAAAAAATAGAATTTGGTCGCCAATTCCGCCAGGGACAAGGGCTACTACTCGCATATTATTTTATTTACGCTTACTCGCTACTTATTTTAGGAGAATATAGGGGTTGGGAGATGAAAATTAGGGAATCGGTGATGGAAAATAGGGAATAGGATGTTAAAAAAACTACTTATCACTAATGATCCACCATCACATTATCCATCATCACATTACCCCTGATGTTGACGATTGAGGAAAAACTGTGCATTTACTAATTCCAGCAGCTGGTATGGGGAAAAGAATGGGGAGTAACCGCAATAAACTCCTATTGTTAGTGCGATCGCGATCGCTACTGAGTTGGACTTTGTTAGCTGCTGAAGCTGCACCTTCTATCAGTTGGATTGGGATTATATCTCAACCCACTGACTGGGAAGATTTCCGGGAAATTCTTTCCCAATACCAATTAACCAAGCCAGTAGAATTTATTAAAGGTGGTTCCACCCGCCAAGAATCAGTTTACAATGGCTTAAGAGCACTACCAGCAGATGCAAGAAAAGTTTTAATACACGACGGTGCCCGATGCCTTGCTACGCCAAATTTATTCGATCGCTGTGCCGCAACTCTGAATAATTGTGCTGGTCTGATTGCTGCTGTGCCCGTCAAAGATACCATTAAAGTAGTAGACCAAAGTGGCATAATTCAATCTACACCCGATCGCAGCCAGTTATGGGCAGCACAAACCCCCCAAGGATTTGATGTCAATTTATTAAAGCAGTGCCACCAAACAGGTATAAGTGAGGGGTGGGAAGTCACCGATGATGCTGCCTTATTTGAAAAGTGTGGTTTGAGCGTACAAATTGTCCAGGGAGAAGAAACCAATTTGAAAGTTACCACTCCCCAAGATTTAGCGATCGCAGAATTTATCCTCGAATCCCGCCTTGGGGGAGGAGGGGAGGAGGGGAGGAGTGAAGGAGGGAAGGAGTGAAGGAGTGTGGGAAGTTTGGGAAGTGTGGGAAGCTGTAGGGGCGGGGTTTCCCCGCCCGGAGTGTGAAAAGTGTGGGAAGCGGTAGGGGCGGGGTTTCCCCGCCCGGAGAAAAGAAACTTCGTCCAGTGCTTCAGTTACCAATCCAAAATCTAAAATCTAAAATCTAAAATTCCTTGACTTTTTCTGTGGATATGATAAAATGCGTGCCACTTGTCAATCTGTACTGATTTGACATACCTCCTCGTCCTAAAGGAACGAGGATTCCTTGACACTTCACTGGGATGTGCTGCCAAGGCAGTCTTACCTTCCCTCCATGTCCGTTTAGAGTCTCCCAATGCCCTATGGCGACTTTTGTTTATTGTACCAAAACTTGGTCAAGCCATCCTATAAGGACGGGGCTTGTATCCCATTATTTTTGGTCAATGATGATTGATGACTAACAATCGATGACTAATAAACGATGACTGCAGCCACTAAAATAGAAGCGATTCTATACTTAAAGGGTCAACCCCTTTCAATTGGCGAAATCGCCGAGTGCGCCGCTTGCGATCGCACTACAGTTGAAGAAGGGATCATTGAACTCATTGACGAATATGCCCGCCGAGATAGCGCCTTAGAAGTGGTACAAACTTCTAAGGGCTACAGTTTACAATTGAGGTCTGATTTTCAGGAATTAGTACAAACTCTGATTCCCGTAGAATTAGGTGTGGGAGCATTGCGAACCTTAGCAGCGATCGCTCTCAATAACCCCATCCGTCAAAGTGAGTTAATTAATGTTCGCGGTTCTGGTGCGTATCAGCACGTTCAGGAACTGGTAGAGCAAGGTTTTGTTCGCAAACGCCGTACTAGTGAATCTCGGTCTTTTTCGCTACAAGTAACCCCGAAATTTCATCAATATTTTCAAATTGATAAACTCCCCCAACCATTTGCCAATAATTCAGAGCAAAAACAATTAGAATTACAGCTAGAGCCAGTCGCAGAGGGAGTTTAGCCGCCTTGAGCATGGCTAAATAACCACCCGATCTGCAAAATAGAGATGGCTCATAGTTATACTATGGTTTAGAGTAGAATTAGCAACTCAGCTAAGAATAACTGCCAATGGTGTTTAATCCTAACTTCTTGAACGACAACTCCGAGGAACACCCTAATCATCTATTACACGAGCACTTTGACGATAACTCCAATCAGTTACTCAACTATTTACAGCACCAATCCCCTGAAGTTTTAGCCCGTGTAGCTCAGTCCGTCACTCCGGAAATAAAACAAATCATTTCCCAAAACGTGCAAGGGCTAGTGGGTGTGCTACCCACAGAGAGCTTTAATGTGCAGGTGACTACAGATCGGGATAATCTGGCTGGTCTTTTAGCTTCAGCAATGATGACAGGCTACTTCCTGCGTCAAATGGAGCAACGGATGCAACTGGATAACCTCAGTAAACCCAATGTAGGTCACTAGTGCCCCTGCGCGTCAGTCAAAAGTCACGCATTGAGCCATTGCGGTGGTGAGGCAGTACAGTCTTGGGGTCTCCCCAAGTGGAGTAACTGCCGAAAGGCTTTGCCTACTTGTAAACGCAACAGCGGCTGACCGTCAGGGTAGCAACTGCCGTCCAATGGCGTTGACGCAGTCTCTCCGTTCGGCTTTGCCGTGCCCGGAGGGCTTAGGAGATACCCCGGAGGGGTCAAAAGTCAAAAGTCAAAAGAATGATTGTGGTGTAGGGCTTGCCGTCAGGCTAGCCAACTCCTCATAATCAATGACTATTGACATTGACTATTTACTTATTTGGGATAAGGCTCTGGTTGTACCTTAAAGGTTTGTATTTTGCCGTTGCGTTGGACTTCTATGGACAAAATGTCCCCTACAGAACTCAAGTCTACTTGTTTTTGTACTTGAGCAGCGGTTTTCACCGGTTTGCGATTCATTTTGACAATGATATCGCCGGAGAGTAGTCCTCCTTTTTCAGCCGGAGAATCTTTTATTACTCTCTTAACTAAAATCCCAGTATCCTGCTGAATGGCGAGGTTAGTTTCTTTATTAATCTCCTTTCTCTTGTCTGGGGTTAAATCTACCATTTCAATCCCTAAAAAGGGATGATCCACGCGTCCTTTGGTGAATAGCTCATCAGCAATACGGGCTGCGGTTTCAATGGGTATGGCAAAACCCAGCCCTTGAGCATCGGCACGAATGGCAGTATTTACGCCAATAACCTGCCCTTGGGAGTTTAATAACGGACCCCCTGAGTTACCAGGGTTAATAGCTGCATCTGTTTGAATAAAGCTGACTCGTCTGTTAGGTACGCCAACTTGGGCACTAGTGCGATCAGTGGCACTAATAATCCCAATGGTTACAGTATTATCTAAACCTAGGGGATTGCCAATAGCGATCGCCCATTCTCCCGGAATTAAATTTTGAGAATTACCCATTTGCACCACAGGTAACTTATCAGCAGATATTTTCACTACTGCCACATCTGTGATTTTATCTATCCCCATCACCTTTCCTTCAAAGGTACGTCCATCCTTCATTGTTACCTGCACGGTATCCGTATCTGCCACCACATGGGCATTGGTAAGTATTTGCCCATCCCGACTTAAAATGAAACCAGAACCAGTACCCCTTTCAATTCTTTCTTGAGGGAATGGCTGCTCGTCTTCTCCGAAAAAACGCCGGAGTAGGGGATTTTTGAAGGCATCTGCGATGGGATTGGCAACTTTGCGAGTTGCATTAATTCGTACTACTGCCGGACCAGTTTTTTGAACGGCATTAGCAATAAAGTTTACATTATTTGCATTCGTGTTTTGTCCAACTTTACCAAAACGACGGGCAGGTATATTCTCCGTTGGTGCAGTTGTGGTTACATTTCTTAGCTGTCGGAAGGAACTATTTCGTGGCATCAGATAACTACTGCCAAACAAGCCCAAACCACCGCCAATTAATACTAAAGAACAATATACGGCAAGTTGTTTGTAAGATAACTTCATAATCATGGGGCTGAAAAATAAATGCAGATGCGCTTCTAATCAGTTTAATCAAGCCAATGGTTAGTAGACAGTTATATTGTTAACTAAAAATTATATTGTGTAATCCTTATACTTAGCCATCAATTGATGTCAGAAGATTCACATAAAAGTAAAGAACCGTTACATAAGGAAATTAAAATTGCGTCTACTTATAACCCATATTTATACCTAAGGATATCCAATTAGGGTCAGGGTAAGGCATCGGTAGTATTACTAAGGTTTGTTTTGCTCTTGACTTCTCCTGTGGTTGAAACACTCAGGATTCTAAGGGGTTGTCACTATACGGGTTGAAACCGCGCTTCGTCACATTTGCTGACGATATTTCTTTTTCATGTCTCTGAAAAGATCATACCGTTTGGGGTCAATGAAACGGGTGTTCCCCTGCCCCCTGCCTCTGATTGACGTTCATTCATGATTTTTTCTCCTGTGATAGAGACTCTTGTACTAACTGCTCCCATTTTTGGCACGGCATCCACAGGATTTTGGTGTATAAAATTATCACTCTGGTGCCGTGTCCCTACCCAAATGTTGGCGATAGTAAGACAAAAAACCGGGAACTCATTCGCTTCCCGGTTCTTCATACCAAACAATATGGTCATCCTAATCTAAAGAGGTGCGGCAACGCCGTACCCCTTTTATTTATTTTTTCCTGAAACTAGGCTTTAACTGTTTTCTTAGTAACAGCATCCAATTCGCCTTTAGCATACTTAACAGCAAATACATCAATAGATACTTGCTTAATCTTACTAGCATTACCAGCAGTGGCAAATTGTTGGTAACGGTCAGCACAAACCTTCTGCATATATTTGATGGAAGGCTTGAGGAAGTGACGGGGGTCAAACTCCTTGGTGTTACCTGCTAAAGCTTCCCGTACTGCTGCGGTGATAGCTAGGCGATTGTCTGTATCAATATTTACTTTACGCACACCACTCTTGATGCCCTTTTGAATTTCTTCTACAGGTACACCATAGGTTTCAGGAATGGTACCACCGTACTGGTTAATCAAAGCAATTAAATCTTCGGGTACGGAGGAGGAACCGTGCATTACCAAGTGGGTGTTGGGCAAACGACGGTGAATTTCTTCAATGCGGCTGATTGCCAAAATTTCTCCAGTAGGCTTACGGGTGAACTTGTAAGCACCGTGGCTAGTACCAATAGCTACCGCCAAAGCATCTACTTGGGTTTGTTCTACAAAGTCAACAGCTTGGTCAGGATCGGTTAAAAGTTGTTCTTTATCCAACTTACCTTCAAAACCGTGACCATCTTCAGCTTCACCCATACCAGTTTCCAGAGAACCCAAACAACCTAGTTCTCCTTCAACACTGACACCCAGTGCGTGAGCGACTTTTACCACTTCCCGGGTAACATTAACGTTGTACTCGTAGCTAGCGGGAGTCTTAGCATCGGCTTCCAGGGAGCCATCCATCATTACGCTGGTAAAGCCATTCTTGATTGCCGAGTAGCAGGTAGCAGGCTCATTACCATGGTCCTGGTGCATGGCAATGGGAAGATGGGGATAGGTTTCTACTGCTGCTAAAATCAAGTGGCGTAGGAAGTTTTCCCCAGCATACTTACGAGCACCACGGGAGGCTTGTAGAATAACGGGGCTATCTGTCTCATGGGCAGCCTGCATAATTGCTTGGATCTGCTCCATATTGTTCACGTTGAAGGCTGGGATGCCGTAACCGTTCTCAGCCGCGTGATCCAATAGCAGTCGCATTGGTACGAGTGCCATAGATAGTCCTCCTAAATTTTATGATACGTGTCAGCTAGTCGTTTTCAGACAAGCGTAATTATTACGCTAATCTTAAGATAATTTTCAACTTATAAGAAATTATAACTACTCATGTGTGTTTATGTTTAATAAGTTTAAGGTAAATCTCAAAAAATCAACGGTCAATCTGTAAACGATCGCAATTATTTATTTCGTAGCTTTCTACACCAAGTGGCGATCGCTTGCGCTGACGGGAGAGGTTCGCGCTTTGCGGGGCTTCCCTTTGGGAGCATCGCTCAGGTCAACACATTACCGTTACCTGCTTTCAAAATTAGTCTATCACTTGACATCCTCCCACCGCTACACCCGAAGGGTGTAGCGGGGGATTCCCAAGACTCACGACTTGGGTTTCTGTTTCCTTCCCGTTCGGCTGACGCTCACGGCGGAAGCCTTAGGGGTTTTACGCAACTGCCCTTTAGATTTACGCCTATCAGGTCTTACATTCGCTCCACAGACTGTAACGGTGTGTCCCACCGCCAAAATGTTCTTTGCCGCGTTGATATCCCGGTCATGGTGAGTCTTGCAGTTAGGACACTCCCACTCCCGGATTTTCAACGGCAATTTTTCAACAATGTGACCGCATTCCCCACAGCGTTTAGAACTGGGAAACCATCGGTCAATTTTAACCAAGTCTCGACCGTACCACTTGGCTTTGTACTCCAGTTGTCTGACAAGCTCACCCCAGCCAGCATCACTGATGGCGCGAGCAAGTTTGTGGTTTTTGACCATGTTTTTGATAGCCAAATCCTCGACTGCTATGGTTTGGTTCTCACGCACCAGTCGAGTGGTCAGCTTGTGCAAATGGTCTTTTCTAGAGTCAGAAATCTTTACTTGAACTCTGCCAACTTTAAGCCTTGCTTTGTCTCTATTACGAGAGCCTTTTTGCTTGCGGCTCAAAGCCTTTTGAGCTTGTCGCAATTTGCGATAGTGCTTGTTAAAAGCTTTGGGATTAGCAATCTTTTCCCCCGTACTCAGGGTTACCAGGCTACTCACCCCAACATCCAACCCCACTATATTGGCAACTGGTTGCAGCTTTTCATCTTTTGGATCGTCAATCCGCAAACTAACAAACCATCTCCCAGAAGGGTCAAGTTTTACCGTAATGGTTGTAGGCTTACAGTTTTTGGGAAGTTGCCTAGACCATCTAATTGGCAATGGTTGAGAACACTTCGCCAAATAGACTTGTCCATCCTTCCACCTAAAAGCAGACTTGGTAAACTCTGCACTACCACCACTACGCTTCTTTTTGAAGTTGGGGTATTTTGCTCTACCAGCAAAGAAGTTGGCAAAAGCAGATTGCAGATGCCTCAAGCCTTGCTGCAATGGCACACAACTGACCTCATTCAAAAACTGGAGGTGTGATTGCTTTTTCCACTGGGTCAACATGGCAGAGGTTTGAACGTAATCAACCCGTTCTTGCCTCTGGTACCAAGCTTCGGTTCTACTAGCCAATGCTTGGTTAAACACCAACCGCACACAACCAATTGTCCGGCGCAAGAGAGATTCTTGCTCGGCAGTTGGGTAAAATCTGTAGCGGTAGGCTTTTTCCATACTTCACATTTTACTATAAAAACTGTGAAACAACTAGTTCTCCCTATATTCCTTCATACTAATTACTCACTCGTCGTCCACCCCCTCGTCTGTTGTTGAGGACACTCGCGTGGGCGGGTTCCCCGACTTGAGCGAAGTGTCCGTTGCTACGCAACAATTCGACTCAGGGGTGAAGCTCCTTGCTCGTCCCCATTCCTGCGCCAGCACTGCGGGAGGGTTTCCCTCCGCAGGCGACTGGCATCATCACCGCCAAACTAACGTTATGGCGGGAGTCTCCTGGGGGTACTAGATGAAAATATGGGTCGCCTGGGATTCGAACCCAGAACTAATCGGTTAAAAGCCGAGTACTCTACCGTTGAGTTAGCGACCCTTCTATTTTTGACAACTTCCGAATTATAACACCAATACCTGGAGTTTTGTAAAGGGGATTAGAAAAATTTTGTTTTCAGGCGTATGCTAGCCCCTTGGGTAGTTCCTGGGTTCAAAGTGGTGAGATGCTCTCCGGTGTTGAGGGCATTGCGGGGTGCTGTCCATGGCTCTACACAATAAAAGTCTTTGCCTTTGAGGGTCCAAAACACCTGGGTGGAAAAGATATCATCCCATTCCAGTGTTAATTGGAGTTTGCGAGCTTTATCTGTGACGGAGGTTGATTTTCCATTGAGATAGCCAAAAGCGAAGTCAATTTCCTCCCGTTGGAAATCAAAATTGCCAGAGAAAGAGTTAATTTCTTTGCTTTTTTGGTCTTGATACTGATTTGAGGGAATGGCAAACTCTAGCTGGCTTTTATCAGGGACGCTGAAGTAAGGATGAAACCCGGCAGAAAATGGCATGGGTGTGGAGGAAAGATTAGTATATTCCTGGCGAATATCCAAGGTATTACCTTGGATATGGTAGGTAAAATTCAATTGAAACTCAAAGGGATATACCGCCCTGGTTTGTTCATTACTTTTGAGGCTCAAAGTTACCCAGGCTTGTTGTGGGCTAACTTGTTGCTCTGTGACATCCCAAGGTAAATCACGGGCAAAGCCGTGTTGTTTGAGGGTATATTGCTGTTCGTTGTGGGTGTAGGTGTTATTGGGTAAGTTGCCACAAATGGGAAACAAAATTGGGATACCGCCCCTCACACTCAATTCGGGGTTAGCAAAACGTTCCTTATCTAGATAGAGGATTTCTTGCCCTTGGACTTGCCAGCTAGTTATAATACCCCCTCTGGCTGGTACTACTTCTAGCTGAGATTGTTCTGTTTGCAAATTCAGCTTGTTCATGGCGATCATACATTTGGTTTGTATATCTAGTGCTTTGTCCCATTAATTTTGACGAGTCGCGGGTGCGAGCGATCCCCGACTTCTTAAAGAAGTCGGGGATCTGTTCCCTAGCCATCAAAACTACTAACAATATTTATTCGTCTTCGGCAAAGATAAAGCGATACAAGTCTGATGGAGCTGGTTCGGGACTACTTTCAGCGAATTTGACTGCTTCATCAATTAATTCTTGGATCTGGCGATCGATATTTTTTAACTCTGACTGGGTAACTAGATTTTGCTGGGTAATATAATCAGCAAACTTTTTAATGGGATCGCGAGACAGCCACTCTTCTTTTTCGGCTTTACTACGCAGTTCGTCAGGATCTGCCAGAGAATGTCCCCGGAAACGATAGGTTAATGCTTCGATTAAAGTTGGACCTTCCCCTGCACGGGCGCGAGCTACGGCTTCTTGGGCGGCGGAACGGACTGCCATCACATCCATCCCATCTACCTCCACACCCACCATATTAAACACGCTGGCTTTCTTGTAAATTTCGGGATCGGAAGTTGCCCGTTCGTGAGCCATACCAATCGCCCACTTATTATTTTCTACCACAAAAATAATTGGTAATTTCCATAAAGCAGCCATATTTAATGTTTCAAAGAATTGCCCGTTGTTACAAGCTCCATCTCCGAAAAAGGCAGCCGTAACTTGATCTGCGGTTTCATCTCCCATTACTTCCCGGCGATACTTAGATTGAAAAGCAGCTCCAGCAGCAACGGGAATGCCCTCAGCGACAAAAGCATACCCACCCAACAGACGATGTTCGGCAGAGAACATATGCATGGAACCCCCACGTCCTTTGCTACAACCTGTCTCCTTACCAAACAGTTCTGCCATTACTTCCTTGGGTGGTACACCTGCACTCAAAGCATGGACGTGATCGCGGTAGGTACTACAGACAAAGTCTTCTCCCGGTCGCATTGCCCCCCGAATGATACCACTGGAAACGGCTTCCTGTCCGTTGTATAAATGGACAAACCCAAACATTTTGCCCCGGTAGTACATCTCAGCACACTTATCTTCAAACGTGCGTCCTAGCACCATATCTTTATATAACTCTAGTGCTTCGGATTTGCTGATTTTCGCGCTAGCAGTATTAAATTTGGGAAGCGTGCGTTGTTGAACCATTATTTTTACTTATATCCCTGCTGTAAAACTGAGAAGTACGATGTGAATGTTAGATGGCAATCTCAAGCAGTTTGATAAATCTGCCAAAGATACTCGGGAAAAAAGTTAACAATCAAATCCCGGTGGACTTACTGCCAACAGTTTTTGCCTGGTTCCCGGTTCATATGCTTCTTTGCTCGATTCGTTATTATAACTGTGTTTTTGGTTTGTAGGTATAAGGGAGCAAAGGAGGGAAGGAGGGAAGGAGGGAAGGAGGGAAGGAGGGAAGGAGGGAAGGAGTGAAGGAGTGAAGGAGGGAAGGAGTGAGGGAGTGAAGGAATTGTGATAACTAACAACTGTCAACCGTCAACCAACAACTGTCAACCGTCAACCGTCAACTGTCAACCGTCAACTATCAACTATCACCTCATCATCCCATCACCTCATCATCCCATCAGCATATTGTTTAACAAATAAGCCAATCCCCGTAGAATCCCGTACATCTTTACCAAACAATTGTAATTACTTTTTAATCGTGGTATAATCCTGTTCGCTTCCCAGAAGAAGCAACTTCGGATTGTATTGTGGTACCTTTCTTAGTTCAAAACAATGGGTAAATTCCCTCTGAACGAGGTAGGCACAAACTTTCAGCCCATAACCCAACCGTGAACATCACCTAGTGTAATCAAATTTTATCCCTTGACGGTCGAGGGATAAGCTATCAGAGAATAACTTAAAGTGCAGTCTATATAGTTTAAGAATAATAACGACCTAAATTTTGTACTATATAAACAAAGACCATTAATAATGTTGAAAATAAAACCAGCATAGTGGTTGCCAAACACGCTTGTCAGGTGAATTCACCAATTATGATGATGGCACGGTTTGACAGACCTGGAACGCTATAAGTAAATTTTATCGATCGCGCTGCAGGGGAAGTAGCTGTGCAGATACCGCTAGATTATTACAGAATTTTAGGATTACCATTGGCGGCAAGTGACGAACAATTGCGTCAGGCTTACAACGATCGCATGGTGCAATTACCACGAAGGGAGTACTCCCAAGCGGCCATTGGATCGCGCAAACAACTTATAGAAAAAGCCTACGCTATTTTATCAGATCCAAAAGAGCGTAAAGCCTACGAACAGCTTTACTTGGCGCATACCTATGATCCGGATGACAGAATGAAATCTTCCTCAGTAGCAGTAGAGGAACGTCCGTCTCAGGAAAATATTAATCTGGATGCCCATAAACTGGGTGTGGAAATTGACTCGGAGCAATTAGTTGGTGCTTTACTGATTTTGCAGGAATTGGGGGAATATGAACTAGTACTGAAAATGGGTCACCCCTACCTGGTTAACAACAAAAATACATCTACAGCTAGGGAACCATGGGATTTACCGTCAGAATTTCCTGATATTGTCCTGACTGTAGCTTTAGCTTGTTTGGAATTAGGGCGGGAGCAATGGCAACAAGGTAACTATGAAAATGCTGCCATATCTTTAGAAACAGGGGAAGAACTGTTGATCGAGAAAAAGTTATTTCCCAATGTGCAGGCAGAAATCAAGTCAGACTTGTATCGGTTGCGACCATATCGGATTCTAGAATTATTGCAGCTACCACTGGAAAAAGCCTCGGAACGTCGCCAGGGGTTACAATTGTTACAAAAAATTTTAGAAGAACGGGGTGGAATTGATGGCACGGGGGACGATCGCTCTGGTCTGAATATAGATGATTTTTTACGGTTTATTCAGCAATTGCGTAATTATTTAACTGTAGCAGAACAGCATAAATTGTTCGAGACAGAAAGTAAACGTCCTTCTGCTGTTGCTACATATTTAACCATATATTCCTTGATAGCACGGGGATTTACCCAACGTCAACCGGCTCTAATTAGACGATCCAAGCAAATGTTGATGGATCTGGGTAAGCGCCAGGATATCCATCTAGAACAATCATTGTGTAGTTTGTTATTGGGACAAACGGAAGAAGCCAGTCGAGTATTAGAACTGAGTCAAGAATATGAGGCATTGGTCTTTATTAGGGAAAAATCTGAAGATTCTCCCGATTTATTGCCGGGACTGTGTTTGTATACGGAACGCTGGTTAGAAACAGAAGTTTTTCCTCATTTTCGGGATTTGGCGAAACAACCAGCTTCTTTAAAGGAATACTTTGCCGATCAGCAAGTGCAAGCCTATTTAGAAGCATTACCTACAGAAGAGGTGAAAGCAGCGGGTAAATCCCCTAAATCTCCCCATCGCTCCTTTACCTCTACCCGGAAAAATACCTCTAATTATCCCCAGAGCGATCGCCAAAATATACAGCCGCCTACGGTGGCTAGTAGCGATCGCTCCCAACAGCAGACCATTACACCTGGGCATCCCGTCTCACCATCTCATCAAGTTAACGACAATTCATTTTCCCCGAATCGAGACTTGGAGCTAGAGGAGAGCCAATATTTCCATAGTTCGCCTCCTCCTACCCAACCAAGGAAACGTCAATCTAGTTCTGCCGAGGGTTCAGTTAATATAGGCGATCGCCGTTACGTAACTCGCAGGCGTAGAAGAACCACCAGCCGTTCCCGAAATACCAGAATACGGCTAATGTGGACTATTTTGACCTCTGTGGCTGGTCTAATAGTTTTGTGGTTCTTGGTTAGTACAATCTTTGGGTGGTTAAGGAATTTGGTTAATCCCGTACCATCCTTACAAGGTTCACAGGTGGCTGTGGAAATTAATCAACCGCCCATCCAGATTCCTAAGCCTGGTAGCAAAAATCAGTTACCAATCAGTGAATTTACAGAGATTACTGCCAGACAAGTGATTCAATCATGGTTATCGACAAAATCCTTAGCACTGGGTTCTAATCATGATATTGGTAGTTTGGAAAATATTTTGGTTGGTTCAGCCTTATCTAAATGGCAAGCGATCGCTCAACAAAACAAAAAGAACAATAGCTACCGCCAGTACGAACATCAGATTACAGATGTCAAAATCGATCGAAGTGCAGATGATCAGAATCAGGTAGCAGTAGAGGCTTCTGTGATTGAAGTGGCAAACTACTACGATAACGGTCAGATGAATCAGAAAAGGTCATACAATGAAACATTGCGAGTTCGGTATGACTTAATCAAGAAAGACGGTAAATGGCTGATTCAAAGTATGTCTGTGGTCAATAAAATAAGTTAGTAGGTTTTGAAAGGCTACATACAGTCTTTCTCAAATGGGTCAGCTACAAAATTTCTAGATGGGAGGAAACAGTGTAGAGCCATAGCTGTTTGTCCCAGACTGCGGAAAATAACTAACACAGAAGAAACTATTACTACATTTCATTTTTAGTCTGATACTGCTACAAACAGTTGAATAAAATAATCATAACCCTCAAGCAACTGAGAACAAATTATACCATTTTGAAGTTGAGATTTTAGATGTTGCAGAAAGTTGAGCCGTCACGAGGGCTTCCCTCCGTAACAAACTTGACAATACGGATTCAGAATCACCTTCCGTCTGTGTGTTCTATAAATCCATCTGTCCCATTCTTTTTTCAACTTGGTATTACTAAATAATTAGATTTTTGTTCCTCAATAGTTGACTTTAGTGTTTAATAGTTCTTATAAATGTTTTTCTCGTTAGTTGGATTTGTGTATTTTCCCAGCCTAGTTTTCTTCGGAAAGCTAGGCTTTTTATTTTGGGGTAGTGTTCTCAAAGGGAGTCATGCAAGGCGTGATGTTCCCCAGTCATCGCCTAGGGGGCATCCCAATTTTGATGCAATGCCCTAGAAAGCAAGCACTTTATATTTCAGACTCCAAAGCAACCGGTAAATCATCAAAGCCTTTCTGGATAAGAGTTTGGCAATTTGATTGATGAATTACGAATTATGAATTAAGAATTATGAATTCATTGGTCAGCTTTTCTCGGGCAGTTTGTAGGCTCATACTGAGATTTTCTCCACTACGTCTTGCTTCCCAAGGACCAGAATTGAACATATCTATAGTCCAATGTCCCTGGATATAATCTTCATCTGTTGATATTGTGCCTGTATATCTCACAGAGTCGGGCGAAGTAGTAAAATAACGCTTGAGAAAGCTAACATTACGTCCAGTGACCTCACCAGTGAGTTGAGCCTCTCCTAAATAGCTATCATCTAGAATTGAGCCAGTTAAAGTATTACCACTTTGAATTAGGGTAGCCTCAAAGCGAGTAGGTATTCCTTGTTGCCAGTATGTTCCTAACCAAGTACCACTTATGTCTGACACGTCCCTTCACTCCGAATTCAAAATTTAACTAAAACACCAGAAAGTCCCATATTGATACCAAGTTGCGTTCTATCATAGTAGTTCGAGTCAATGAGATTGCTGCCTTACGTCGCAATGACTGGGTACTATCTTTGAATGCAACTTAGTATGAGCTTGGAAAACTAGCGGTAGTTCAGAAGATTTTCTCGGTCAATGCTACACGAATAAAATGCTTATGAGTAATGCAACATTAATTCCCTTGAATACATCATACTTATTCAGAGTTCCATTTTCCATATTAGATATTTGTGAAATTTTGGGTAATATATTCAGATTATTGGCAAATTTCATTATCATTTATCAATAGAATTTAACTTTCTCAATTATGGGTATCCTTTCCAATCAAAAGTTACGTCTTACAGTAGGTTTAGCAACTTTGTCATGTATAAGTGTGGTTGGCATCTATCTACACAATGGAAATATAAATCACCAAAATATCAATTTGGTACAAAACCCACCTGATCAACAAAATATTTTATTAACCCAGTCAGTAAATTTACAGTCATCTGATCAACCGGTAATTCCAAATCCAAATTTTCAGAACATTTTCAAGGATAAAAATCAGCTAAAAAGTCTTGCTCCCGTTCAAAATTTAGCTTCAGTACCAAAATCTTACCCAGTCATCGACGAATTACTCAGATATAAGTTTAGTATTAAGGGTAGTAAAATTTTTCAGGCAGGGAAATTACCTAAAAGTAAGGTTAGTTTTAATCAATCAGATTTACTCACAGTTCTGATTAATACTAGAGAATATTTCCGCAATCATAGTCAAGCAGATCCAGATGTGGTTCGCCCAGGAGTCTTGTCAACCAAAGGTGTCACAGTAGAGGATACCTTGACAACACTGGATTTTATGATTGAAATTCTCAAGGAAGATATTGCTAATAAACGGGTCACTCGTTTACAAAATCCTAATTTTATTAATCAACATTTTCGCGTCATTAAATGGTCTGCCCATAATCCAAAAAGAACCAGACAAAAACAATTGCGTATTACCAAATATGCCGTTTTTATCCATCCAGGTTCTCGGACTAAAACTGCTACTTTTAACATACCAGTATATAGTTTAAAAAATAGTGAATCTACTGATGAATTTTATAAAAAATATACTAAACAGGATGTTTTATCTGGAATTTACGAACCAGGAGGTAAAGAATTTGGCAAAGTAGATACCCTGGTATATTTAACTCGCCAAGGTTTTGAAGAGGCATTAATGCAGGGAACTATTTTGGTTAATTTGCCAGATAAAACTCAGGCATTTTTTAACGTGGATAAAAACAATGGAATGCCTTATGTACGGGGATTAGCCGCCAGATTGCAGAAGCGTTATTGGTATTTTAAGCAGGTAGATTCAATTAAAGGCTACGGGTATAAGATTGATGCCAAAATTTCCATCAAACCAGGGGTTACTTTTGCAGGGGATGTATTGAATGTTGGTTTAGGTAAAGTAATTGTAATGGAGTACACTCGGGGTGGGAAAAAACAACTAAGACTAGGTGTAGTAGCTGATACAGGTGGTGCCTTTTTACCAAATTTGTATCAACTAGATTTCTTGGCAGGTATTTTTAAGAACCAAAAGGATTTCCGGCAGTATATTCGCCAATTACCTACCTATGCACAAGCAACATACATTTTGGTCAAAAAATAAACTAAATAGTTGATGGTTGATGGTTGTTAGTTGTTAGTTGTTAGTTGATGGTTGACAGTCTTCCCTCCTTCCCTCCATCCCTTCCAACTCCGAACTCCGAACTCCGAACTCCAAACTCCGAACTCCTCTTCTATTCCGCCTCTACCCATAGCCTCGTATGATAAAAAATATAAAAAAGTAGCCAAAACTTAACGGCATAACATGGGTAGTATTTGGGAACTTGATTTTTACTCCCGTCCGATAGTGGACGACAAACAGAAAAAAGTATGGGAAGTCTTGATTTGCGAATCTCCTTTGGAGATTGGCAGTAATACTGATGCATTATTTCGCTATGCTCAATATTGTCCCAGTACAACCGTAAATTCAGGATGGTTGAGGACTGCTATCCAAGAAGCGATCGCTCAAGCTGGGGAAGCACCGATCAGAATCCGCTTCTTCCGTCGGCAAATGAATAATATGATTACCAAAGCTTGTCAAGATATTGGTATTCCCGCACAAGCTAGTCGCCGCACCTTATTACTCAATCAGTGGTTGCAACAGCGCATGGAACAGGTGTATCCCCAAGAACCAGGGTATCAAGGGGGGACTAATCCTTCAGTACGTTTAGAAGCACCCCTGCCGCAAAGATTACCCGATGCCTTGGAAGGACAAAAATGGCAGTTTGTCAGCTTGTCAGCGACTGAATTTGCGGATATGTCTGAGTGGGAAATTGGTTTTGGTGAAGGTTTTCCTCTAGATATGGTAGAGGTTTCCCCTGAAACTCTAATTCCTGGGGTATTGATTTTTTCTCCCAGAGCATTACCCCTAGCAGGTTGGATGTCCGGTTTAGAGTTAGCATGGTTAAGGTTTGACAATGACCGAGGTGCGAGATTGGTTTTAGAAACTGGTGCTAATGAAAGCTGGATTTTAGCGAATCTCAATAATCCCCAAGTTTTGGCAGCAGCTAAGGATTTTGAGTCAGCCAAGCAGAAAGCAAATGGTGTTCATTTTGTTGCCGTGCAGTCCGATCCCCAAGCAGAATCATTTGCAGGATTTTGGCTGTTATGTCAGGTTAATTTACCTTAATTAGTGAGGAGACGAATGGCTAAAATTTAATCAGCGATGTTCCTTATTCCTTGTTCCTTGTTCCTTAGGAACCGCTACGCGAACGGAACCGCTACGGGAACAACCGCTACGGGGACGGAACTACCGAGGGCACGATGCTCTCTCCAGGAGCCGCCCAAGGGGCGATGTTCCTGAGGAATCGCCGAGGGCGCGATCGCATATTCCGTGAAGGTGGAAATTCTCCACTCTCAAAACTATTCCAGCATCAGCAGCAAGCTGCATGGGGAGAAATTCCCACATTGTTGTCTGGACAACTTCCATTTGCAGGTGTCTAACACAAATTAACTCGGAGTCATGGCGTTTAAACAGGTACCACAAGATACCCTAGCGGAACAACTGCTGGAATTAGCCATCAAATTTGGTGCAGAAGCTGCTGAAGTTTATCAGTCGCGATCGCTTTCTCGACCTGTGTTTTTTGAAGGCAATCGCTTGAAACAAATAGAAACCAATGAAGCTGAAGGTACGGCTTTAAGATTGTGGCGCGATGGATGCCCAGGTATGGCAGTTGCCTATGGTCTTGTGGAACCAGTATCTCTGGTGGAGCGTGCTTTAGCTTTAAGTCAACTCAATTCACCAGAATTAATGGAGATTGGTAGTAATTTTCAGCCTGCTTACCCAGATTTAGGTGCAAATGTACCCATAGAGAAGTTGGTAGAGTGGGGTCAGCAAACCATTGAGTTGATCCGCCAAGTCTATCCAGATGCGATTTGTAATGGCGATTGGGAATGTGATAGTGAAATCACCAGATTGGTAAATACCAAAGGTTTAGATTGTTATTACACTGACACTACCTTGAGTTCTTATATTTCTGCCGAGTGGGTGCGGGGTGAGGATTTTTTAAGCGTATCAGATGGTGAAACCAAACGGGGTGTGCTGCAACCAGAAAAGATGGCTGCCCAAATTTTACAACGTCTAGCTTGGGCAGAGGACAGAGCAACCCCTCCCAATGGTCGCGTGCCGATATTATTTACCTCCAAAGCCTCTGATATGCTCTGGGGGACTGTACAGTCAGCTTTAAATGGTAAGCGTGTATTGGAAAGAGCTTCCCCGTGGGCAGAAAGAATTGGAAAACAAGTGACTTCTCCTGCTCTGACCCTTTACCAAGATCCCCAAGCAGGACCCTATAGCTGTCCTTTTGATGACGAAGGCACTCCCAGTAAGCCTGTATTATTTATTGAAAACGGAATTTTACAGAATTTTTACTGCGATCGCACCACTAGCAGACAACTGGGCATTAGCTCTACAGGCAATGGTTTTCGTCCCGATTTAGGTAGTTACCCCACCCCTAGCTTGTTTAATTTCCTCATCCAGCCCGGTTTAGCAACTCTACGAGAATTAATTGCACAGATGGATGATGGCTTAATTGTGGATCAAATGCTGGGTGGTGGCGGTGGTATGTCCGGTGATTTTTCTATCAATGTTGATTTGGGCTACCAGGTCAAAAATGGTCAGATAATTGGGCGCGTCAAAGATACTATGGTAACTGGTAATATTTATAGTGCCCTCAAGCAGTTGGTGAAATTGGGTAGTGATGCTGATTGGAATGGCTCTTGTTATACCCCATCTCTAATAGTTGAGGGACTATCGGTTATAGGTAAAACTTATTGATTATCCTTACTGATGTTTCAATCAGTAGTATTATTCATATAGGAATTCTATTTGATTATTGAACAGATTTTGACGTGTAACCTTTGTAAAACAGGCTTTTGAGTCTCAGTATACGTTCAAAATTCAAGTCGGAGTCCTATATTTAGATAATGGCGATACAAACCATAATTTTGAAAATATCTATAATTACTAATTTAAAACATTGTCCCTTGCAATCAGTATTTTTACTGGACGTGCTGACCATAAATGGGCTTTTATAAATTAATTGTTAGGGTTTCTTTCGTTAATTTTACCGTTGTAACAAGTTCAAAAAAAGGAAATCCTATACATAGAAACCGTGTGTGATGCTCACAAAAGCTGATGGAAGAGACACGTAAAATCCTAGTGGTTAGTAGGGAAAAAGAAGACTATGGCTTATTATGTAAGGTTTTTAGTCAAATAGATATATCCCTGGAAGTATCTGCGGTAGATGATATAGATGACGAAAAAAGTGCTATCCTTCCAAAGAGTCACGGCGCGATGCTCTCCCTTGATGATGCTTGGCATAGTACACCCTATGATTGTATTTTTCTCAACCATCACTTACCACAAGATAATGCTCTCACCACAATTGAAAAATTACAGTCTTTTGCTATAAAAACTCCCATCATAGTCATGATTGATGGGAATAATAAACAAGATGTTACACAAATAATTGCTAGTGGTGCCACCGAATACATTAGTAAATCCGATCTATGTCTCACAACATTGGCAAAGATTTTACGCCTATGTATCCGGCTTGGCGATGCGGAAAAGAAAGTTGCACAGACTACACAAAAGCTCCAAGAAAGTAATGAATTAATCAGTTGTCAGAACCAAGAATTAGCAGCACAAAAAGAGTTAATTCAGTTGCAACACCTCAAATTACTAGAAGTCTCACAGTTACAGTCACAGTTCTTAGGAGCCATATCCCATGAGTTGCGAACGCCAATGAATGCAGTCATTGGCTTTGCTCAACTATTGCTGCGTCCCAATTTTCATCAATTAACTCTTCAACAAAAAGATATGGTGGAACGCATCCTCAATAATGGTAAACATTTATTGATGCTGTTAAATGAAGTACTTGAGTTTTCTGGTTTGGAAAATGGGGATATTACCCTCAAGCCAGAACTATTCGATCTATCACAGTTGATTAAAACTACCATTGCACAAGTCCGTTCCCTCGCAGATGAGAAGCAGTTGTCTATTGTGATTCACAATCAATTACAAAATAATGTAGTATTTAACGATAAAAATAAAATGAAGCAGATATTAACAAATCTGCTGTCAAATGCCATTAAATTTACAGAATCTGGCTCTATTTGTCTAGAAATTGCAGAATTACCAGGAAATAAATTAGCGATCGCAGTGCAAGATACTGGCATTGGCATTGCAACTGGGGATCTCGAACGCATTTTTGAACCTTTTTGTCAAGTGGATCAAGGTAACAGTCGTAAGTATTCCGGCACTGGTCTAGGTTTAGCGATCGCCCATTCTCTGGTACAAATTATGTGTGGGAAAATCACTGTCAATAGCCAACTGGGAGAAGGTTCAGTTTTTCGAGTAGAACTACCTCGTCAAATATCATCTCCGATTTCACAGCAAATTAAAGAGGTATCTCCAACCCAGGTAGTACATTCCTGTAGAAAACTTTTGTGAAGTTGTAGTACATTGGTGTAGTGGCGATCGCACCAACAGGAAGGTCATTTCAGTTATCAGTTATCAGTTATCAGTTATCAGTTACCCCATCGATGAATCGAAGGGCTAATGAGAACAAGGAAAACATTTTTCATCTCCACGGATAAATCCGGGGGCTTGTATCCAGTCTATTTTTTGGTCAAAGTCGTTCATAGTTAGCTGTCCCAAGGAGAGTTCATCTGGGAAGTTAGAGGCATCTGTATCAATGGGTAATTGGGTCAAGCTATGGGTATCAACAGACACTGCTAGACTTGACTGTGCTGTGACACTAGTACTACGTAATCCACCAAAAATTAACCCATCATTGGAATCAAATTCAACCGGACCTAAATCCACTGTACCGTTGACAATGCGATCGCCTCCTTGACTATCAACTGGTAGTAGCTCAGTAATATTACCATTACCATCCAGATCAAAAATGTCAAAAATAAGCCACCTATTCGCACCAGCATCAACCACGGGACTGTCTGCCGTTGGTACATACAACCCATTGCCCAAGGACAATAGATTAGGGTCAACATTGAGCAAGTTAGAATTGTCACCCCATGCTGATAACTTTTCCAGCTTATTCACTAAGCTATTGTAGGCAGCCACTGGAGCCGCACCGCCATAGTCTACGGTGTTCTGACCGTTACCAGTAACAGTGTTAGCCAGGATACTATTGTAGATTTTAAATTTAGCTGGCGCGGTGAGAGTGTCATCAAGCACATCATCCAAGGGTGGCGATATATAAACGGCTGATGTACCTGTGCCGTTTTGATTGCTATCTGCCACATTACCCACAGCAATACTGTTGATCATCGTTACCTGGGCGGCAGGGCGACCCTCATTCTTGGGGGCTGCATAAATAGCTGCCCCTGCCAATGCAGATTGGTTATGATTCAGGTGGGTGTTAACAATATCGACAAATGAGCCTTGGTCAGCAAGTATACCCCCTGCGTTACCTAATAAAGATTCATTGTTGTTAACCTGACTATTGATAAGCTTTAACACCCCTGGTGACGTGAGGACAGGTAGTTCTCGTCCCAGGGCAACTAAAATTCCCCCACCACCGTAAACAGCTTTATTACCAAGAAACTTGGTATTGACAACATTCGCCTGACTGCCTTCAATATGTAGTCCCCCGCCTTGTCCATAAATACCTAGTTGGGGATTTGCTTTGTCTCCAGCCAGGTTTTCTATGAAATTACTGTTAACAATGTCAAGTTCCACACCATCAATAGCTCGGACAGCTCCACCCGAATCACCAGCACTATTGTTACGTGCGTTAATGCCATCGAGGTGAATAGTCGCATAACCTAGGGTATTTGAATAAACGTCTAGCACCCCTGCATCGTCTTCTGCCCGGTTGTGATTAAATTCGCTGTCGGTAATTTTTAGCTCAACCTGCCGATCTGTGCCTTTGACATCAAAAACCCCCCCATCTTGGGCGGCTCGGTTTTCGGTTGCAATCACCTGATGCCAAGAGTGATTACCTCCATCTAGAATACCTACACCCCCATCTCCGGTTACTTGCGGATCTTGAGCGGCACCAGTTGCTTGATTGCCCACAAAACGAACATTGCTCCAGTGAGTATTACCTCTCCGGAGTTTCATAGCACCACCATCACCTTGACTAATATTGCCCACAAACCAGGCATTACTGACGGTGGTTTCATTTGTATCGCTAAAAGAAATAGCTCCACCAAACAGTCTGGTGGTGTTCTCCGTAAAATGTACGTGATCTAGATTATGGTTTGTACCGCCAACAAGTCTCATGGCACCACCAGTTTCCGAGGCTGAATTGTGCAAGAACTGAGTATGTTTGAGATTAACTGTAGTCCCATAGAAACTAGCTATGGCACCACCAGAACCACCACGAGCGACATTTACCTTGTTGTCTGTAAAATTAGCTTGTTGGATATTCAGATTACTAAAATTGGTGGCAAAAATAGCACCACCACTGGCATCTTGACTGCCAATGAGACTGTTATTTATAAAAGACGAGTTGTCAACGACTGTAATATTGGCTTTTTCGCCGTAGATTGCACCACCCCCCAAGTTACTATTAACAGCCTTGTTATCTTCAAAGCGGCTGCCGCTAATATTGATCACAGTGCGATCGCTATTTTCACCTTGGCTGTATATGGCACCGCCGCCAGGACCCCTCTCGGTGGTATTATTTCTAAAGGTGCTACCCCCAATTTCAATCCCTACTCCCCCTTGACTGCCAATACCACCACCACCATTTCTACTGGTATTGTTGACAATAATGCTGTCCTGTACATTCAGCGCAATCTGCTTGGTGCCCTCTTCTATGGCAAAAATGCCACCCCCTTTATGGTGGGCATCGTTGTCAGCAATTTGACTATTTTCAATATTGATAGTGGCTTTGTTTTTGGCAAAAACCCCACCCCCAAAATAATGGGCTGTGTTCTGAGTTACCTGGCTGTCGTAAAGATTGAGCGTACCATTAGAGACATAAATACCGGCTCCCTTACCTGCTTCATTCTTGGTAACTGTGGAGTCTTGCAGATTGACGGTACTATCGCCATTGATAAAAATACCAGCACCACTGCCTTGAGAAGACTGTTTACCCCCTGTAATAATCACATTATTGAGGGTTAAGGTTGATTTTCCCCAAATATGAAATACACTATCTCTATCAGTTAAACCACTGGCATCAATAGTAGCTTGGGCATCACCGCCAATGGTTTCGATAATAACATTACTACCGTTGAAAATATCTAGATCCCCAGTTTGAGCAAAATGCTCGCGGCTGCCGTCAAGGGTTAGTTTATAGGTTTCCCCCGCCTGTAACTGAATGCGGTACTGCTGGGTAGGATTCTCAACTGAACGGATAATGGCATCTCTCAGGGATAAACCCGTACCCTTAGTGCCTGCGTCATTTTCGTCTTTCAATGTAGTTACTTGAAGAGTAATACTCTCCCCACTCCTGGCTGTAGCAGAATTGGTGACACCAGGAAGGAAATTTGTTGTTGTAGCCATGAGCAAATTATCTCCTCAAAAATGTTTTGAGCAAATTGATGTGTGCTTTACTATTGCTAAAAGTGATTATTGCTAAAAGCTGTGATTATTTACGTTTCTCTGTAAATAGCTTCCATTCCCACAGTTTTATTTTCGTATTTATGCTCAAAAACAAAGACACAATCTCAACTGTCTATTAATAAGTCACTAGTAAAGGGTGGTTAAGTAGGGCATTACAGTTCACAAATAAGGACAGAATAAAATCTGCCATATAAGTAGGTAGGTGGAAAAATTTATAACTATGTCATTGCGTTAGCGTTCGCGTAGCGTGCGCTTTGCGCTCAGCTTGTCCGATAGGACATACGGAGCAAAGCGAAGTGAAGCAATCGCAAGGGTTTTGAACTTTTTACATTCCGTTACATAATTAGGTTTATTTGTGCCTACCTACTTAGCTTGTAAGTGCCCTGCTTTTCCATATTCCACCTACCTCATACCAATTTCAAAAAAGGATGCGACAAATAGATTCTTGTTCGGTGACGTAGCAATGCTAAGTCACCGAACAAGAGATGTGTTGCAATCATTTATTAAATCGGTATCAGATAAATCAGGTGCAAAAAAATTTTCCCTAGGGTGTTGACAATCTTGTATTACGTATGTAGTATATAAATATGGACGGACAGAGATGAAATCTTAAACAATCATCTAGCCCAGAGCAAATTAGCTCGCTGCATACTATACAGGAGCTTTAGATATGGTTCATATTAGATTTGAAGGTCGTTCTTATGATGTAGATGAAGCGCGGTTAGGCGTGAAAGCAGGTATGAACGATGACCTGATTAAAGAGAGATTAGCACAACATTTTGATGTGCATTTAGAACGCTGGAACTCTTATGTAATAGACCGCAGACCAAGTGGTGATTTAATTGTAAGACCAGAAGCGGTATACGGATAATAATTTTTAATTAATTATTGTCATCCGCGCCCTAACCAACAAAAGCATACACACATTTAGGGATCTGGTTTCCTAAGGGAATTGTAGGTTCGACTCCTACTAAAGACGGAAGTCTTTATGGTGGAATTTGGTAGACACGTCAGAATTTGTGAATTTAGCTTTTGTGACTTGCGCGGATGATTAAAAAGGCAAATTGTGAATCAAAAAAATCCGAAAAATTTAATTTTTGACTTGTAGAAATACAAAAGCTATAAATAACTTTTCTGAACCTTGATAATTCAATATGATAGTAAGTGATTAATGTAACTAGTCCTGCATCCTTACAGGTAAAGCTTACATACATCTGACTGAAAATCAGAGCCATCCGACCGAAAATCGGACTATGTTCCATAATAGCTTTTCCGACTTATGCGGGGTTATAAAAAATCACTCCGTGCCCCAACTTTGAAAGCTTACATACTAGCTCACTGGTAGAGCATTACCCTGAAGAGGTAACGGTTACAGGTTCGATTCCTGTGTATATCACACAGCTTTCTTAACTTGCATGGAGTACATAATAAAGTTATGAGTTATGAGTTGTGAATTATGAATTTAAATAGCGATAGATAACTTGATAATTGATAACTGATAACTGATAACTGATAACTGATAACTGATAATTAATAGTCCCGTGCCCTCATGAGTAAAGCATACATACTTTAAAAATACACTTAAAAAAGTAAACTCCGGCTTTACCAACTTGCATGGGATTCCCAATAAAATTATGACTTATGAGTTATGAAGTATGAATTTATTCAGTGAGCAGTTACCTGATAACTGTTAGCGCAGCTCCTCCGCAGGAGGCTAACTGATAACTGATAACTGATTTCAGTTTCGCGCCCTAATTTGTAAAGCTTACATACCGTTTGTTAATCGTAGTGTTGTAGGTTCGAGTCCTACCATCTCCGCTCATGGAGATGTAGCTCAATTGGGTAGAGCATACGAAGGTTACTTAAAGCTTTACTAACTTGCGCGAAACCTTAAAATTACACCTCGTATCCTTATCGATGAAGCTTACATACTTATATATAACGGTTCTAAGGTAGCGAAATTCGGGCAACCGAACCAGCGACAGCACTCACAATCTCTCGCTAGACTCCGAGTGCGTGCCCACTGTCTGAGTTCCATCCAGATAAGAGCAGCCGACAAGAGTACATATAGCTTTTTCCACTTGTACGAGGCTTTAAATCTAAAATATCTCATTCCGCGCCCTAACATAAAAAGCTTACATACTTTCTAGAGCAAGAGTAGCTCACTTGACACTTAATCAAGAGATTGCAGGTGCGAATCCTGCGAGAGTAACCAAAACCAACAGCTTTTTGAACTTGCGCGGGATGATTTCAATCATTCAAAATACTGGCAAAACCAGAAGCAAGCTACAAAATCCATATTAGTTGCTGCGCCCTAACACAAAAAGCTTACATACTAGCCGAAATGGTACAGGCGCTTGTCTTAAGAACAAGATAGTCCAGGTTCAAATCCTGGGTATATACCAACAGCTTTTTGAACTTGCGCGGCAGCTTTTAATATCATGTGCGGATGAATACTTATAAAACCTCACCCGCCTACGGCACCCTCTCCTTATTAAGGAGAGGGTAAGTAAGAGAGGATTAAACAAACATGATATAAATCATTGCTTTTTACGAAATTATACTGTTTAAAATTGTATTAAATAATTAGCGATCGCTAACTTCACATCCCAATTATTTCAGTAGTTGTTGCCGCGCCCTAACAGAGAGAGCTTACATACAAACCCTTTCCCGGTTTATAAAATCAAAGCTCCCTGAACTTGCGCGGTGATAAAAAACATCACTGCCTGCGTGCGACACCTACTACCCAACTTCGCTTCATTTATGGAGGTAGTATTAATGGATACAGCAGAAAAGGATTTACGTTTAGAATTACTCAACAGTTTGCTGACAACCCCTCACCGCGAACTGGCAAAGGTGGCAGAATTCCATAAAATGATGGTGGAATTAGACCCCATTTTCTACGGACACCTAGCTACATGGTATCAGCATCATGGTGATGTCCGTGACCATAAGGAAGTATTTCTGGGACATTTGCTCACAAGCAACGTTACCGAACACCGGGATGCTGGCTTTATGATGTTGCAAGAGTTTCCCCCTTATCAGGTGGCGCGGATTGTGGACTTTATGAAGCAACAGCAAGGTAAAGTTCCCCGTTCTGCACGGACTGCGGTGCGTCGATATCTGCAAACCAGGGAAGCAAACCCCAAATTTTTCGATCGCGCGGCTTTACGGGGACGTAAGGCGATGAAGCACTTGTATGCAAGTTTGCACATTAAACCAGGTGTGCGGGCAGATGCGGTGTTATTTAAGGACGCGCCTCCAGAAGATAGTCTGGCGTTTATGCTCAAGCAACTGGCTAAGGCGGAAACTCCCGCAGAGCAAGCCGCTTTGATTGTGGAGCATAATATCCCTTACACCGTTGCTATTGGTGCAATCAAGCAATTAACCCCCACCGTGTTAGTGGCTTTGATTAACTCCATGTCACCCCAAGAGGTAATTAACAACCTCAAATCCTTACAATCACGGGGAGCAATGGAACACCCAGAAGTCAAGGAATTGATTAATGGGAAATTGGATGAAGCAAGTAAGAGTAACCGCGTCTCTGCATTTAAAGCCCAAGTTGCGGCTGATGTTACCCAGTTAGATACTGAAACCGCCGCCAAATTGGATCGAATTACCAACGAGCAAGTGAAAAAGCGGGGTAAAATTCGTAAACCCACCGCTTTACTAATCGATAAATCCGGTTCTATGGATAAGGCAATTGAAATCGGTAAGCGTTTAGCAGCAATGATTTCCGGGATTACCGAGGCTGATTTGTTTGTCTATGCGTTTGATACAATGCCTTACCGAGTCCAGGCGCAAGGTAGTGAATTAACTGACTGGGAACGTGCCTTCCAACACATTAAAGCTGGTGGTGGTACTAGTATTGGTTGTAGTGTGGAAGTAATGCGCTACAAAAAGCAAGTAGTAGAGCAAATCATCATTGTTACCGACGAAGGTGATAACTTTAAGCCTTACTTCCATGACTCCTACGAAGGGTATCAAAATGACATGGGTGTGATTCCCAACGTCATCATCGTTAAAGTTGGACACTGTAGCGATTACGTCGAACAGAGATTAAAGCAGACAAAGGCGATGGTAGATACCTTTACCTTTGCAGGCGACTACTACTCCCTACCTAACTTGATTCCCCTGTTAACTCGTCCATCTCGCTTAGACTTGTTGATGGAAATCATGGAAACACCCTTACCCGTGAGGGACGATAAGTAAGAGGAGGGAAGGAGTGAGGGAGTGAAGGAAATAATATAGCACTACGAAATTAGGTTAGGACATCCTTGAACGCTGGAACCCATGAGCAGTCCACTTTTGACTTTTGACTTGCGCGTAGCGCTATATCTCCCCTACTCCCCACACTCCCATCTCTGCGCCTCTGCGCCTCTGCGTGAGACTTACATTTTCTTAATTTCACAACTGAATAGACATGACAAATATATCTGCGAAACACCCCTCTCCTTAATAAGGAGAGGGGCTGGGGGTGAGGTTCTCCCTCAATCCAAAATTTAAAATCTAAAATTGAATAATCATGGAACAAGCTTATAAATTAGCCGCTATTGCTGTTAAACAAAGATTTACCGAACAATATCCTGAATATTTAAACATCCTCAGAACAATTACTAAGCAAGATGTAGCAGTTTACTCCGGTAGCTATGACCAAGCGGAAAAAGTATTAAAGTGTTTAGATATTCCCGCTACTATTAACCCCAATCCTCATAAACTATCAGCACAGGTTATATTTATCAACTGTTCTAGTGGCTATAACCAAGACTTAGTAACACATATCCGCAGTCATGTAGAACAGGGTAAGTGGTTAGTTACTTCTGACTGGGCGTTAGATAGAGTCCTAGAAAATGCTTTTCCGAACATGGTGCGTTGGAATCGCAAAAGTACGGGTGAAGAAATTGTCTCCGTAGAACCATTCCAAAACAGCCTGTGGTCAGATATTGTGGTGCTGGGTGCAGATCCCCAGTGGTGGCTGTGGGGAAGTCATCCCATCGAAGTTCTCAACCCAGATAAAGTCAAAGTTGAAGCTGCAAGTCACGATTTATTACGACGTTACAACGCCCCTGTAGTAGCAGTGCGATTTGATTGGGGAGGGGGTCATGTATTCCATGTAATTAGCCACTTTTGGGCAAAACGTAGCCATACCCCCACAGTACGCCATCAAAAACATTGTACGGAATTTTTGCGATCGGGGATGAAGTTAACTGATGAAGGTATAGAAAAGGTGTTGCGACAAGCACGGGTTAATGCCGACAACATTAACTTTGCTCAATTACAAAGTGCAGCCACATCAACGGAGTTAGTCGCTCAATTATGCGTGAATGCTGTCAGTAAGTTGGCAAGGAGGTGAAAATTATGAGCAATATGCAAACAGCTTACAATGTAGCAGCTTTGGCAGTACGAGAGCGATTTCAGGAACAATATCCCCAAGCCTTAGCAATCCTCAACAGGATTTGCAAGCAGGATATTGCTGTGTACTCCGGTACTTATGACCATGTAGAAAAGGTATTGCAATACTTGCAAGTTCCTTATACCATGAATCCTGATGCCAAGAAATTGAAAAGCGCCATCGCTTTTGTGAATTGTTCTGGTGGTTATAATAGCCACCTCATTACCAACTTGGCACAGCAAGTAGAAAACGGGATGTGGTTGGTAAGTTCTGATTGGGCGCTCGGTAACTTTATCGCCAAAGCCTTTCCCAATACAGTCACGAAAACTAATAGAGCCACCGGAGATGAAGTAATTTCCGTTGAAGCTAGTTTAAACTCTCTGTGGTCTGATGTGGTAGTTTTAGGTGCAGATCCCCAGTGGTGGTTAGAAGGAAGCAGCCACCCCATTGAAGTACTTAACCCAGATAAAGTACGAATTGAAGCATCAAGTCACGATTTACTCCAGCGTTATGATGCGCCGGTGGTAGCCGTCAGCTTTGATTGGGGAGGGGGTCATGTTTTCCATGTCATCAGCCACTTCTGGTGTAAGCGCAGTCGTACCTTAACCCCTCGACATCGCAATCCTTGTACTGACTTCCTGGAAGCAGGAATGAAGTTAAGTGAAGATGGGATTCAAAGGGTGTTATCAAAGGGAGGTATTAAAGCAGATACCCTGAACTTTGCCCAAATTCAAAGTGCAGCCACAGCTACAGAGTTAATAGCTCAACTGTGTGTCAAAGCTGTGGGAAAATTGGCGGTGAGGTGACAGATAACTGAGGTGTAGGGGAGGTTGTTGATTTTATGTGTAATCTTGGTAGAGACATAAATTTTTAGGCGTTGCTGAATGAGAGCATGAATTGGCATTTTTCGATACGATTGAACAACGATTTTTTGCGTCTTTGCGCGAACTTAATTCATACATAGATTAAGCAACGCCAATTTTTATTCTCTACATTTCAATTCACCTGCTGTTAGCATTTTCTTATGAAAAAGAAAAAACGTAAATCCAATATCCTCTACCAACGTATCGAGGAAGCTCTCCAGCAAGGGAAAGAAGTCAGCATCCAAGTATCTCATGGAGGCTTTTTTGGTATTCCAGTTTATTTAGATAGTAAATATGTGGAAATAGTTAATTTTTATATTCCCGATGAAGATGACAAGAATGAAGATTACCAACGAACAGTTTGGCTAATTAAACTATCAGAAATTATTGCAGTTGCTTACCCAATGGAAATGTGGTCAAAAGACCGATTTGAACAACTCCTTAATCAAGAGTAGAGGCTGGGTAGGCTTCGTAGGGTGTGTTACGGCGTAAGCCTAACGCACCATTTCAGTAAGTCGGCGTAACTAATGCAATGAAGTACGAATTATAGCACTACGCATATAGGGAGCAGACATCATGTTTTGCCCAAAGGTAAAGGGCAAAGGGTAAAGGGTAAAGGGTAAAACATAAGGTTTTGAAGCTCTTTTTAAGATAGTTTTTGCCTAAGTCCCGTTAATTGAATGTGGTGGGCTTTGGGCTAAACACCGTAAACTAATCCAAAATCCAAAATCCAAAATCTAAAATCTAAAATGGTATGAGAATTATGCAGAACTACTACTTTCTCCATTTATAACTGCTGCTCCAATCAAATGAGCTAAACGTAGAGCCTCCGGTACTTTACCCGTATCTGTGAGTTTGGGCAATACCCCTGCTATGACATCAGGTTCTTCTCCACACACTTGAAAGTAAAAGGGGGGGTAAGCATGGATTTCTCCTGCCTTTTTTAAGAGTTGTAGCCGTCGCTGAGGATAGGATAGATTGTGGATTGCTTGTTCAATCTTAGTGAAATTAGGCATCCGCCGCATTATCGTCACACAGGGTAAATCCAGTCTTTGGGAAAGTTTGGGTAAATCCACAATATTAAAACCACCAAAAGCAATACCATCAAGTAACACCAGATGTAATTGGGGCAGGAATTTACCCCCTTCTAGTAGCTGACAAACTTTATCTGTAGCATTCCATCCATCTTGACGCACCTGTCCCCACACCATACCTTCAAAACGAGTTCCAGCACAGACAATACCAGCAATAGCTGCACAACCACCGCGACGACGCACAAAAGGGGCATCATCAAAACCAATTACCCGGATTGTCCGACCTTGGTGTAATAATTTTTCTAGTTTCAAGGAAAAATTAATCTCTAGCAATCAAAATGTCTTGATTGTATCTGAAAAAAATCATCACTTCATGCATCAATAAGTATCTCTCAATCAATAAGCAGACACCATGATGCCATTGAGAACTTTATTTTATAGTGCCTTATTAGCTTTTATTAGTTTAATATCTCCTGTGATCGCCCATGAAACGGTACATCCTCCAGGCAAAAAAGTAGAACATCCCACCAAACCCTCTAAACCAGTGGTAGTTCCGACGAAGCAGTCGCCAACACCAACAAAGGTAGAACATCCAACCAAACCACCGAAACTCCCTGTAATTCCTCCCAAGAAACCAGCAAAGCCTCCCATACATCCCACCAAACCTGAAAATATTAAAGTTACCAAAGCAGAGTTTGGTGTATTTCGTCGGGACAAGGGTGGCAAAATTACCTTTATTCCTACAAAAAAAGTACCCCTGGAAGAGGGACTTGCCTACGGATGGCGGTTACAATTGAAAAACTACAAAGGCAAGGTGACATGGAAAGAAATATTTAGATTGCCAAAACTACCCCTAACTTGGGGAACGCAAAATGGGGAAAACTTCTCTTTGTCTAATAATGGTACTGCTGCGGTGACAACTCGCACAGATGAAGTCAAAAAAGGTATAGTGAAAAACTCTTGGACAGTTACCCCTGGAGATCCTTCAGGGAACCATCTAATTGAAGTATATATTGGCGATCGCCATATAGCTTCTTTTGAATTTGAGGTGGTTAAACCCAATCAGAAAAAGAAAAAATAATTATAGCATTAGCTACAAAGGTAATAAACTAATCAGTCTTTTACCTTGTGCTATAGCTTGTAAAGACGCAACATAGCCTCTCTGCACGAGAAGCTACCACAACGCGTCTTTACATTGTTTTTGGGAGATGGCTATTAATAATGATTGAGGTTGATACCAGCCTCTTTTGCCATTGCTTGTAAACCTTTGCTTTCCAAAGTTTTGATGGCTTTGGTAGATAATTTTAATTTTACCCAGCGATTACCTTCAGGCCACCAAACACGCTTATTTTGTAAGTTAGCGTGCTGCAAACGCTTGGTACGACGGTGGGAGTGAGAAAGAGCAAAACCATTATTTGCTTTTTTCCCAGTTAATTGACAGCGACGGGACATAACCACAATCTCCAATTAATTTAAAACGTAATTTCCTATTTTAATCGAATGTTGGGAGTTAGAGGATGGAGTGAGGGAGTAGGGGCACGGCATCTACAATATTTTCCCATATGCAACAATCTTACCCACGCCGTGCCCATCAGGGAAGCAGTAGGGGCACGGCATCTACAATATTTTCCCATATGCAACAATCTTACCCACGCCGTGCCCATCAGGGAAGCAGTAACGGAATACCAACCTGCTATTTTTGCAAGCGCTGTAATTCACCTTGTAGAAACTTACACCATTCTGCGGCTAAGGGAATTTCCGTAAAGGGAATTTGTACTGAATGATCGGATTGGGTGAAGAAAAATTGCAGAGCGATCGCCCGACCTTTTGCTGGTATATTTTCTATATCTATTTCTTTGCCATCTACTAATACAATTACTTTGCTCACATCAAGCAGAGAAAATGTCTGCAAATTCACAGGCTCTTTTTCTGTGGGTTTACCCCAGGTTATTTCGTCACTTTTTTGACCAATAATAGCCAGGATATCATATTTTGCTCGCTCAAATTGTTCTGCCCAATGGCGATAAGACTCAACCTTTTGATATTCCTTTGCTCCTTGCCAAGCTAGCCAGATAAATACTGCTAATAAGGGCAACCATAAAATACCGCGTTCCATAGGTATGTATCTCTAATTTAGAAGAATACGAAAAATATAGCGAACCATTAATTCAATCTCACCACCTCATTACTCCGGGCGGGGAAAGCCCCCCTACTCCATCACTTCTTTACTCCGGGCGGGGAAACCCCGCCCCTACTCCATCACTCCTTCACTCCCTCACTCCTTCACTCCATTCACCAGGGGTATCTGAGGAAAATTTGGTTGAAACTATATTGCAAATTCCAGCAACATCACTAATTAATAAGTTATCTTAGTGAGCAAAGTAGCTTTCATAATGTGATGAGTTGATATGAGAAAGCTTATATTATTTTGTCTGTTTTTTATCGGTTTGAGTGCAGCCATTTTTGGATTCCTGAATTTTCAGGGATTGGCAGCACAAGGAACATTTGAGACAATTCTGTTGGATTTCCGGGAGGATATTCCCCAGGAGTTGGTTCAACAGGATTTACAAGCGATCGCCAAACAATATAATGTTACACCAAGGCTGGATAACCAATTTTCCGCCAAGGATAATGTGTATATTATCAGAGGCGATCGCAAACGGCTAAAAGCTCTACGCAAATCCGAGTTTGCTAAACATACGGAGTTTATCGAACCCAATTACATATACAAAATCCCCAAACAAGAAAATGTTTCCTACAACGGAGCATTTAATCCATTTGCGGACAATACAAGCAGCCCTAATGACCCTTATTACAGTCAGCAATGGAATTTGCATAATATAGGTGTTGAAGGTGCCTGGAGCCAAAATAAGGGCGATGGAGCCACGGTAGCTGTAATTGACACTGGGATTACCCAAGTCCGGGATTTGGCAGAAACAAAGTTCGTCAAAGGTTATGACTTTGTCAATGATAAGGAAGCAGCCGATGATGACAATGGACACGGAACCCACGTTGCGGGTACCGTTGCCCAAGCTACTAATAATAACTACGGTGTAGCAGGGGTAGCCTACGAAGCCAAGCTCATGCCTTTAAAGGTATTGAATGATTACGGTGGCGGTACCGTTGCTGACATCGCTGAAGCCATCCGATTTGCTGCTGACAATGGAGCAGATGTGATTAATATGAGCTTGGGTGGTGGCGGCGAAAGTAAGTTAATGAAAGAAGCAATTGAGTATGCCTATAAAAAGGGTGTAGTTATTATTGCTGCTGCTGGTAACGAAAACGAAAATTCCGCTGCTTATCCCGCCCGTTACACCCATGTCATCGGCGTTTCCTCCTTTGGTGCCGATGGAGAAAAAGCCCCCTATTCTAACTATGGTGCTGGGGTAGATATTTCTGCTCCTGGTGGTAGCGAAGCAGGTAAGATTTTACAAGAAACCATCGATCCGGAAACTGGTCAGTCAGTATTGCTTGGTTTACAAGGTACTAGTATGGCATCCCCTCACGTCGCGGGTGTGGCTGCATTGATTAAATCTACCGGTATCAAAGAACCAGATGCAGTTCTTCAAGTTCTGGAAAAATCCGCCAGGGTAGTAGCTGATGATGGTTTAAACTACTACGGCGCGGGTAAACTCAACGCCGAAGAAGCTGTAAAATTAGCATCCCAAGGACAAATCAGCTTCCAAGACTTCTTCCGTTGGTTGCGGGAAAATGGTTATCTCAACCCCCGATTTTGGATTGATGGTGGTGCTTACGCGCTGTTACCAAAAATTCTCATGGTTGTGGGTTCCTATTTATTAGCTTGGTTCCTGCGGGTTTACTTCCCCTTTGCCTGGAGTTGGTCCTTATCTAGTGGTTTAATCTTTGGTAGTTCTGGGCTATTTTTCCTCAAAGGATTTTACATCTTTGATTTACCCCAATGGCCTTTCCGGGTATTAGGTAGTTCCATCCCCGAACTAGGTAATGCCATTCAAGGAACAGATGCATTTAATCCCGTATTTGCCAGTGTTCTGATTCCCCTAGCCCTAGTTGCATTATTATTAGGAAATCAGCAATGGAAAGGATTTGCTATTGGTGCATCCTTGGGTATGGCAGTATGTTTGGCGGTGAGTGCTTTTGTAGATCCCGCAGTATGGGGTTTAGGAAATGGTATTTGGGCACAGATATTCTTGGCAACAAATGCGATTCTTTGTCTTGGTTTGGCTCGTTTAGCTGTTAGGGATGAAGCGCGAACAGCTTAGTTGAAATTCAATTAAACCTCGTCACTGATAAAAAGTGAAGTTTTGTCATTGCGACGCAAGGAAGCAATCCCACAATTTTGACTTAAAACTACAGTTCTGAAAGTAGACAAGGTTTATACGATACAATTATTTGACGGTGCTGGCTTTGAGCCATGTACCGTTTTTGTTTGCAAATAAATCATACCTTGTATGACTGTAACTTCATTTCAACTTGCAAGAAGAATCCCAATTTTATGCAATACCCTTGAAGGGTATTGCTATACTCACAAAACCCACTTACGTGGGCTTTGTTTATCTAGATTAAAGCATTAGTAGAAGTTTCCTTCATAGTCACAGCTTGGCATAACACTACTTGCGACTTCTTCTTGAAATGAAATTCTTTCATTTCCTATGTCAGTTTCTCCTTCTAAGTAATCGACAATTACTTCAAGTTCATTAAAGACTTCTTCCATAATGTTCTGAATATGTTCCAAATCGATGTATTCAGTATTTGGTAGTGTTAATTGTTGGTGTCGGTCATAAGCATAACGGAATGTTTGACTATTAGGATCTCTGTTATTAATCTCTCTGATGTATTCCAGTACTGGCTCCTTAATCTCTATATAAAGCTCAGTAGCGTCATCACTTATTAGTTGCAATTGCTGAATTAGCAAATCTAATAATATTTCTAAATCATGTGTTAAGAGTTGTTTTCCTGCAATTGCAGTCAGATTTCCACAAATTCCTGAGACATATGCCAAAAGGTGGTATGTTTTTTCTACAAACCTTATTAAGCTCTTTAGCCTCAATTCTATATACTGTCTGTAGTTACAAAGAATAGGGAAGAACAATTCATCTTTATCTCTACCAAAACTGTTTAGAGCATGAGATGCTCCTATGTGAGCTAATTTGTAAAAACCGCGAGCATATGCATCTGATTCTACTGAATATTCTCCACCGACAATAGCCTGTTTTCCATATGGATCTGTCTCTGCTGCTCTAAAAACTTTTCCCGACATATATTGCTCTTATACTACATTCATGTTTCACTGTAGCACATAATCAAAAAATCCTACCCTCGGCGTAAAATGAATAATAATGCCCCCAATCATCAACCAGTGTGCGAACCGATAGCCTTTTCTACGAAATCTTCCAAACAGACCCCAGCATCGTATTTGAACTAATCAACAGACCATCTCCTCGCAACACTACCTATAGTTTCACATCCGTGGAGGTGAAAGAAACTAGTTTTCGCATGGATGGTATTCTTGTACCTCCAATTTACGCCACCAACCTACCCATAGTATTTGTCGAAGTTCAAGGATATAAAGACACAAAGGGAATTCTCTACTCCAGCTTATTCAGTCAAATTTTCTTATACTTACATGATTACCAACCTGTAAATGATTGGATAGCAGTACTGATTTTTACCAAACGCAATCTTGACCCAGGTTTACCAAACCAGTATCAAGATTTTGCCAATAGTCAGCGTTTTGTACGTATATACTTAGATGAACTCAACCAAATAGAAAATCTTTCCTTGGGGTTAAGCTTGCTCAAACTGATTGGAATGAAAGCAGAACTAGCTGCTGATAGTGCAAGAGAATTAATTGCACGCACCCGTCAAGAATTAGCGGATGTAAATGCCCAAAGAAAATTTATAGAATTAATAGAGACAGTCTTTGTTTATAAGTTTCCACAGTTGAGTAGAGAGGAGATAGAAACCATGTTTGGACTGAATGAATTGAAACAAACAAGGGTTTATCAAGAAGCAAAAGCAGAAGGTGTAGAAGAAGGTCGTCAAGAGGGTCGCCAAGAGGGTGTAGAGGAAGGTAAACTAGCAGCAGTACCTCTGTTGTTGAAAGCGGGAATGAAACCTGAAGAAATTGCCGAACAATTAGGTCTTGATTTAGCAGCAGTGAGAAAAGTTGCACAAGCACAACAGTAAAGTCATAATTCCTTGGACTTGACTACAGTTATGCAGTTACTCAACATCATATACTAGTGCGATCGCTTGCGCCGACTTGTTAGTTCGCCCCCTGGGTGGTTCCCTCTGGAAGCATCGCTTTTGATGTAAACATTCTATTCATTTTCTTGACATTCCAATGGTTGACCCAGCGTAGAATAACAATAACGCCCCCAATCATCAAACAGCGTGCGAACCGATAGCCTTTTCTACGAAATCTTCCAAACAGACCCCAGCATCGTCTTTGAACTAATCAATAGACCATCTCCTCGTAACACTACTTATAGTTTCACATCCGTGGAGGTGAAAGAAACTAGTTTCCGCATGGACGGTATTCTTGTACCTCCAATTTACGCCACCAACTTACCCATAGTATTTGTCGAAGTTCAAGGATATAAAGATACTAAGGGAATTCTCTACTCCAGCTTATTCAGCCAAATCTTCCTATACTTACATGATTACCAACCTGTTAATGATTGGATAGCAGTACTGATTTTTACCAAACGTAATCTTGACCCCGGTTTACCTAATCAGTATCAAGATTTTGCCAGTAGTCAGCGTTTTGTACGTATATACTTAGATGAACTCAACCAAGCAGAAAATCTGTCCTTGGGATTAAGTTTACTGCAACTGATTGGAATCAAAGCAGAACTAGCTGCTGATAGTGCAAGAGAATTAATTGCACGCACCCGTCAAGAATTAGCGGATGTAAATGCCCAAAGAAAATTTATAGAATTAATAGAGACAGTCTTTGTTTATAAATTTCCACAGTTGAGTAGAGAGGAGATAGAAACCATGTTTGGATTGAATGAATTGAAACAAACACGGGTTTATCAAGAAGCCAAAGCAGAAGGTCATCAAGAGGGTGTAGAGGAAGGTAAACTAGCAGCAGTACCTCTGTTATTGAAAGCGGGAATGAAACCTGAAGAAATTGCCGAACAATTAGGTCTTGATTTAGCAGCAGTGCAAAAAATTGTACAACAACAATAGTTAAGGGATGTGACCTAAGAACATCCCTTTTGATGTAAACATTCATTCATTTTCTTGACATTCCAATGGTTTTCCCAGGGTAAAATAACAATAACGCCCCCAAACATCAACCAGTGTGCGAACCGATAGCCTTTTCTACGAAATCTTCCAAACAGACCCCAGCATCGTATTTGAACTAATCAACAGACCATCTCCTCGCAACACTACCTATAGTTTCACATCCGTGGAGGTAAAAGAAACTAGTTTCCGCATGGACGGTATTCTTGTACCTCCAATTTACGCCACCAACCTACCCATAGTATTTGTCGAAGTTCAAGGATATAAAGATACAAAGGGAATTCTTTACTCCAGCTTATTCAGTCAAATTTTCTTATACTTACATGATTACCAACCTGTCAATGACTGGATAGCAGTACTGATTTTTACCAAACGCAATCTTGATCCAGGCTTACCTAATCATTATCAAGATTTTGCCAGTAGTCAGCGTTTTGTACGTATATACTTAGATGAACTAAATCAAGCAGAAAATCTCTCCTTGGGATTAAGTTTACTGCAACTGATTGGAATCAAAGCAGAACTAGCTACTGAAAGTGCAAGAGAATTAATTGCACGCACCCGTCAAGAATTAGCAGATGTAAACGCCCAAAGAAAATTTATAGAATTAATAGAGACAGTCTTTGTTTATAAATTTCCACAGTTGAGTAGAGAGGAGATAGAAACCATGTTTGGATTGAATGAACTTAAACAAACAAGGGTTTATCAACAAGCAAAAGCAGAGGGTGTAGAAGAAGGTCGTCAAGAGGGTTTAGAGGAAGGTCGCCAAGAGGGTTTAGAGGAAGGTAAACTAGCAGCAGTGCCTCTGTTGTTGAAAGCGGGAATGAAACCTGAAGAAATTGCCGAACAATTAGGTCTTGATTTAGCAGCAGTAAGAAAAGTTGCACAACAACAATAGTTAAGGGATGTGACCTAAGAACATCGCTTTTGATGTAAACATTCTATTCATTTTCTTGACATTCCAATGGTTTTCCCAGGGTAAAATAACAATAACGCCCTCAAACATCAACCAGTTTGCGAACCGATAGCCTTTTCTACGAAATCTTCCAAACAGACCCCAGTATCGTCTTTGAACTGATCAACAGACCTTGTTTATAAGTTTCCACAGTTGAGTAGAGAGGAGATAGAAACCATGTTTGGATTGAATGAACTTAAACAAACACGGGTTTATCAACAAGCAAAAGCAGAAGGTGTAGAGGAGGGGGAATTGAGAGGTAAACTTGCAGCAGTACCTCTGTTGTTGAAAGCGGGAATGAAACCTGAAGAAATTGCGGAACAATTAGGTATTGATTTAGCAGCAGTACAAAAGATTGCATAACAACAGTAAAGCAATGTGGGTTCTGCTTGTACGATATTATAAAGGAACCACTAAAAGCGCGATCGCGATAAACTCTTTAACTTGATTCTCCATGCTGAAACTGAGTCAGCAACCAAGCTATAACTTGACTTTGGTCTGTTTGTCGAGTCATGTGAAATGCTTTATTTAATAGAGAAATTTCTAGTCCTGGTAATATATGAGATTGGGTAATACGCTTACTACCACCATCTGCGATAGTTTGCGCTGACTTGTCAGTTCGCAAAAGCGATAATCCGCACATTGCGTACATCCAAAATCCAGTATTCTCCCACTCCTAAATCCTCATATACACATATCTTGCACCTTCTCAATAAGCGTAAGGTGGGCATTGCCCACCCTACCAAATAATAAGGGTTACAGGCGATAATTTTCGCAATAATCATGTGGTGCAAAATGTGAATATAACAATCTCTTCTCACCTTGGTCATCAGCGAGGGAAGTATTTGCTACTTCGATGACTAAAGTTGGTGGTGGATAAATATCAAGATTGATAATAGAAGTACCGTAGGGAATGGCATTGGCATTGTCACCAATGTAAAATGATGCATCGGGTTGAGCTTCGCTATAGCCCGTTTTGCGGTAGGTACAGTTATCATTTCCATTCATGGGAATACCTTTAATGGCAGCAAATACACTGACAGCAGTTATAATAACTGTATGGTCGCGGGAGTGGTCATTTCCTACAGGTGGCATTTCAATCCTCATTCGTCCATCTTGGTAGTATCCCTTAGCTTTGCCATAAGCTGGATTTTCAATTACTTGGATATATTCATCCCAACTAGCTGTTACCCAAGTATCAGTGAGGATTTTGGTGTGGAGTTCCTGCATAAATCTCCTCTCATAATTCAAATTTTAGGCGATCGCTGCCGATTTTGCTTACCCACTGGCGTAAAATAGCAATCACATCCCCAATCATTAACCAACGTGCGAACCGATAGCTTTTTCTACGAAATTTTCCAAACAGACTCCAGCATCGTCTTTGAACTGATTAACAGACCATCTCCTCCCATTCTCCACTCCTATTCCATACCAAAGTCTTCTAGGAGAAGGATAAGCAAGCCACAGAATGATAACATTACACCTGATCGGACTATTGAAATATCCTCTGATTCAAGAATTGAGAAAATTTATCTGGCAATTACCGAATAATTACTGTTGTGGAATTGGCAAACAAAAATCAAATTTAACCGGAATCCATACTAATAGATGGAATTGACTATAGTAAGCTGATTTTTTGGCTTTATTTTTAGTGTATTCTGATACTTTGCAGATGCTATTTTTATCTCCCTATAACAATAGTCATGATTATCAAGACAATGTACAACCATCCATTTGGCATTGGTGGCTGACCATAAATTCCTTCAATCTGTAGCTAATATTTTCAATCGTATCGCCAATCAATGCAAACTAGGAGAAAAGAAACTGTGAAAATACATTGGTTAGTACCTGGTACTGTTGTGACTATGTTGATGCTGTCGGCACCTGCGGCTGCGGCTAGACTACAATCTTGGCGTTTTCATGCTAGCCAGAACCGATTAGAAATCAACACCATCGGTGACGTGCAACCCAAGGCACGACTGATGTTTAATCCCACCCGCTTGGTAATTGATTTACCTGGAACCGAGTTGGGACAAAATCCCATTACCCAACCTATTGGTGGAGCAATCCGTGCTATTCGCGTGGCACAATTCGACCGTCAAACCACCCGTTTAGTACTAGAACTAAGTCCTGGATATACCCTCGACCCACAACAGGTCAAATTTGTGGGAGTAACTGCCAGTAATTGGTCTATCCAGTTGCCACCACCCCAGCGCAATAGTCAGCTTGCTGCTAATAAAAATATTTATAACTTCAATGTAATTACCCGGAATAATAACACCCCTGCTAGTAGATTAACGCCTATTAATACAAATGTTAATAATTCTCCACTGGCACAATCGGATGCATCATTTATCAGTACTATCCAGTCCGTCAAATTAAGTCCCACTAGTACCCAACTAGTAATTAGAGGCGATCGCAATTTAGCAGCTAGTGGTGGTTGGGATAGAACCACAGGTTTGTATCGCATTGTCATTCCCAATGCCAAGTTAGCTGACAGGGTTCAAGGACCACAATTAAATGCCAATAGTCCCCTGCTCCGCATCCGCCTCCAACAAAAAGACCCCCGTACCGTAGTTATATTGGTACAACCAGCCAGTGGAATCGCCATTGGTAGACTCAATCAAATTGGCGATCGCTTCATCTCCGTAAATTTACGACGTTCTTCTATGGTGAGGAATCCCCTATCTGAGCCTATATTCAAACTGACACCACCACCCCAAGAATCCCAACCCATACCCAGAAGAGTAATCAATCAACCCACTACCAAACCTTCCCGTCCCTTACCAAGAAGACGAGTTGTAATTATGTTAGACCCCGGACATGGCGGTAAAGATTCTGGTGCAGTAGGACTGGGTGGATTACGAGAAAAGGATGTGGTTCTCCCCATTAGTCAAACCATTGCTGAGGTGTTGTCCCAAAATGGCATTCAAGTAGTACTCACCCGTAACTCAGATTATTTCATCAGCCTCCCAGGTAGAGTAAAAATGTCTCGGCAAGCTAACGCCAATTTATTTGTCAGCATCCATGCCAATGCAGTGGCTAACCGTCCCCATGTTAGTGGCATAGAAACATTTTTTCATTCCCCAAACAGTAAGAAGTTAGCTCAAGCAGTTCAAAACAATATACTCGGCAGAATCGGCAACCTGAGAAACCGGGGTGTAAAAAGAGCCAGATTTTACGTCCTGCGAAAAAATTCCATGCCGGCCATTTTAGTGGAAACAGGTTTTGTCACAGGTACGGAAGATAACTCCCGTTTAAGAAACCCAGAATACCAAAAGCGCATGGGGGAAGCTATAGCTCATGGTATTTTGGAATACCTAAGACAAAGATAAAAATAGTCATAATTATGAGGCGATCAATGCCTGTATAAAATTCCCAACTAGATTGAGAATTTTATGATTCAGTTATAAAATTTCTCGATTTATCCTGTATCTTAATCAAAAAACTAAAATCAGAATCTGCCTGTGTTTCCATCTTCTATGAACTTTGAAGGCAATCTTTCCTCTTTTTACACTCAAGAACCACACCGCGCTCCCATTGGTATCTTTGATAGCGGAGTTGGAGGTCTGACAGTACTCAGACAACTTTACCAACAACTCCCCCATGAATCTATTATCTATTTTGGGGACACTGCACGACTTCCCTATGGCATTCGTTCCCAAGCAGAAATTTTACAGTTTGTGCGCGAAATCCTCGACTGGATGCAAAAACAAGGGGTGAAAATGGTAATCATGGCTTGTAATACCAGTTCTGCCTTAGCCCTAGAAGCTGTGCGTACAGAATATAATATCCCCATTCTCGGCTTAATTTTACCAGGGGCAAAAGCAGTGGTACAGCTAGGCAAACGAGTGGGGGTAATTGCTACTCCCGCAACTGCCAAAAGTAATGCTTACAAGCAAGCAATTCAGGAAATTGCTGCGGATGTGGAGGTGTGGCAAGTTGGCTGTCCGGAATTTGTCCCCCTCATCGAACAAAACCGCATTCACGATCCTTATACAACCCAGATAGCACGTTCCTACCTAGAACCACTATTAGAAAAAGAAATTGATACCTTAATATATGGCTGTACCCATTATCCCCACCTCGCACCAGTATTGCAGCAGCTACTTCCTGCCCACGTCCAACTCATCGATCCAGCGGTTCACGTGGTAGCTGCTTGCGCCCAGGAATTAGACCTACTAGGCTTAAAAAATAACCACCCGCCATTACCAACTCGCTTTGCTGTTAGCGGTTGTTCCCAGCAATTCGCCCAATCTTCCCTACAATGGCTCGGTTGTACCCCTATGGTAGAGACGGTTAGCTTTGCCAATACTGCAATTTTCCATGCAACAAAGGACTAGCAACTTGGGTTATTACTAGTCCATACTATTCTTGAAAATAGTCAGGAGTTAAGAGTTTAAAGTTAGGAGTTAAGAGTTTGAAGTTAGGAGTTAGGAGTTAAGAGTTTAGAGCTTTTAATTCATCACTCCTTCACTCCCTCACTCCCTCACTCCCTCACTCCCTCACTCCCTCACTCCCTCACTCCCTCACTCCCTATTGGGTATTGAGTATCGACTCCGGAGTATTGATAACTTCTGTCATTTGTTGGCTGACTGAAACATCCAACTGAGATTCACCCCCACTCACTGAGCCTCTATCTGAATTTACAGTTCTTTTACTACTACGCTTGGCTATGGCTAATAATAGATAAACTGCAAACAAATATCCCGAAGCTAAAATAAATATCAACATAGGTCCCTTTCCGCTAATCATTTTTCTCCCAGCACTTGTCTCAAACGAAAATCAAATAAATAGGGAAAATTTAGCTATCTCAATTCATACTTGATAGCTTTTTCCCATATAGGTTTTCCTGCCAGAGTGCCATTGCTCTCTGACCCACATAAATATTTAGTCTTCGCAGACTATAACTGAGAACAATGCTCAATTAGCAAAAAGCAAATCTCGCCCCTGTTTTCAGCAATCTACCTAGTCCGCTGAACTTTGCACGCACCTCTCATTACCATGAGCAAGACAAAGTCTCAGGTGCGGCGAAGAAATATAGCAGTCTACCCCTACAGATAGTGCATAATTCCTAGCCTAGAGGTTCGCATACTCCAGTACCAGTCAAAGAAATCATTCTTTGGCTTAACTGGCGATTATTTATTTAAGTTCACCATGCCGTCAAAGTAAAAATACCTATTGGCTTTTGACTTTTTCGGAGTGAATATCCACAAAAAGATTGAAATCCCTTAATTTTAGCCTAACACAAATATGTTGACTTTTAAGCCTATTTTTCAGCTAAATTTATAATTGCCTCAAAGAATGTAGAAATGTATAGAGTAAATCTACTGAAGAATGTAGCAATCAAGAAATTATTCAGTAGTGGTCAGATTTATCAGCGATCGCCCGAACCACCATCTTTAAATTGAACTAATTATATTATAGAATCTATGTTCAACATAGGTATCTCCCAATGGCCATACCTACCGATAAACATTGGACAGGTTTTTCCCAAGGCTTGATACCGATTACTGTTTGGTCAAAAGTACTGTGTTTTCTAGCTTTTAACATTTATAAAAGGTTGTAAATGGTCTGTTGATTTCCGTGTCCACTGTACTAGTCGGGGAATCTACCCATGTGGCTGGCTCCCTAACCCCTCTCCCTGATTAACGATGCTTGACCCACATCTTGTGAACCCGTTACAAAATAGGGAAGTTAAGACAAAGCCACCCTCTCTCAGAAATGAAGCGATCGCAAACCTGATCCATGTTGAAAACATGGGCGGGGTATTTGATCATAATTCAAAAAGATGGACTGTATTTTTTCACCGGAAATCTTTGCCAAGACCAAACAAACAAATCCTAATTACAAATGAGGTATTTAACCCCCTATTTTAAATATTTAACTCTCAGATTAAAGCATATAATTACTGCATTCTAATCTGTAGATTGATAATGTTTTACTATCATATTTTTGATTAAAAACAGTAGCAAGAAATACAAAATATCAAAAAATAATAAATAGAGGCACAATTGACCGAAGGGGCTTGCACCCCTTCGGTCACCCTTAAACCTTCTTCCTTCTTCCCTCTTCCTTCGCATTGACCAAACAGTAATCGGTATCAACTCCCTAGCCCTTGAGCGGGCGGCTGCGCCAACGGGAAAGGGAACTCTTAACAGGCAACAGTGAGGGTTTTCGCCTAGATCAAGTGCCCAAATTCTATTGGTGGAGGTGGAAAAATTTTTTCTGTGACTGTTGCCCTTGGATTTATCGATGGGGAAACTGATAACTGTTAGCGTAGCTCCTCCGTAGGAGGCTAACTGATAACTGAAATGACCACATCAGCAATATTCCCTAACGAAAATTTTGCACTGGCACTAGGTTATCTTAAAATGAGTAAAGGATATGTAAACTTTCGTAACCTAAGCCAGAGTCCGCCAATCCATGACCCCAGCCACATCTCTATTTTCCCCTGTGGAAGCAGACCTGCAGATACTAGCAGACAATCTCAAGCAGTTAGTGGGAAATCGCCATCCAATTCTTTATGCCGCAGCCGAACACCTATTTGGAGCGGGTGGAAAACGTATTAGACCTGCCATAGTGCTGCTAATATCGCGGGCAACAATGCAGGAACAAGATATTACCCCCCGTCATCGACGTTTAGCTGAAATCACAGAAATGATTCATACAGCTAGCCTAGTCCATGATGATGTTGTGGATGAATCAGAGATACGGCGTGGTGTACCTACCGTCCACAGCTTATTTGGCAATCGTATAGCTGTCTTAGCGGGAGATTTCTTGTTTGCTCAATCTTCCTGGTATTTAGCTAACTTAGATAGTTTAGAGGTGGTGAAATTATTATCAGAAGTGATTATGGATCTGGCAGCTGGGGAAATTCAGCAAGGATTAAACCGCTTCGATACCACTACATCTTTAGATATTTATACGCAAAAGAGTTATTACAAAACAGCTTCACTGATAGCTAACAGTTCTAAAGCTGCGGGGGTATTAAGTAATGTCTCTTCAGAGATAGCCGAACATTTATACAGTTATGGTCGTCATTTAGGTCTAGCATTCCAAATTGTAGATGACATATTAGACTTCACCAGTTCTAGTGATACCTTGGGTAAGCCTGCTGGCTCGGATCTCAAGAGCGGTAATCTGACAGCACCAGTGTTATTTGCCCTAGAAGAACAACCTTATTTGGAGGCACTGATTGAGAGGGAGTTTGCCCAACAAGGGGATTTAGAGCAGGCAATGAACTTAATTCAAGATAGTCAAGGAATACAGCGTTCGAGGGAATTAGCGACTCATCATGCCAAAATAGCTGTTGAGCATATTGAGGTGATTCCGCCTTCCCAATCCCGCCAAACTCTCATAAACCTGGCAAATTACGTTTTAAGCCGACTTTATTAGAGATTCCTCTTTTGAAAGTCGAACATAATTGACAAAGTCATATCATGTCCGGCAAATTACCCATAATATGTCATTGCGAGTGGAACGAAGTGAAACGACGCAATCCCAAAGTCTTTGAGATTGCTTCCCTTCGGTCGCAATGACGGTTATTTAAACGGACATCATATCAGCAGTCAGTAGGGAAAGCGATCGCTTCGCTGATCGCCTATCTACTATTCCCTACTTAAATTTCTGACAAAGATAAATCCTTGCTTGTTTTAAGATTTTTGGTTATTTCCATGACGCTGCACCAGAAGGTTAAAATAATACCAGTACAATACAATCCTGACTAGCTGTACTAATTATTTTAGGCAATATCGGGAGGAATGTAACCACTAGAAGGTGATTTTTTGAGCTGACTTTGAATTTTATTTTGTAATTCTGTTCGCCGTATTTCTACGGGTTCAGCATCTGTTCCATGTGTCTCTAAAAACAGTATACTATCCACTGATTCTAATGCCACCAATTGGAACAAAATGTCAATCACGGGCATGGGTACGGCAGTAAGTTGGGCATCCAGCCCAGAAGATGAGCTAGCTGAAATATCTTTTAAGCTAGGAAAAGCATAAATAACGCGCTTTTGTAGTGCTGAATTGGTACGATTACTTAATGTAGTTACAACCCAAGACTGTTGTAAGTTTTGGAGAATGTAGTATTGGTGATGGCGTAACTGTTGGGCGATCGCCTTCAGAACTGGGGCAATTGCTGCTATCAGTTGTGGGGTTATACCATCTTGGGGTGCATTGTCAATAAGTGATTGAATTTGTATATCTATATCCATCATGATTTGTAGACAACTCCTAAGTATTGGCTATAACTGTGTGTTATGGCAGATAAATAATCAAACAACAATGGGGAATAATCACCCAGGTTAAATCCTCATCCCAGGATTAAGGTGTATTTAGCTTACACGCAAAACCCTTAGCCTCAGGCCTGTAGTCACAGGTTTTCATTAAGTATGTTAGGGTCTTTTTAATAACGAGACTATGAACTTAGCCGCAACCACAACTATTCAGGGAGAAAAATCAATTGGCGTGGAGGCGATATTTCAACTCCTATTCCAGGAGCTTAAAAAATTAACCAGTGCTTCAGAGCAAAATTGCCAGGATGTGGCAAGTCGGATTAGTGCGGAAGTCGAACGGATTTGTCATGAAAGTAAACGCATCCAAGCTTCTGGCGATATAGCTAATTCGGCTATGGCTCTAGCCAAGCATCGTCTACAACAGTGCATCAGATACTATCAATTAGGGTCAAACCGGGGCAGAATCGAGTTACACAGTACTCTTAGTGCCATTATCTACCGTTACATTAACTCTCCCCAGAGACAATTGAGCTATCAAGGGCGACTAACTATCATTGAAGATTTTTTACAAAGCTTCTATTTAGAATCTTTAAATGCTTTCCGTCGAGAAAGTCAATTACCTGCAACCTATCGCCCCCGCACTCTCTTAGAATTATCGGAGTACATGGCATTTACGGAGCGTTATGGTAAGCGACGCATACCCCTACCCGGTCGCCAGCAACAGCTGATTATTCTCCGCGCCCAAACTTTTTCCCAGCAGCAACCACCAGAAACCTGTGTAGATATAGAACGGGCAGCAGAGGGCAGCAGTGGCGAATCTGATGGTAATTGGGAAGATCCAGCAGTACAGCAGTTACGTACTGCTATGGCTACCCAAGTAGAGTCAGAGCCTCAAGAGGAAAGCTTGCGTTCTGTGGTAGTGACAGAATTAATGGACTACCTGGAAGAAAAGCAACAATCAGATTGTGCGGATTATTTTGCCTTACGTCTCCAAGATTTATCAGCCCAGGAAATTGAGAAGATTTTAGGTTTAACTTCCCGTCAGCGAGATTACTTACAACAACGCTTCAAGTATCACTTAATTAGATTTGCTTTATTACACCGTTGGGAGTTGGTTCACGAGTGGTTAGAAGCCGATTTAAAGACTAATTTAGGGTTGACCCCCCAAGAATGGCAAATATATACTGAAAAATTGGACGATACCCAACGATCGCTATTAGATTTGAAACAACAAGGACAACCAGATGAAAAAATTGCTAAAACATTAGGGCTATCTATGGCTCAATTACAAAAACGCTGGTTTAAAATTCTCGAACAAGCTTGGGAAATTCGTAACTCTTTAATGTCCGGATCGAGTGCATCTACTCATGAATAGTGACTCAGAATCCTTGCAATACCAGTTACTCAATATGTTGTTAGCAGATATTGCTGATGATTCTGAGTATATTGGGCTAGTAAACAAGGAAATTAACCGGGTAGACAACCTTCTTGAAACCGCCGCCACTCCAATGGTTGGCGATTTTGAGTCGGTGCAAACACCCGAAACCTTTCAACTAGGAGAAATTCCTACTGTGCAAGAACGTTTCCAAGCCGTCTTGAAACGTCGGCTACAAATCCAAATAGAAAACCACCCACCTTTATTTCCGTGGGAATCACAATTACAAGAATATCCAGATTGTGTAGACAACCCATCAGTGAATTTGGTTCCAGGTTGGGGATGGGCTACACAACAGTACAAACTAAATTTGCCAACTTCCATGCCAGATCAGGTTTTTCAGGAATTATTGGCAAAGTGTCAAGGATTAATTGCATCTTCACTACCGTTAGGGGCAAAGTTGGTTCAGGCGGTGGAGAGCTTATTCCCTGATAATTCCCAGGATCTGAATGATTTAGCAGGATTAGTACTCAGAAGTACTTCTTCTCGTTCATCGGAATCCCTGACAATGATGGCAAATGTGGACAGTGATTATTCTCAATTACAACCACGGCAACAAATGGCATTGTCCTTGTTAGCGGCAAAACAGCTGTTAGAAAATCTCAATTTGAGTGTTTCAACCACTAATCCAGTGGTACAAAGGCAATGGCTCACCAGTGCAGGAGAGTTATCTGTACAGGTAGAATTGCAACGTCAAGGTCAACTCACAAAGCTGGCGGTACAAACTGAGTTACCTACCAAGGGAATTATCAAGTTACAGGGAGATGATGCCCATGCTATGGCACAATCTGCCCATCCAGGGTTGTTGAGTGTGGAATTATCCTGTACTCAAAGTCAGCAAAACTATACCTTGGCCATTGAACTAGAAGGAATCGAGCAACAAGCACTATTGTTTTTAATTACACCGACCATCTAACATATAAGACTTCCGGCTGCTAGCATTTTGGTCGGTCAACGCCGTGTTTTTGCAGATGACGATCCTGGGTGTGAAGTTTATTCTGGTTATAAAAGCGGTCATTAGGGCGTCTACAGAAAGATAAATTAATTGATACGGGCGGCATCAGTAATTTTTCTGTATTACTCCTTGTCTTTAGCGTCTACATAATCGTTTTTTACATACCAATCTGCTGCTTTCTCATCAAAATGTTAAAATTCTCCAGGATGAAACGGCGTTGGCATCTACCTTTAGGTGCTCATTGGCGAGAGCATAAATCTTCATCATCTCTAACAGAAATAGAAAATTCCATTACTTTGCGGGCTTTAGTCCTAGCCTTGGTAATTGTGGGGGTTGTGGCGACAGATATTGCTGCTGAGACGCAGTTAAGTCTGTGGGCAGTGCCGTTAAGTTTGGCGGGTTCAAGTTGGAGTTATTATAGTCGTCGCCATCGCAATATTCCGGCAAAGTTTTGTATCGCCATTGGAATGTTAATTGCACTGGGTGCGTTCTTTGGGCGAATGATTGGAGAGCTAAATGATACACGGCTAGCATTAGCTCAGTTGTTAATTCAGCTCCAGGTGTTACATAGTTTTGATATGCCCCGTCGTAAGGATTTGGGGTATTCCATTGTCATTGGTTTAATTTTGATTGGGGTGGCGGCTACCCTCAGTCAAACTTTAGCTTTCGCCCCAGCACTGTTGTTCTTTTTAGGGATTGCCATCCCTACCTTAGTTTTAGACTATCGCTCCCGATTAGGTTTGGAGAAGGTCAAGGGCAAACAAAAACAGGGTAAGAGTCAAAAAATATTTTCTGCTTTACCCTCTTATGCTTTGTTGTTTGGCTTAATCGTAGGCTTAGGGCTGGCAATTTTTGCTGTTTTACCCCGTTTCCCCGGATATCAATTACAGACCTTTCCTGTAAGTTCCCCCGTTGAAATTAAGGGCGATTTTACAGGACGGAGGATTATTAATCCCGGTTATGTCCGTCAGGGTAAAGATGGCGATCGCGGTAATAATGGTAATAGTCAAGATAGTACGGGTACCGGACAAGGTGAATCCGGCAAACCGGGCAAGGTAGATAATAACTTTTATTACGGTTTCAATCAGGAGATTAACCAGAACCTGCGGGGCGAAATGAAACCCAAGGTGGTAATGAGGGTGCGATCGCAATCTGAGGGTTTCTGGCGAGTACTGGCATTTGACCAATATACGGGCAAAGGATGGAAGGTTTCTCGCAATGACGAAGTAAAGCGTCTCAAGCGTCCACCTTGGTCTTATCAAACAGTACTAAATTTGCCTTTATTTACTGGTAAAAGCAAAGAAATAGTACAAACATACACAGTGGTATCAGATTTACCCAACCTGATTCCAGCTATGTCTTATCCCAAAAAAATATACTTCCCTGCCCCAGTAATTGCGGTGGATAAGGAAGGTGGCTTGCGTTCCCCTGTGGGATTATCAGAAGGGTTTACATATACCGTTGTCTCAGAAGTACCCTACCGCGATCGCAGTTTGTTAGGTAAAGCTTCTAATAAGTATCCTAAGAGTATTCAAAATTACTATTTACAAGTACCAGAAGCAATTAAAACCAAAGTTAAGCAAAAAACTGAAGAAATCCTCGCTAACTATAACCAACAACGGGTAGGTAAATCAGAGAAAAATCTAGACTCGACCTACGAAAAGGTTCTGTATTTAGCTCAGTACCTCAAACAAAACTACTCTCTCCCTGAAAATCCCTTAGATTTACCCCACCTAGGGGAAAAGGATGACTTAGTAGAAACATTTCTATTCAAGCAAAAAGGTGGATATCCAGACCACTTTTCCACCACATTAACAATCATGCTGCGTTCTATCGGTATTCCCGCAAGGCTAGTAGCAGGTTTTGCTCCCGGACAGTTTAATCCTTTTACCGGGATGTATGTTGTCCGTAACACCGATGCTTACGCCATGACAGAAGTGTATTTTCCCAAATATGGTTGGTTTACCTTTGACCCCATTCCCAAGCATCCTTTAATCCCTCCTTCCATAGAAGAAACCCAAACATTTAGCGTTCTCCGCCAATTTTGGCAATGGATTGCTGGCTGGCTACCTTCTCCAGTGACAGGTTTATTAAATTACGTGTTTGGGAATCTGTTCGGTTTGGTTGTTCGGGCTGTATCCTGGTTCCTAGGCTTATTTTCTCGAGGATGGTTTGGCACAATTGCCGGTTTAACTGTAGCTACGGCAACGGCTTTTTGCGGCTGGTTAGGTTGGGAACAGTGGAAAAATTGGCGCTATCGCCTAGCTTTGAGAAAGTTACCACCAATGGAAAGCATTTATCAACAAATGCTGCAATGGACAAGTACTAGAGGTTTGGGCAAGCATCCTTCACAAACACCTTTAGAATATGCTAGTTCATCTTTCCAGCACCACGCACCCCATACAGCTGAAGTCATCAACGAAATCTGTCAAGCATATGTAAAATGGCGTTATGGCGGCCAAATAGTTGATTTTCAGGGACTACGACAAAAATGGCAAGCCGTAACAAAGACTCATTTGAATCAGTCAGGAAGCAGGAGACAGAAGACAGAAGGGGGCAATTAGTGGGCACCTGCTGATGCGGAGTGAATTTGGTTTGGGGAAAAGGTTTTTTCTTTCCCTTTTTCCCTTAAGGGAGATCCAACAAATAAAATATCCCACCGTTTTACTTTTATTCTGGGCAAAACCGAGATATAGCACTACGCATATACGTTAGGACATTGTTGAACGCAGCAAACCTATGAGCAGTAAAATGCGTGACTTTTGACTTTTGACTTGCGCGTAGCACTATATATGGGGGTGTCGCCCTACCGGGCGACACCGACGGTGGGACATTTTATTATCTGTAAGTGCCTAACTGCCAAGTATTGGGAACCGCTATATTACTTATTACTTATCACTTATTACTTACTTTTCCTGACCGAAAAATAAACTGGATACAAGCCGTGTGGATTTATCCGTGGAGAGTCAAAAATGTTTTCCTTGTTCTCATTAGCCCTTCGATTCATCGATGGGGTAACTGTTAGCGCAGCTCCTCCGCAGGAGGCTAACTGTTAGCGTAGCTCCTCCGGAGGAGGCTAACTGATAACTGAAATGACTCTCCCACACATTTGTTTGATAATTTATTTATTGGATTTCCTTATAGTCAGTATTAGTTTCTTCACTTAACTTAACTTAATCGTTACATAATTCATATCAGATAAAAAAAGCTATATCTCTAGATAGATTTTTCATCCACGCCCTTGATAATTAGTTATAAAACAGCAGTTATGATTAAAAACTACTACTAACGTTAGTTAAATCGTTGTAACTCCAATTTTTTATGGATAACATGGGAATATAGTTCTTTACAGAACAAAAACGCGATTAGTCGCGTTTCTACCTATCTCATACCGCATTGGGCATCAGTTTTTTTATGGACATTCAGCTAATCAACATCGGTTTCGGCAACATAGTATCTGCCAACCGAGTAGTTGCCATTGTCAGTCCAGAGTCAGCACCGATTAAACGCATCATCACTGATGCACGGGAGAAAGGTCAGCTGATCGATGCAACTTATGGTCGTCGGACTCGGGCTGTAATTATTACCGATTCCAGTCATGTAGTTCTCTCAGCAATTCAACCGGAAACGGTCGCAAACCGTTTTGTCATTGCCCGTGAACACCATGCTGTAGATAATTAACCATTCATTGGTTAAGTTCATTATTAATTCATCTAATTTCGGCGTGGAGACTCCCGCTAACCTTCCAGGTGTAGCGGCGAGAGGAAACGCCGCCTCCTATATAACGACAAAGTGTTGTAGCGGATGTCTCCACCAGAGGTGTTAGATGATGACTTATTTAATGATTTATTATTTAGTTAATACAACTGCTTTATTTTCTCTCTATCCGCAGTAATATCTGAATATCAGAGTTATCTATTAACCTAGCTACAATTCTGACTAAGGGATAACTCCTGATTGATTAGTGATTTACAGGTTGAGTGGATGATACAAGCTTTCTCTAGCCAGAGTGGTGCTACTACTGAAAAAGTTCTGTCTCCTGGAAGACTGATTGTCTTCACCGGACCTAGTGGTGTTGGTAAGGGGACTTTAATGCGATCGCTACTCCAGCGACATCCAGAATTATATTATTCAGTATCCGCTACGACTCGCCCTCCCCGCCCAGGAGAAGTGGATGGCAAGGATTACTACTTTATCAACCGTAGCGAATTTGACCAATTGGTAGCGCAGTCAGAATTTTTAGAATGGGCAGAATTTGCTGGTAACTGCTATGGTACCCCCCGTCAAGCTGTAATCAATAAGATTAATCTTGGCAAGTCGGTGGTGTTAGAAATTGAGGTGGAAGGAGCTAGGCAAATTCGTCAAGCCTTTCCCCAAGTATTGAGCGTTTTTATCTTACCACCATCTTTAGACGAGCTAGAAAACAGATTACGCGGTCGCAAACAGGATTCTGAAGCTGCGATCGCTCGCCGTTTATTACGCGCTCAGGCAGAAATTCAGGCTGCGGATGAATTTGATTTACAAATCGTCAATGATGATTTGGATTCTGCCCTCCATGCCATTGAAACAGCCTTATTTGAGCCATCAGATGGTGTAACTACCTAAGCAATTTTTATCAGACAGATAAGAATACACAAAGGAAACAGGATTACAAACCCCGATCTCCTTTGTGTTAATTGTTTGTTAGATACTATAAATACAATACCTAACCCACAATATATTCAATGGTAAAACTCTGAGTGACTAGCCAATTAGACCTTTAATCAGCCCCAAATTGCTACATAAGAAGAAGGCTGTAACCGCGCCACCAATACCACCAATCAAAAAAGCACTGGCAAAATTATTCCAGCTTTCTTTGGAATTAAAAGCATCCATAGGTGGATTAGGTACAGTTACATTAGGATGTGGTTTATATGGGTTACTATTGGCATATAAAGATAAAGCCCCCGTGAGCAGAATTATCAAGCCAACAGCTTCTAATAAACCAGCCAAGCTAGCATTAGGAGCATTGCGTAAAGGACCTAATAACAAAAATGGTCCATAAATAAAGTAACCGTGAGCCATGCCAACTTCTAAACCCCTTCTGAATGGTGTTAAACCAGGGCGATAGGCAGGTAAATTACTAATAAACCATTTGGTCAGGGGAGACGCATTAACTGGAGTTTCCAGGTTCCCTATTTGGGGGTCTCGCCCTGCTGCGGAAATTACTTCCCGGTTTCTGGGATCGCTGGCTAGGTCTTTGGATGCATCTACTTGCACCATATTTTGTATTGCCTCTCAATAAAGTATCAGCATTATTTCATAATAATAATAATTGTCGCCACATTGATTTTATAATCACTAATGTTAAAAATAATTAATTAAATTATTGTTTTTGTTTGAAGGTAAAAAACTCGGATGCTGATGGCAGCACCACGAGTTTTAAGGCATATTGTTATTGCCCGCTTAAAAGATACTACGGCTTTCATAGGTAGCTAATAGGGTTTAATTTACCTACCCATTTCTAGCAGCATCTTGATTTAATCCACATTCTCAAATGGCTTTTTCCCGGTTTACAGTGGGTGGAAAAGTAAATCTGGGAAAAAGCGATTAAATTCAATCAAAATACCAGCGGTGATAAACATCCAAATGGTAGTGATTACTGGTGCGGTGCAAAGAAACTTAACAAAAGCGCCTTGCTTGTCCATGAATTAATCTCCAAAACCAGTGAGTGTACAAAAGTCGATTAGCGTGGGGAAACATTAATTTCCGAATCTTTGGCGGTTAGCTCTCCAGAAAGATATTCTTTAATAGCAGCAGCAGGCCATGCAAAACCAGAGAACATAATGGGCAGTGCCAAACCGGTATCAATTTGAATTTCCTTCTGTTCAGCATCACTACCCTTTCTGATGGCAATTAGGTAAGCACGACCTACCCAACCAATCCAACCAGCGATGTAGAGAAACATCAAACCAGGAATCATAAAGTCACCTGCACGTTCCCAGCGACCATCAACTATTAAGTGTGGTAGTCCTTCTGGTCCACAGAGAGCCTGGGAATAACGCTCAAAACGCTTTTTCCCAGACATGGGGTCTGTGGTGGTGTTACGGGCATTAGCAGCACGCTCCTGGAAAGCAGGAGATTCGCTACAGGGTACAAGTTCAGCCCCCAAAGCCTGTGCCGGAGGGGCGAAATTAAACCAGAGACAAAGTGCTAAAATAACAGCAAACAATCGACGCATGAAATTGTTTCCTTGTATTACGAAACAAAAAGTTTTTTGTACAAGAAAGAAGCGGCTTGTACAGCTTTTCATTGATATAACTTCCAAGCCATCATACTCTTGCCAGGGAAACCAGTAAAGTTTAAGTAAATAAAAGTTAAAGCTTCTCAAACAAGTTCTAATTTAAAATGTCGCATTAATCTTGTAATGGCAACCGTATTAGCAATTGAAACTAGCTGTGATGAGACTGCTGTGGCGATTGTAAAGAATCGTCAAGTTTGTAGCAGCGTAGTGGCTTCACAAATCTTAATCCATCAGCGTTATGGGGGGGTGGTGCCAGAGGTAGCATCCCGTCAACATTTAGAAACCATCAATCCAGCGATCGCCCAAGCCCTATCAGAGGCAAAATTAGGTTGGAAAGAAATAGATGCGATCGCTGCTACTTGTGCTCCTGGTTTGGTGGGAGCCCTCTTAGTAGGTACAACTGCGGCAAAAACTTTAGCGATGGTACACAACAAGCCATTTTTGGGAGTACATCACCTGGAAGGTCACATTTACGCCACCTATTTGAGCGAACCGACCTTAGAGCTACCTTTCTTAAGTTTATTGGTTTCTGGGGGGCATACCAGCTTAATTCACGTCAAAAAATGTGGCGAATATGAAACTTTAGGGCAAACCCGTGATGATGCTGCTGGAGAAGCCTTTGATAAAGTAGCGCGGCTGTTGCAGCTGGGCTATCCAGGGGGACCAATAATTGACAAACTGGCACAAGAGGGAAATACCAAAGCCTTTGCTCTACCTGAAGGCAAAATTTCTTTACCCAACGGCGGATTTCATCCCTATGACGCGAGTTTTAGCGGATTAAAAACAGCAGTATTACGGCTGGTACAGAAGTTAGAAGTCAAAAGTAATACTTTGCCAGTAGCAGATATTGCGGCTAGCTTTCAGGATACCGTAGCTAGGGCACTGACAAAAAGAGCGATCGCCTGTGCCTTAGATTATGGATTAGAAACCATAGCTGTGGGTGGTGGTGTAGCTGCTAACAGTGCCTTAAGGATACACCTACAAACAGCAGCATCTAGTCATAATTTACGGGTTCTCTTCCCCCCCCTCAAATTTTGTACAGATAACGCCGCCATGATTGGTTGTGCCGCCGCCGAGCATTTTCATCAAGGACACACCTCCCCCCTCAACTTAAGCGTACATTCTCGCCTTACCTTAAATCGGGTAATGGAACTGTATCAACATTAGTAACGCTGCGCGTCAGTCAAGCATTCAAAAGTACTATACTCCTTCCCTCCTTCCCTCTTTCCCTCCTTCACTCCTTCACTCCTTCCCTCCTTCCCTCCTTCCTTCTTTCACTTCTAATTCATGCTGATTAACCAGAGAACGAATATGATTAGCAACAGCATCTGGTTGTTCTAACATCGCCAAATGACCGCAATCAGGAATTTCGATCGCATTATCACCACTGTAATCAAATAGAGGATGAAAACTGGCTAAATGACGAACATACTTGGGTTCCATTACCTTATCATTAGCACCTGCCAAAAAATATACAGGTTGCTTTAATTGAGAAACTAATTGAGGTAAATGGTTAATTTGTTCTTCTGTGGTTGAATCTAATAAGGTTCCTAAAGCTGCTTCAGGATCGGCAACTACAAAATCAATTACCCGTTGACGCGCCCAATGACGTTCTAAAGGGCGAGCTACGCTATTTTTCACAAATAGCAAATCAATTAAAGGTATTTGTGACAACCAACGAGGACGAATTTGCAAAAACCGCTGTCCTGCCATGCGAAACTGCTCAAAAGCTTCCTTGAGATAAATACCACCCCCGGAATTTACACAAATCACACCATGAATCAACTCCGGTATTTCAGCAGCCGTCCACAAGGCGATAGTCCCTCCCAAAGAATGACCAATTAACCAAGCATTATCAATATCTAATTGGTGTAACAAAACTTTTAAATCACAGGCATAATTGGCCGGTGTGTAGGGAGAACTAAAAGGATGAGCAACCATAGCATCATAACTGGTGCTTACCGGCAAATCAGCTTGTTTGCAACTAAAATCAGTTTTTAATTGAGACTGAGATTCGCCAAAACCGCGCAAATCGTAAGATAAGCACTGGAAACTTTCTGACAATCGAGAAATCACAGGTTCCCAGTATCTACGGCTATTGAGCCAACCGTGGATAAACACCAAAGTCAGGGGGTAAGAAGTGGGAGTTGTCAGTTCGTATGCGTGGGGAACACCCAATATTTCTATGCTTGCCATACTTCTATCCTACCCTTTAGGAGCTATACAACTGAAGAGACAAGAATTCAAAATTTAGAGGTGAGAATGAGAAATTTTCAATTGTTAGTTCATAACTACCGGTTCGCCCATTTGAAATCGAGTTAGGAAAAATGCAGAACGAAATAATCAGGGTTTTAGCGTTTGATTTAGATTGTGAGCGCAAGTGGGCGTATTAATTTTGCCTCCAAATGCCACCAACAAAAAACCTGATGTCCTCCAAATCCCTATTCTCACGTTATTTATAGGGATAAACCCCGCCCTTAAAGGGCGGGGTATTCGTTTGATCAATTTCTCTAACTTCAAAAAAAATGGGCGAACCGTGCGTCATAACTTAACTTTTCAACCTTTGTCCTACTCCTTCAGCTATTTTATGACCCAGATACTCAGGAATTAAACTTTCATTGGGTCCCAATAAATAAAGAATCAAACGGGTACGCCCTCTCCAAACCAATAAATTAGCATTGACAACCAAAAGGTCCTCCTGCCAAACAGCGTACATAACTTTGTAGAATAATCCAGGCTGATTATCTGCCTCAATTACTAAAGCTGGTAAGTGAAAAACCGGATCTACGTAAAATTCAGTTTCGATCTGCTCTAAGCCCGAATCCAGATTAAATTCTACCGCCAGCATTTCTTCGACTTCAAAACTTCCCCCTAAAGCTTCGCGAATGGCACGACAGACATTCTCCGCAGTTTTCTCCGTCAATGCCTTACCACCGCGAGAAATTACCAATTTGACAAAAACTAACATTGGTGGGCGGATTTGACCATATAAGCTGAGACTATGGATAGTCAAACCATAAGCTGCCAGTACTCCAAAAACATCGCTCAACAGGAAAGACTGATTACGGTAAGCAAAGTGTAAAGCACTTTTATTACCTTCCGGTTTAAACTCAATTACAGCCTGCTGAAGTTTGTAAAGACGGTAAGCCAGACGCAAATTTTGCAGTTGAATTTCACTGCTGACAAATTGTTCATAAAATTGGGGGAACGAGCGATTAAACCGCTTTAAAAGTTCCAATGTTGAAGATTTTAAACCAGAAGTCATTGTTTAGGGGAGAGGTAAGACTAAGTCTGTTTTCAAACTCACCGTCACCCTCAAGGATATTGTTGGTCATTCAGGGGTATCACCCTCTTTGGCCCCAGGGGGCACCCGAGCAGGGGAGTAGGGAAAAAACCAAGTCCAAATTATTCCAATAATCCCTAACTTTGAGCCTAGTGAGGGGTCAAACCTACTATTCGCCAATAGTATCTCTAAAAGGGTGCGGCTACACGTACCTTAGACGCGGAACGATAAGCCACTGCGGTGGACGGGTTTTCCGGCATCAAGCAAGTGGTGCAACCCAAAGGGCTTTCCGTAGGGTAGACGCATATGCGGACTACGGAAAATGAAGGCTTTGATGGTGTAGCCTGTGGGCTACTCTACAAGCAGTCGCCTTCGGTGTCTATAGCCTGTTGGCAAAGGGGCACGAAGTGCAGGTTTTAGGGGTTTAAAAATACGCCCTAGTGAACAATCTATCAAATCAAAATTAAGAGTTGACACCTAAGTTCCGCTCGCGCTTCACTTGGGGTCTTCTCGCTAGGATGATAAAACCTCACCCCCCTAAATGTAACCTTTTCCTTCCCTAGATACTGAATGGCTTCGGTGTCAGGTAGGAAAGAAGATGGGAGTGAGGTTCAATTTAACACTTAATTATGCCTATCCACCTCAATCTTATTTATAATTCACGATTAAATTTGAGATGTTTGCTGAATTTCTCCTAGTTTCTACAACAAAGTGCTAAAGTTGAAGATGATTGATGTAAGATCAACCCACTACTGAGCCACTAGCACTGAAATTCTCATCACAGGAATTTATTCTTGTGTGGGAGAAATAACAGTATAGATAGCTCAGTAAGATGTTGCTTCATACTCTTTCAACAGAAACGGATTCAGTTATACTACCCGAACCACATTGGCATGGGTTTTTGGAAAGCTTGGTTTAGTAATCCCGAAGCTGCGGCTACCAATAAAAATACATTCTTTGAAGAACAGAAAGTAGATGCCACAGCTAATAGTAAAGTTAGTACTCGTATCGTCTTTAGTACGGAGCGAGAGATAGATTTGTATGAGCTAGAAGAACTATGCGATGCTGTTGGTTGGTCCCGTCGCCCCCTACGTAAAGTCAAAAAAGCCATTGAGCATAGTTTTTTAGTTGCCTCCATGTGGCAAGTACGGGGTACTCAAAAACGACTTATCGGTTTTGCCCGTGCTACATCAGATCACGCCTTCAATGCCACCATATGGGATGTGGTCGTTCATCCAGAATTCCAAAGTAAAGGATTGGGCAAGGCGTTGATGAAATATGTTCTCAAACAACTGAGGAGTGAAGAAATTAGTAATGTAACCCTGTTTGCAGACCCTCATGTTGTTGAATTTTATCGAAATTTAGGTTTTATGCCAGATCCTGAAGGAATTAAGGGAATGTTTTGGTATCCACATTGAGCAACTACTTATGCCAAAAAAAAATAACTGAGTATATAAGTTATTTAAAATTCTTAACACAATTGGTTCCATTGTGATATAATAGGGGGCAGTGCTGGAAATAAAGGGTAGGTGAGTTGGCTAGTAAAAATTGTTTTCAATTATCTAGCCAAATATAACCAACCAATTTCCTATGCTTTGGATGCGATCGCAATCCTGCACTTTTTAACTACGGGATGTAGCGCAGCTTGGTAGCGCGCCTGCTTTGGGAGCAGGATGCCGCAGGTTCAAATCCTGTCATCCCGATATATTTTCTCAGCCCTAGATATTTTTAAAATATCTAGGGCTTATTATCGGGGGAGCATCCCAAATGTTTAAGTTTGTAGTGCGGGACGGAAAGCCCGCTTTGTATGCAAAGGGAGCTTTCCGGCTCCCATTACCGCATATTTTTCAAACATTGGGATGCTCCCTATTATCGGTACCATAAGAAAAAAATATTAAAGCTGGAAAAGGCTGTTGAGTAAGGAAAGTCCAGTAAGGAGGTGGGTTATGTGTGTATTAAATGGTACTATAATTTATTAATTAAAAGATATTAAATTTTTGTATATTACCACCGTATACTCACTGAAATAAGCATTCAAAATTTTTGCTTACCAATAAATCAAATATACTTAGTATATTCATATACTAAAAATCAGGAGTAGAAAATGGAACAGTTTAGTCTTTGATAAAGTCATTCATCATGTAAAAAGAGAATAAAATGACATTGTTCGCCCTGGATTATATATAGGGCACATGAATAGGTCAGGAGTGTAGTTGCGGCAAAATGCCCACAAGGGAATCAAACCTGAAGTCAAAATAGATTATGGATTAATAAATCTCAGCATCTAATAGGACTTCATAGTTTGACAGCAAGGCGATAATGAATCAAAAACAACAATACAAATTGCTGAAGACCATACAATAACTACAATTAGTTAGTTCCGTACATATCTAAAATCTGATAATTTGTCTGACTTGATAAAAGTATTAATGCTAGGAGCAGTCATGAAATCATTTGTTCGCTGGGGTACAACATTAGGTTTAGCGACAGCAACTCTATTAGCACCAGTCTCGATCATTAGCACCCCAGTGCTAGCATTGTCAGAAGCAGAAGTGATCAAAAAATTGAATGATACTCCATGTTTTTTGATTACCAATAATAGGGGTTTGCCATTGACTCGTCGTTTACCAGGTAAAGATGGCAAAAAAGGTGCTCCTTTTACTCAGGTGTTTATGAATGGTCGAGAAGCTCAGGCTTTTATGGAGCAGTTGCGGAAACAAAAAACCCAAGATCCAAAAATGGCAGCAATGATAAAGGAACTACGGGTCACAGCTGTGGGATTAGGGGATATTTACAAAAAATTTCGTGAAAATGCCAAAGATCCAAATAGCCTCAAATTTGCTTTTCAGCCCGGACAAGAAGAGGTTAAAGGAGCAATAGCTTTGCTAAAGCAGCAAGGGAGAAAAGTTGAGAAATTTTTCAGTGTGCCCTTGTTTATGATTAGTGCAGAAGGGAAAGGGTATGTATCTGTGAAGCGTAAGTCTGATAACAAAGAGATAATTCCACTGTACTTTAGCAAAAAAGATGCCCAAGGGTTATTACAACGAGTGAAAAAGCAGTACCCCAAAGCCAAAGTAGAGGTTGGGGATATTGATGGCGTGATCGCTGTGTTACGCAAGAAAAATGATAAGTGGTTGAATAACGTTGTTTTAGTGGCACCTTCCGATAGTTTGCAATATATTAATCAGTTGCAAAGAAGTAATAGTGCCCAGCCTCCAAAGCCTAAGCGTTAAGGAATGGCAGAAAAACAATCCTTCGTTTCTGGTTTACAACTTTGGCAGTGGCGAAATCAAGCTATTCAAGCAGCGAGAGCTGCTGATGTTTCGCCCTACGAAGTTGACTGGTTATTACAAGAAGTCGCTGGTTTAGACCGTTTAGCAATCAGTTTGCAATCTTTTAAAGATTGGTCGCAAATTGAGTTGCAATTACCCTTAGAAGAATTAGAGGTGCTGTGGCGCAGACGATTAGATGAACGTTTGCCGGTACAGTACATTACAGGAATTACTCCGTGGCGACAATTTAACCTTATGGTTTCTAGTGCGGTGTTAATTCCCAGACCAGAAACTGAGTGTTTAATTGATTTAGCGGTGACAACTGTCCAATCAGTCGGAGAAAGTTTACAGCTAGATCGAGGACATTGGGTTGACTTAGGTACGGGTAGTGGTGCCATTGCCTTGGGACTGGCAGATGCCTTTCCCAAGGCTACTATTCATGCTATCGATCGCTCAAAAGATGCTTTGGCGATCGCCCAAAAAAATGCGGATAATTACGGCTTAACAGAACGTATTCATTTTTACCAGGGTTCTTGGTGGCAGCCTTTAGACTTTCTTAAAGGGCAGTTTAGTGGCATGGTATCTAATCCACCCTACATTCCTAGTGGGATTCTCCCAGAGCTACAAGCGGAGGTAGTAAGGCACGAACCTCATATGGCTTTAGATGGTGGGGAATCTGGTTTAGATTGTATTCGCCATTTAATTAATGTTTCTCCCACCTATTTACGTCCGGGTGGGTTATGGCTAATTGAAATGATGGCTGGACAAGCTGAAATAGTAAGACAATTATTAGAAAATCAAGGAAGCTACTATAATATTCAAATTCATCCTGACTTAGAGGGAATTGAACGTTTTGCCATTGCCCAAGTTGGGAAGGAGTGAAAGAGGGAAGGAAGGAAAGAGGGAAGAATTCTAACTCCGAACTCCGAACTCCGAACTCCGAACTCCGAACTCCGAACTCCCCCACTCCATGAACCAAGTTAGTATTGCTGAATTAGTCGCTGGCGCGCGCGCTGGTAAGTTAGTTAGTTTCCCTACTGATACTGTTCCTGCCTTGGCTAGTTTACCGGAACAAGCAGGGTTAATTTTTGCTGCCAAGCAGCGCAGTCAGAATAAACCTTTAATACTGATGGCTGCTAGTGCTAAGGATCTGTGGCCTTTTGTCTGGGGAAGTGATGAAGAGTATGTAATTTGGCAGCAAGTAGCAGAGAAATACTGGCCAGGGGCACTAACTTTAGTATTACCAGCTTCAGAACGAGTGCCTACAGCGATGAATCCAATCAACCCTACTACCATTGGTATTCGCGTTCCTGATTGTGCGATCGCTCAACAAATTTTGGCACAAACAGGACCTCTGGCAACTACCAGTGCTAATTTATCGGGGCAAGCAGCTTTACAAACTATGGCGGAAATTGCTGCTACTTTTCCTCAAGTTCTTGTTCTCAAGGCGATGGCAGGAGATCGGGAGTTCCAGGGTAGTGGTTTAGCTTCTACTGTTGCCCAATGGAAAGATCAAAATTGGCAGATTTTACGACAAGGTAAAATAAAGTTATAATTATCACGTTACAAATATTACTAATTTACCTAAAGCAATATTTTATCTAAATATTCGGAATAAGCATGAGGCTTATACTGAGCGTAAATAGTAATTGAAATACATTTATGATACTGATATTAGTAAATCTGTATCCGTATATGCTGGGGAAGTATAAGTTCTGAACAATAAGCAAATTTGGAACTTTACTTTACACCTTGATGGTCGATTAATAAGTTGATAATTATCAAATATATGAATTGGAGTAATTGGGTACATCTAGGAGCAGGAATAATACTAGGGATAATTTGTCAGCGGATGATTGGAACCTCTAAGGGTATTGCAAGTTCATCTTCAGAACTATCCGTGGATAGGAACCATGAATCAAAATTAATGGAGCAGATGCAGCACACCCAACTGGCTTATCAAATGGCAAGGGAAATGAGCCAATTTAAGTCAGGATTTTTGGCTAGGATTACCCATGTGCTGCGTTCTCCTCTGAATGGGTTGATTGGCTTGCATCAATTAATTTTGTCAGATTTATGCGATAACCCGGAGGAAGAGCGAGAATTTATTAATCAAGCTCACGAGAGAGCATTAAAATTATTGAAGTTAATTGATGAAATTCTCCTCATTGCCAGAACAGAACATGGTACTAATGAATTAAATATTCAGTCTCTACCTCTGACTCAGCTATTAGAGGATGTTCATAAAGTCATCTATATGCTGGCAGAAAATCGTAACTATCCCTTACAGGTAATACTTCCAGACACAGACACTTTTGTTTTGGCTGATTCCCATTGGTTACGACAAGTATTGGTGAATTTGGTAGATGTTTCCATCCTGAACATGGAAGAAGGCAGCATTAATATCTCTACCCAAGTTAATAGTGACGCAAATGTGGTTTATATCTGGCTAGATGTTCCCAAAGATAGTATTCCTGGGAGTGAACCCATCAATTTGCTCGATGACACAGCCATAACTACCCCTGATATATCCCAAGAGGCAGAAGTTTCGCCCGGAATGAGACTATTGATGAGTCATACCATTTTATCTGTTATGGGGGGTGGGCTAGAAATCATGCCTTATCCCATCACAGAGAAAGCTAATGAATTTACCAGATTACAAATTTCTATCCCTCAAGGGTTTCCTGAAGATGAATTTCTCCAACGCTCAGAGAATCTAAGTTAGATTGGTTGTACAAAACCATGGTGCTGGTGGAATTTTGTTGAAAACCAATGCGTTGATAAAATCGCTGCTGGTGAGTCGTCATTAAGTAGACTCGTTCTACCCGATGTACACAGGGATGGCTTAAAACCGTTTCCACCAATTTACTACCTAATCCACTACCTTGATACTCTGGGTGAATTACAACATCCCAAATAGTGGCACGATAAATACCATCGGAAGTAGCTCTGGCAAAACCAATCAGTTGTTCTCCATTCCAGACTCCAATTACGGGGTTACTGTTAGCAATGGCGATGCTCAGATCCTCTAAACAACGGTCTTTTGCCCAAAAAGCTGCCAAATTAAATAATTTTTGCAATTGCTTTAGGTCTATTTCTGATTTGCGATCGCTAAATAAAATCTGAGCATTATTCATATAATTAACCCAGTTGCCGGATTATATAAATTATTGTTAACTGTTTTTTTCAAAAAAACAAGTCTGACTAGTTTACATCATAAACATCATAAACAGTTTTCAATTTTAAATTTCTATATTTAATAGTTCCAAGCTTTGCTCTAATTGTTTCTATCAAGTGGGCGAGATGCCATTAGATGTGAGGGAGTGGACTTGTCCTCACTGTGGTACTCACCATGACAGAGATGGGAACGCAGCGATAAATATTAGAGCAGAGGGTATTAGAATGCTAAAGACGGATGGTTCAGCCGTCTCTGCTGTAGGAGGGGAGGTAAGACCAAAGTTGGGACGAAAGTCTAAGCTTTGGCACTCCCCTATGAGTACAGAAGCCCCATCCGCCTGTGCGGTGAGGTAGTTCACCAAATCCATTTCCACAGGGGATGGCTTTCTCCTTGTTGACGAATTTGGCAAACCTTTTGTTCTAAGCGTTTTAATTCGCTTTGTGGTATTCCAAAGAGGATATTACGGCTTTGCCAAATCAAAACCGCTGTTGTTGTTCCGATACAAATAGCGAAGCCCAGGGTAGATAAGGGATGGTAGGCAAGTGTATATCGTAGTGCTACCCAAGTAAAGTATTGTCGCCACAGAAAAATTTCTTCCCTGATACCCCATAGGGACAATGGAGCAATGGTCAGCCAAAAAAAGCAAACAAGCAGCCATCTGCCATATACTGTCAAACGATGTAGCCTTTGCACTTGTTGAGCAAAGCTAGAATCGCTACTTGCCATGTTGTTATCTGTCGAGGAAAATTTTTCTGGTGAATTCATGGCTGGGAGAGGGAGCAGGGGGAGCAGAAGGAGCAGAGGAAGTAAAGCCAGTAGTTCGAGTGCGTGAAATTGGATAATTTATTTCTGGGAGTTTTCATACATAGTTTATGAATTATCCACAGATGCATCAATGGATTCTGCTGTCTGGGTAATATTTGGTTCTCCTTTCCGTTCTCGCCACCAAGCTAAGAGAGTGCTGGCAATAAAAATACTGGAATAAGCGCCCATAGTAAAACCAATAATCAGTGCCAAGGCAAAGTTTCTTAAGGTTTCGCCACCAAACAAGAAAATGGCAACTAAGGTTAGTAAGGTGGTTAAGGTAGTATTGATTGATCGGGCAAGAGTTTGGTTAACTGCATCATCGACAATCTCATTAAAAGAAACATTCTCATGGGTTTTGACGTTCTCTCGGATGCGATCGTAAATAACTACAGTGTCATTAACAGAAAATCCGGTAATTGTCAATAGGGCGACGATAAATAGGCTATCAACTTCCATTCTGAATAACAAGCCAAAAATGGAGAAAATACCCACTGTCATAATTAGATCGTGGAAAGTTGCCACAATCGCAAAAGCTGAGTAATCCCACTGGAAGCGAATACCAAGATAAATAACAATACAGATAAAAGAAACCCCAAGAGCAGTTATACCAGTTGTAAACAACTGTCGTCCTAAGGTTGGACCAACGGTATCAATTTGATTTTTGTTTGGGTCGAAGGAACCTATTTTTTCACTCAGGGCATTTTGCAGTTGGGTACGCTTGTCTACATCTAGGGTTTTTGTGCGTATTAATACCCCATTGTCTTTACCAGTTTCCTTATCCGCAATAATTTGGATACTGCTATCACCCAAACCCTGCTCTTTGGCTACATCCCGAACGACATTAATATCGATGGGTTTATTACAGTTTGCGGCATTACTACAATCCCGTTCCAACAGCAGTCGAGTACCGCCCACAAAATCCAAACTGGGGCGTAGGGGATAACCATTGGTTTGCCAAGAAACCACCATAGAGATGATACCGGCCAAAATAATTGTGACAGAAACACCCCACCAAAGCGATCGCCATTTATTAATATGTAGTTTCATTGTGCCACCTCTGTTTTCTTAGAAGTGGTCAGGTTGGGGCAGAAAAGTTCTTTTTTCCGTAAGTTAGGAATGGATATTGCCAAAAACATGAATGTGCGACTACAGGTAATAGCTGTAAACATACTAATGACCACACCTACAGCCAAGGTAACAGCAAAGCCTTTGACTAAACCATAACCCAAAAAGTATAGGGCGGCACAGGCAATGAGGGTGGTGACATTGCTATCTAAAATACTGGAAAAGGCGCGGTAAAAGCCAGATTCCACGGAACGATATAGGGATTTATCTGCGCGTAATTCTTCCCGTGTCCGTTCAAATATTAATACATTGGCATCCACAGCCATGCCAATACTGAGAATAAAACCAGCGATTCCTGGTAATGTCAGGGTAACGCCCACTACCATAAAACAAGCCAAAGTGAATAGGGAGTAAATAATCAGGGATAGATTAGCGATTATTCCCGGTAGCCTATAGTAAACAATCATGAATACTAAGACTAACACTAGACCGCCTAAAGCTGCCCAGATACTGCGTTGAATGCTGTCTTGTCCCAAGGTTGCACCAACGGTACGGATTTCTACAACTTCCACGGGTAGGGGTAAGGAACCACCTTTAAGCTGGATACCTAAATCCTGTGCTTCCTGGGCTGTAAATCTACCAGTAATTACCGCCGAGCCACCGGTAATTCCTGCGGTGGCAAATTCTGGTCCTACGGTGGGGGAACTAATTAATTCATCGTCGAGAAAAATACCAATACTACGACCCGTACCAGCAAGTTGTTTGGTTAAACTGGCAAATAATTCGCCACCCTTGGGTTTGAAGCGCAGGGCAACATTCCAGTTACTACCTTGGGTGGGTTCGCCAATGGCATCATTGAGTAATTTACCAGTTAGGGGTGGTTCTGTACTGGCAAATAGTTCTTTAATTTCTTGTTTATTTTTCTCTAATTCTGCTTTATTTTTGGCAACTTCTTCTGGATTTGCCTCATTCTTCTTGGCGATTAATTCCTGCTGTTTAGTTTGCAACTGCGCTCTTAATGTCCGCAGGGCAAATATTTTTGCCTCAGTATCGGGTTTTTGCTGGCGAAATTCCAACTGTGCCGTACCTTTGAGTCGGCGTTCCGCTTCTTCTGGGTTATCCACACCAGGTAGTTGGACTAAAATTTGGTCTTCACCCACTGCTTGGATTAATGGTTCTGACACTCCGGAGGCATTAATCCTACCTTCTACCACCTTCTGCACCGCCTCTAGTTCTCGTTGGGTGATTTTTGTGATTTCCTCCGTGGTTTTTACTTGAATTGTCAATTGGGAGCCACCTTTCAAGTCCAGCCCTAACTCCAAAGGGAAAAAGGGGCTGACAATTACCGTCACTGAGGCAATGATCAAAACTAAAATTAAACCTAATAGCGCTCGCTGTCTTTGCATAGCATCATTCACTGCGACAAACGCTATCATAACCAATTTTGGATTTTAGATTTGAGATTTTAGATTAATATTTACTCACCTTCTCCTCTGCTCCCCTGCTTCTTTATTATCCTGACTGCATCATCCACACCAAAAATCCTAAAATTTGTTCCACTGGAGGAAGTGGATAATCTGTCAAATCAATAGTTACCGTTTTCCCCTCTAATTTGAGAAATCTCCAAGCAGTTCCATTACTCACACTGCCATAAACAGTGGTAATAGGCTGATTATTCATTTCATTAAATTTTAAAGCTGCCACCATTTCCGCAATACATTGTCCAATTCCCACATTTAAATCTGCTTTTTTCGCTTCTACAATTACTACAACCGGGGCTTCAATTTCTAACTGTTCTGGTGAACGGCTGAGGAGAAAATCACATACACCACTAAGTCCAACGGCTGAATCGACAGTAAAATCGGCACCGGAGAAAAGGCTAATTTTTCTGTGGAGAATTTTTCTGACTTCTACAAGTACGGGACTAATAATTAATTCCGATCGCGCTTTTTCACTTCCTGTCGCGATCGCTAAAGGTAGGCTTTCTGCTAAAAAATCAGTGAGGGTATTACTAGGTTGAATTGGATTAATTTCTGGGAAGAATCTACCGTTTTCTATGGTGGTTAAATCGAAAGCTTGTTTTATTTTGCGGATAGTAAATTCACTGTAGGGCATTTTTGTATTTTATTCCTCATCTATGTTCCTCAAAAAACTCATCCAAAGAACGGAAATGTCCAGCTTCAAAATCATCTAACCCACGCTGAATACCTGCGATCGCTTCTTGTGAATCTTGTGTTTCCCATTCCAAAACATTAGCAAGTAGTTCAGCCGCAACAATGCTGACATCTTGTCCTTGTTGTTCAGCTTTTTTACGGAGTCGCGCTTCAACTTCTGGGCTGAGAGAAATGACTATATTCATAGACTGGTTGCCTTTTTGATTAAGCTCATTTATAAAATTTTAACAAATCTGGTAAAAGTACCAATTTTGGAGTTTTTTCTAGAAATGTGGTCATTTTTTCGTTGGTCAGGGAAATATATCAATAAGTCTCTATCCTCGGTAGTTCATAAAACAGTAATTAAAATCAGGAGTTTATTATGATTCCACTAATTTTGGGTGCTATTGCCATTGGTACGGGTGTTGTGGGTGCGGGAGCAGCTGGCGTTGGAATTTATGGCATGAATGAGGCAAAGGAAATTGGTGAACGCGCTCAAAAACGTCATGAAGATGCAGTTAGAGACTTAAAAGAATACTGGGAAGGTACTAACAAGCTGGCTGAAGAGTATGGTCAATTTCAACTAGAAGTTATGAAGCATACTATTGGACGTTTTGTTAATTTTATTGAGCGTAATCGTATGAAAGCAAAACAAAGCGAAAAAGAGTTTTTAGAGGGACTTGATGGTATTTCAATTCCGCAAATCAAAGAATATAAAACAGCTGCATTAGAAGCTGAACAGTTTTTCAAAGGTGGTGCTAAGGCTATTGGTGCAGCTACAGCAGGAGCCACAGCAGGATATAGTGGTGCAATGAGTCTTGCTACTTCGGTAGGAGTAGCAAGTACGGGAACAGCAATTTCTGGACTGAGTGGTGCAGCAGCTACAAATGCAACACTAGCATGGCTTGGTGGTGGTTCCCTAGCTGCTGGAGGTGGTGGTATGGCACTTGGTTCTCTTGTATTGGGTGGTATTACTATTGGACCTGCTGTACTAATTGGTGGTTTTGTAATTGCTGGTGAAGGAGAAAAAGCTTTAACTAAAGCACGAGAATACGAAGCGAAGGTAAACACAGAGATTGCTACCATTGAAGCTGCAAAGGACTTTATGCAGCAAGTAAGAAGACGAATTAACGAGTTACAAAGTTTATTAGAATCTATCAATAACTGTGCATTTTTAGGGCTAAACGAAATTGATTCATTGCCTTCCTTTAATAAAAATAGGGATGCAAACAAGTTTCAACAGGTGGCACTTTTAGTCAAAGTACTGGCAGAAATAATGAAAACTCCTATTTTGGATAGTGAAGGGCATTTAAATCCTGTTACCGCAACAATTCAAGCCAAGTATCACACTTTGGGAGGTAATTAGTAGTGTCTGCCAAGAAAGTTTCTACTGTGGGATTAAAGGAATTTATTAACCCTGCTGAATCTCTTCAACAAATGGTTTCAGCATACATAGATTATCTTCAAATTGCCGAACAGGAAAAAACAAAGCGACGGAAAATTGAGGCTTTGGAAAAAGAAACCATCGCCAAAATCAATGCTCAACGAGAATTACTGATGGAGTATTTAGATAACTCCTTTGATGAACGTGCTAAAAACTTTCGTTCTTTGTTTTCTTTAGTCGATCGCGCAATGGAATCTGCTAATAATGAGCAATTAGCCCATGCATTAAATTCCATCACAGAAATAGCAAAATCCAGTCCATTCAAAGACTTGGCAAATTTAGGTTCTGTTCGTGCTGCATTGGATGATCCGGAACACGAATGGACATTTTAAATTCAATACTTTGCTGAAAAAATTTGTTCGGCAGTTAGATTTAAATCTGGAAATGTTGGTGACTCTATACAGTCGTCTCCCCGAAACTGTTTACCACGATATTCACCCTCATCACTTAAACAGTAAATTGTGATAGTTGGCTGTTTGGGGTCGCCTATCAATTCCTTGCTACCCAAAGCTACATAATCTACGATCCAATATTCTGGGATACCCATTTCTTCATAGTCAGCTAACTTTTTATGATAATCATCTCTCCAGTTAGTGCTAACTACTTCAATCACCAATGGAATTGAATCTGGTTGACTAACAGTCGATGCTTGTTCCCATAATGGTTCGTTTTTTAAGTTTTGTTGATTCAGTAACAGAATGTCTGGATAGTAGCCTGATTGTTTATTTTCCGGCTTAACTAGAACGTTTTTACTACTTATATCATATAGAAGTTCAAGTTCTACTATTTTTAAAAGTAGTATCCTTGATAAAAACATAATTATTTGTTCATGTATGCCAAGTGGTTGTGGCATTTTCACGATCTCTCCATCGTGCAATTCGTAACGAATGCTTTCCGGTTGTGTTGCTAAAAACTTTAAAAATTCATCAAATGTAAATAGTTTTTGTAGGGATTGTGCCATGAATTTTACCTACCTCTGAGTATTAGCAGATCCCCGACTTCTCAAAGAAGTCGGGGATCTAAACATCCCCAAGGTTTTAAACCCTTAAAGCCGCCATTTTTTCCACAGCTTCGACAATTTGCTCTGGCTGGACAATGGTCAAACGCTCTAAAGCACCATTGTAAGGAGTGGGAATATCCTGGGAAGCAAGCCGCAGTACCGGTGCATCCAACTCATCAAATAAGCGATCGTTAATTGAGGCAGTTAATTCTGCTCCAATACCACCAGTACGCATACACTCTTCCACAATAATCACTTTGTGGGTTTTTCTAATAGATGTGCCAATAGTTTCAAAATCTAAGGGTTTGAGGGAAATTAAATCAATTACCTCTGGATCGTAACCTTGTTTTTCCAAAGTTTTCACCGCTTGCATAACATGGTGTCGCATCCGTGAGTAGGTAAGGATAGTAACATCCTTTCCAGAGCGCACCACTTCAGCTTTATCCAGTGGTAGGAGATACTCTTGTGATGGTAAATTTTCTTTCAGGTTGTACAGTAGTACGTGTTCAAAGAATAACACTGGATTATCATCGCGGATGGCTGATTTTAGCAGCCCTTTGGCATTGTAAGGGGTAGAGCAGGCAACAATTTTTAACCCCGGTACAGCTTGAAAGTAAGCTTCTAGGCGTTGAGAATGTTCTGCACCTAATTGCTTACCTACACCGCCTGGACCGCGGATTACCATCGGAATTTTAAAATTACCACCGGAGGTATAGCGCAACATCCCGGCATTATTCGCAATTTGGTTAAAGGCGAGGAGCAAAAACCCCATATTCATGCCTTCAACTATTGGTCTTAATCCAGTGATAGCGGCTCCCACTGCCAAGCCTGTAAAACTGTTTTCGGCAATGGGGGTATCTAGTAAGCGCAAATCACCATATTTTTTGTATAAATCTTTAGTTACTTTGTAGGAACCACCATAGTGTCCCACATCTTCACCGAGAACAAATACGGTAGAGTCGTGCGCCATTTCTTCGTCAACGGCTTCCCGCAGAGCATTAAAAAATAGTGTTTCTGCCATTCCAACTGTAATGCGATGATTGTTCGAGAATCTTATCGTGCATCTGCTAAAAATACGGTGAGCGATGCTGCAAAGCCATTGTTAAGCTAACACACGATTTGGTAAAGAGTCATGCAAAATAATACCAAGGCAAATACCTTTAACCCTATATTTTGGCATTTGTGTGCAACATTCATTATCAAGCAATTTTACAGAATTTAGCGCAAAGCCCATGAGTAGCAATGTAAATCTCTTAAAGATTTACATTGCTACGTCCTACCCTTCGGGAACGGCTAAAGCCGAACAGGCATGGGATGTGGCGCAGCGCGAATTTATCCGCCGTGATAGAATATATCCAAGTCTGACAATACACTTGGGGTATGGGGTTTTAACCAGAAGTTGGTTGAGTAAAACACCAAACGTACCGAACAGATG